>NZ_JBITEP010000024.1:0-93636 GCF_044455315.1 Micromonospora sp. NPDC051300 | reverse complement strand
ATCCGCCGCTACATCATCTGGCGGAACAAGAACGCCTCCGACGAACGCCTACGCGAGGTAGTCGACAGGGCGAACGTTGCCTGATGCGGCACTAGGTTCGGCGGGTGGATGTGGTCGCCGCCTGCCGGGCCTTCGTCGCCGTCAGCGGGCACGGGAGCTTCACCTCCGGCGCCGCCGCCGCGGGCATCCCCCAGCCGGTCGCCAGTCGCCGCATCGCCGCGCTGGAGGAGCACTTCGGGGCGCGGCTGTTCGACAGGTCGTCCCGGGCGGTGCGGTTGACGTCGTTCGGGCGGGACATGCTGCCCTCGGCACGGCGGCTGGTCGACCTGGCCGACGCCATGGACGACGACGCCGAGCGGGCCCGGCTGCGCCCGCTGCGGATCGCCGTACCCGAGACCTGCCCGCCACGCCGCCTCGCCGACCTGGTGGTCGCGGCCCGTCGGCAGCGGATCCACCTGGAGGTACGGCCGGCCGGCCCGCAGGAGCGGGAACGACTCTGCCGGACCCTGGAGGTCGGTGCCGGAATCGTCGCGGTTCCGGAGGCCCTGGCGTCCTGGCGGGTGCCGCTCGGACTGGCCGCCCGGACCCCGGTCCCGGCGCCGACGGTGTTCCTGGAGACGCTGCGCGGCGGACGGACCCGGACCCAGGCCCGGCGGCGGATCCTCATCCAACCCGAGGACGACGTCACCCACCTGCGGGACCCGCTGACCCGTGCCGGACAGTCGGCCGGCCTGGCACCGACCCAGGTGACCGTCGCGCCGTCGCTCGTCGACGCCGCGGCGGCGGCCCTCGGCTCCCCCGACCTGCTGCTCTGCTCCCGCCAGCAGGCCGAGGACTTCGCCCTGCACTGGTGTCCCGTCGCCGACCCACGACTCGTCCGGGGCTACCACGTCACCGCCGGCGTACGCGAGGACCTCGACCAGCCCAGCACGATCCTGCACCGGGACGTCGCCCGCTGCCTGGGCGCGCCCGAAGGCCCGGAACCGGCCGCGGGCGGCGACCCCGGTGACCGCCGCGCCGGGGAGTCGACATGAGTTCCGTCGCGGTCGTCCGCAACGCACGTGACCTGCTCGACGAGGCGGGACTCGACGGCGCGTTCCTGGTCCGCGACCTCGACACCGGCGCGGAGATCGGCTTCGAGACCGACACCCCGTACCCGACGGCGTCGCTGGTGAAGATGCCGCTGGCGGTCGCCGTGCTGGAACGGGTCGCGCGCGGGGACCTCGACCCGGCGACACCCGTGGAGGTCGCGCCCGGCCGGATCACCACACCGGGCCCGACCGGGCTGAGCCGCTTCCGCCACCCGGCGCGGATCGCCGTCGACGACCTGCTCTACGTGAGCACCTCGATCAGCGACTCCGTCGCCGCCGACGCCCTGTTCGACCTCGTTCCGCCGGCAGCGGTCACCGCCGAGCTACGACGGCTGCGCGTCGACGGCATCACCGTCCGGCACCGTGCCGGCGAACTCGCCGACACACCCGCGGAACGTCTCGGCCCCGACCAGGTACACCTGGCCCACTCCCTCGCCATCGGCGCCGCCACCCCCGGGCAGGGCCATCCGCTCCCGCAGCTCGACGTCACCCGCGCCAACGTCGGATCGGCCCGGGCCTTCGTCGACCTGCTGCACGCCCTCTGGCGGCCCACCACGATCCGCCCGGCCACCGCCGCGCGGGTACGCACACTGTTGGGCGACAACCTGCACCGGCAGCGGCTGACGCCGGACTTCACCTCCGACGCCTCCCGGTGGTCGTCGAAGACCGGCACCCTGCTGCACCTGCGGCACGAGGTGGGTGTGGTGGAACACGCCGACGGGCAGTCGTACGCGATCGCCGCGCTCACGGCCTCCCGGGTGCCCGCCGCCGCGCAGCCCGGCAGCGAGGCGACGATGGCGCAGGTCGCCCGTTCCCTGCACGACCACCTGCGCAGCGGCGCCCTGCCCTGGTGGGGTTAGCCCCCGGCGAGCACGATCGGCGTGCGGCCCGGGGGCCGCACCACCGCGGCATGTCGTTGCGGGCGCCGGCGCCGATTCTGTCCTGCACGGCCCAGCCGTCGGGCGCCCCGGCCCGGATCGGCTCGGCGCCTGCGGTGTCGCCCCGCAGCCAGCCGCTGAGCACGTCGCGGTCGGCGAGGAGACCTCCTCCGGCCGCCCCTGTCCAGCGGCGCGCGCGGTGCGAATGTGCTGCCCCAAGTCTCCGAGCAGCCCGAACAGTTAATTGTAAAGACTATTGCCAATAGTCCGGGGCGAACCTAGGGTTAGGCGTCACACAGCGGGTGATCATGGAGGGCTGCCGTGGACGACCCGACGCTCGCACCCGTCTCACCCGGTCAGGAACGTCTGTGGTTCCTGCACCGCCTGACGGCCGGCGAGCCGACCCACCACATCAGCGTCGTCAGCCGACTGGCCGGCGCGCTCGATCGCACCGCCCTCACGGCCGCCTACGACGCGGTGACGACCCGACACGAATCGCTGCGCACCGCCTTCGTCGACCTCGACGGCACGCCGAGGCAACGCGTGCTGCCGCCCCGGCCGACCACTATCGCCGAGATCGACCTGAGGCACCTTCCCCCGGCCGAACGTGACACCGCCGCGCAGACGCGACTCGACGCCGCCCTCCGCGAACCCTTCGACCTCGCCGACGGTCACCTGCTGCGGGCGATCCTGCTCCGCCTCGACGACGAGGACCACCTCCTCGCCACCGTCGTGCACCACATCGTCGCCGACGGCTGGTCCACCAACCTGCTCTACCGCGACCTCGCCCTGGCCTACAACGGCCAGACGCTCGCGCCACCTCCCCGGCCGTACACCGAAGTGGTGCGCGACCGGCACTCCCAGGCGGCCGACCCCGAGGTACGCGCGTACTGGCGCGACGCACTCGCCGACCCACCGGTCCTGGACCTGCCGACCGACCGGCCCCGCCCGGCCGAGCGCGGCTCCGACGCCGGCGCGGTCGAGTTCCGCGTGCCGGCCGCCACCGTGCGGGCCGTCCGTGACCTCGCCACCGAGCTTCGCTGCACCCCCTTCATGGTCCTCATGGCCGTCTACCAGCTCCTGCTCGCGCAGCACAGCGATGCCGACGACATCTGCGTCGGCACACCGGTCGCCGGCCGGGACGACGTCGACCTCGAAGACGTCGTCGGCTACCTCAGCGACGTCGTGGTCATCCGGGGCGACCTGTCCGGAGAGCCCACCGCGCGCGAACTGATCCGCCGCACCCGCACCGCGCTCATGGGGGCTCTCACGCACCAGGGCATCCCCTTCGAACAACTCGTCGCGGATCTCGACCTGCCCCGCGACGCCAGCCGCAACGCCCTCTTCCAGACCACGTTCACGATGCACTCCACCCTCGACGTCGCCACCACCACCGTCGACGACTTCGCCGGCCTCGCGGTGGCGCCCCACCGCACCCGGCCCCCGGGCGTCGCGGTCGACCTGGCGCTCGAGGCCACCGTCGTCGGCGACGCTGTCGACGCCGTCCTCGTCTACCGCGCCGACCTGTTCACGGCATCGACAGTCGAGCGGCTCGCCGCCGCGTACACCGACCTGCTCGCGGCCGTCACCGCCGAGCCCGACCTCCCCCTGCACCAGCTACCGCTGGTCCACGTCGCCACCCGCAATCGGCTCCTCGCCGCCGGCGCCGGCCCCCCGCTCGACACCGCCGACCACGCCGGTGACCTCGTCGCCCGCACCGCCGCCGCCCGCCCGTGGGCCGTTGCCATGATCAGCGGCGACGAACGCGTCTCCTACGCCGACCTGATCGACGCCGCCGACGGTTACGCGCGTCGGCTGCACGCCGAGGGCGTACGCCCGGGCGACCTCGTCGCCGTCAGCCTCCCGCGCGGCCCGCATCTCGTCGCGGCGCTGCTCGGCACCTGGCGGGCGGGCGCCGGCTACGTCCCGCTCGACCCCGCACTGCCACCGGCCCGGCACGCCGCCCTCGCCACCGAGGCCGGCGTCACCGCCGTCGTCGACCCCACTGGCGTCCACCGCCGCACACCCCGGCCGCGGACGGTCGCCCCCGAGACCGCGTACGTGCTGTTCACCTCCGGCTCCACCGGGCAGCCGAAGGCGGTCACCGTCGGGCACGCCGCGCTCGCCGACCGGGTTGCCTGGATGGTCCCCGCATACGAACTCGGCGCCGGCGACCACATGGTGCAGTTCGCCTCCGTCGGATTCGACACCCACGCCGAGGAGATCTGGCCGACGCTGGCCGCCGGCGGCACCCTGGTCCTGCTGCCCGACGGACCGGCCACCCTGCCGGACGTGCTCGCCACCAATCCCCAGGTGACCGTCCTCGACCTGCCGACCGCCTACTGGCAGGCGCTGCTCGACGTCGTCACCGCCTGGCCGCCGGCGCTACGCCTGGTCATCCTCGGTGGCGAGCAGGTCGACGCCGGCGCCGTCGCCGCCTGGCGCGATCGGCACGGTGACCGGGTGCGGCTCGTCAACACCTACGGCCCCACCGAGGCGACGATCATCGCCACGGCGATCGACCTCGGCGCCGACGACGCGCACCGACGCCCGCCGATCGGCCGCCCCGTCGGCGGGGTACGCGCCTACGTCCTCGACCGGCACGGAAGGCTCGTCGCCCCCGGGACCGTCGGCGAGCTCTGCCTCGCCGGGGCGGGACTCGCCGCCGGTTACCTCGGTCGCCCCGACCTGACCGACAAGCGCTTCCGGCCCGACCCCTACGGAGAGGGACTGCTCTACCGCACCGGCGACCGAGCCCGCTGGCGTGGCGACCTCGACCGCGAACCGGTGCTGGAGTTCGCCGGACGCCTGGACCGCCAGCTCAAGGTCCGTGGCGTCCGCGTCGAGCCCGGCGAGGTCGAGTCGGTCCTCGCCGGACACCCCGACGTCGTCCAGGCCGTCGTCGTGGCCCGCGACGACGCCCTCGTCGCCTACGTGGCCGGCAGAGTCGAGGCGGACGCCGTGCGCGAACACGCCGCCGGTCTGCTGCCGGCGCTGTTCGTCCCGACCAGCATCGTGACGCTGCCGTCGCTGCCGCTGACCCGTAACGGGAAGGTCGACCTCGCCGCCCTGCCCGCCCCGCACCTGACGGCCCGGACGGTCACCTCTGCCCCGCCGGCCACGGACGCCGAACTTCTCGTCGCCCGCATCTGGTCGACGCTGCTGCGGGTGGAGGACATCGGCGTGGGCGACGACTTCTTCGCCATCGGCGGGCACTCGTTGCTCGCCACGCGCGTCATCGCCCGGCTGCGCGCCGCGATCGGCGTCGACCTGCCCATCCGAACCCTGTTCGCCAGGCCGACGCTGGCCGCGTTCGCCACCGCGGTCGAGGACGCGCTCGCCGCCGAGCTGGCCGAGCTGACCGACGAGGACGCCCTGGCCCTGCTCGCGCAGACCGGACCCGCGCGATGACCGCCACCGCGGACCCGCGCGCCGCGCTCTCCGACGCCAAACGTTCCCTGCTCGCCGCCCGTCTGCGCGCCGCCGCGACCGGTACCGATGCCGACGCCCCGGCCGTGACGCCCCGCCCGCCCGGCACGCCCACTCCGCTCTCCTGCGCGCAGGAACGGCTCTGGTTCATGGAGCAGTTCGCGCCGGGCACCGCGGCGTACACCATCCCGGTCGTGCTGCGCATCCACGGCGACGTCGACGCGGAGGTCCTGGCCCGGGCACTGGAGCGTGTCGTCGCGCGCCACGAGAGCCTGCGCATGAGGGTCACCGCCACCGACACCGGTGAGCCGGTCGTCCACGTCGACCCACCCCTGCCGGTGCCGCTGCCCGTACTCGACGTCGACCACGACGGCGACGAGCGGGACCACCTGGTGCACGCGTTACTGCACGAACGCCTGGCGCAGCCGTTCGACCTGACCATCGGTCCGCTGCTGCGGGCCGCGCTGGTGCGGATCCGGCCCGGCGAGTACGCGTTGATGCTCGCGGTTCACCACATCGCCTGCGACGGGTGGTCCGTGGACCTGCTCGCCAACGAGGTGGTCGCCTGGTACGACGCGTACGCCACCGGGGCGCCCGACCCACTGGCGGCCCCGCCGGTCCAGTACGGCGACTTCGCCGTGTGGCAACGTGCCCGACTGGCCGCCGACGGCCACGAGCGGGACCTGGCGTACTGGCGGTCGAAGCTCGCCGGGCTCGGGCCCCTGGAGCTGCCCACCGACCGGCCCCGACCGGCCGAGCAGACCTTCGACGGCGCGGGCTACGGCGTCACCGTCGACGGCGCGCTCGTCGAGGAGCTGACCCGGCTCGGCCGCGCCCACGGCGCCACCCTCTACATGACGCTGCTCACCGCCTTCGCCGCGGTGCTGGTCCGGCACAGCCGCTGCGACGACTTCGCGATCGGCACCCCGTCGGCGGGTCGGCCCGCGGCGGAGCTGGAACCGCTGATCGGCATGTTCGTCAACATGCTGACCATGCGGATCGACAGCTCCGGCGCGCCGACGTTCGCGCAGCTGCTGGCACGCGTCCGCGAGACCACCCTGGACGCCTACGCGCATCAGGACGTGCCGTTCGAACAGATCGTCACCGACCTCAACCTGCCCCGGGACGTCAGCCGCTCGGCGCTGTTCCAGGTCGTGTTCGCCCTGCAGAACTACGCCGAACCCGGGCGCGAGTCGACGACCGGGCTCCGCGTGGCACCGTTCGGCGCCCGCGCCGTCGCGACCCGCTTCGACCTCGAACTGTCGCTGCTGCAGGGCCCCGACGGACTCTGGGGTTCCTTCACCTTCAACACCGCGCTGTTCGACACCGACACGGTCGCGCGCCTCGTCGAGCACTTCGACGCGCTGCTGCGGGCCGCCGTCACCGATCCCGACCGGCCGCTGAGCCACCTGCTGCGCCTCTCCGCCGGCGAGCGCGACGAGATCCTCTACGCCGCCAACGACACGTACGTCGACTTTCCCGACCGGGCCACCCTGCACGAACTCATCGAGGAGCAGGTCCGCCGCACCCCCGGCGCGGTCGCGCTGATCGCCGAGGAACGTCATCTGACCTACGCGGACCTGGACGCGGCCGCGAACCGGGTCGCGCACGGTCTGCGCGCCCACGGCGCGCGTCCCGGAACGCTCGTCGCGGTCTGCGCCGAACGCGGCCCCGCACTCGTCGTCGGGCTGCTCGGCGTCCTCAAGTCGGGCGCGGCCTATCTGCCGCTGGACCCGGAGCACCCGCCCGACCGTCTCGCCTTCATGATCACCGACGCCGGCGTGCCGGTCGTCCTCACCGCCCCCGCGACGCGCCCGGCCCTGCCCCCGCCGGCCGACGGCGGACGGACCCCGGAGCCGGTCGTGCTCGACCTCGACGACCCACTCGTGTGGGCGGCCTACCCGGACACCGTTCCGCGGCCGCTCGCCACCGCCGACGACGTCGCCTACGCGATCTACACCTCGGGCTCCACCGGCCGACCCAAGGGGGTCCTGAACGGCCACCGGGGCATCGTGAACCGGCTGCTCTGGATGCAACGCCGCTACCGCCTCGACGCGACAGACGCGGTCCTGCAGAAGACCCCCGCGGGTTTCGACGTGTCGGTGTGGGAGTTCTTCTGGCCGCTGCTGACCGGCGCCCGGCTCGTGCTGGCCCGACCCGGTGGCCACAAGGACGCGGCCTACCTACGCGACCTGATCGTCGCCGAGGGCGTCACCACCACGCACTTCGTGCCGTCGATGCTGGCGATGTTCCTCGCCGAGGACGAGATCGAGCGGTGCGCCACCCTGCGACGGGTCATCTGCAGCGGCGAGGAGCTCCCGGTCGACCTGGCCCAGCGGACCCTTCGGCGGATCCCCCAGGCCGACCTGCACAACCTGTACGGCCCAACCGAGGCCGCGATCGACGTCACCGCCCACCACTGCACCGCCGAGAACGTGCGGGGGCGGGCCCGGGTACCGATCGGCACTCCGATCGACAACATGCGGGTCCACGTCCTCGACGAGCACGGGGAGCCACAACCGGTCGGCGTACCGGGCGAGCTGCACCTCGCCGGGGTGGGCCTGGCCCACGGCTATCTGCGCCGACCCGAGCTGACCGGGCAGAAGTTCGTCCCCGACCCCTTCGGCGCCGCGCCCGGCACACCGGCGAGGCCCTGGCCCGACGACCGGCTCTACCGCACCGGCGACCTCGCCAGGCGCCTCGCGGACGGCTCCGTCGACTTCCTGGGCCGGATCGACGGGCAGGTCAAGATCCGCGGGCTGCGCATCGAGTTGGGTGAGATCGAGGCCGCCCTGCGCGACCAGCCGGGCGTCGCCGACGCCGCCGTCGCGGTCCGCGAGGACCGGCCCGGCGACAAACGGCTCGTCGCGTACGTCACCGGCGGACCACCCGAGGCCGGTGTCCTGCGCGCCGCCCTCAGACGCCGGCTGCCCGACTACATGGTGCCCACGGCGGTGGTGACGCTCGACGGGCTGCCGCTGACCCTGAGCGGCAAGCTGGACCGGCGGGCCCTGCCCGCGCCGCCGTCCGGCCGGGGTACGACGGCCGGTCTCGTCGTGCCTCGTACGCCCACCGAACACCTGGTGGCCGACATCTGGAAGCAGGTGCTCGGCGTCGACGCCGTCGGTGTCGACGACGACTTCTTCGACCTCGGCGGCCACTCCCTGCTCGCCACCCAGGTGGTGGCGCGGCTGCGCCGGGCTGTCGGCGCCGGGGTGTCCGTGATGGACCTGTTCAAACATCGCACCGTCGCCGAGTTGGCCGCTCTGGTCGACACACCGGCGGCGGACCGGGGCCCCCGCGAGCTGCTGCACGAGCTGACCCGGCCGATGTCCGGGCTCGCCGAGCGGACCCTCGTCTGTGTCCCGTACGGCGGCGGCAGCGCTGTGGTCTACCAACCGCTCGCCGACGCGTTGCCCGAACGCCATCGCCTGCTGTCGCTGGCCATCCCCGGTCATGACGTCGGGCTGCAGGAGGAGGCGCTCAGCTTCGACGCGCTCGCGGGCGGCTGCGTGGCGGAGATCATCGCGAGAACCGAGGGGCCGATCGTCCTCTACGGACACTGTGCCATCGGCTCCGCGTTGATCGTGGAGATCGACCGGCGGCTCGAGGAGCGCGGACGGATCCCCGAGGCCGTCTACGTGGGCGCGATGTTCCCCTTCGCCCGCCCGCGCAGCCGGGTACTGAGCGCGCTGTCGCGAGTCGCCGACATGGACCGGCTGCGCTCCGACCGCGCGTACGCCGACTGGCTGACCTCGCTCGGCCTGGACATGGGCGACATCGAGCCGGGCCAGGCCCGCCAGATCATCCGGAACCTGCGTCGCGACACGCACACCGCCGAGCAGTACTACACCCGGTTGCTGCACACCGGCGCCCGGCGGCTGGCCGCCCCGCTGATCACCGTCGCAGGCGACCGCGACCCGGCCACCGAGTACTACTCGGAGCGCTACACCGAGTGGCACGTCGTCGCCGACACCGCGGCCGTCGTCCTCCTGGACGAGGCCGGCCACTTCTACCTCAAGTGGCGCGCCGGCGAGCTGGCGCGGATCCTCACCGAGGTGCACCCGGCGGTGCGCGCGGGCGCCGAGGGCACCCTGCACCGAGAGGCGCGGGGACCGGACGCCACCTGGTGGGTGCACGGCGCCTCACGGGTCGGCGACCGGCCGGTCCGCACGGGGCCGCCACCCAGCATGCGACGGTTCCTCGCCGTCGCGCTCGGGCAGCTCGTCTCCATCCTGGGCTCCACCCTGACCGAGTTCGCCCTGCCGTTGTGGGTGCTCGCCAGCACCGGCTCGCTGCTGAACTTCGCCCTGCTGGCAGTCGTCGGACTCGTGCCGGGGCTGCTCGTCACGCCGCTCGTCGGCGCGATCGTCGACCGCCACAGCCGCCGTGCCGTCATGCTCGCCGGCGACGTGGCCGCCGGCGGCGTCCAGTTGGTCCTCGCCGTCCTGCTCTGGAGCGGTTCCCTGCACGTCTGGCACATCTATCCGCTTGCCGGGTGCCTCTCCGTCGCGCTGGCGTTCCAGCGTCTCGCCTACGGCTCGGCGGTGCCCCAGCTGGTGCCCAAGCAGTATCTCGGGCACGCCAACGGCGTCGTGCAGATGGTGAGCGGGGTCGCCACCACGCTCGCGCCGCTCGCCGCCGCCGGCCTGCTCGCCACGGTCGGGCTGCGCTGGATCCTGGTCCTCGACGTCGCCAGCTACGTCGTCGCGATCGGGCTGGTCGCGGCCATCCGGTTCCCGCGCACGCTGGCCTGGAAGCGCCGCGAGAGCGTCGCGGCGGAGATCGCCGAGGGTTTCCGGTACTCGTGGGGCAACCGGCACTTCCGCGCGATGCTGCTGTTCTTCATGGCGCTCAACGTGTTCCTGTCGCCGCTGTTCATGATGCTGAGCCCGCTGGTGCTGTCGTTCGCCGGCCTGCGCGAGGTCGCGGAGGTCTCCGTGGCGGGCGGCGCCGGAGCGATGCTCGGCGGGCTGGCGATGGCCGTCTGGGGCGGACCGCGGCACCGCCGCCTGTTCACGGTGCTGTGCTGCACGCTGGGGCTGGCCGCCTGCTGCGTCGTGATCGGCCTGCGCCCGCAGCTCTGGCTGGTCGCCGCCGGATCGTTCGGCATCTCCCTGTGGCTGGTCCTGCTCAACGGCGTGTACGCGACGATCGTCCAGGTCAAGGTGCCGCAGCGCTTCCACGGCCGGGTCCTGTCCCTCAACACCGTCATCGCCTGGTCGACGCTGCCGGTCGGCTGGACGCTGGTCGGGCCGGTCGGCAGCCACCTGCTCGAACCGCTGATGCAGCCGGGCGGCGCACTCGCCGGCACCGCCGGACGACTGCTCGGGGTCGGCGACGGCCGCGGCACCGGCCTGCTCTACCTGATCCTCGCCGCGGCGATCGCGGCGGTGGTGCTGGTGTCGCTGCGCCGGCCACGGATCGCCACCTTCGACGACGCGGTGCCCGACGCCGAGGCCGACGACCTCGTCGGGGTGGCCGCGCTGCGAGGTCGGCTCCCGACGGCCCCATCCGCGCGACCGGCGGCGGACCCGGACAAGACGGTCCGTCGGTGACGGCGCCGCTGACCGTGCACGGGCTGCTCGCCGGTCGAGCCGCGCTGGAACCCGGGCACGTCGCGATCGAACAGGGCCGCACCACGCTGACCCTGGCCGAGTGGTGGCGGCGTACCGTCTGCGGCGCTGCGGCGCTGCGGGCCGACGGGGTGCGCCCCGGTGACCGGGTGGCGCTCCTCTACGGCGGGCGCGACTGGCCCGCCTACGCGAGCGCGTACACCGCCACCCTCGCGGCCGGGGCGATCGCCGTGCCCGTCTCCGGCCGCAACGCCCCCGCCGAGGTGGCGTACCTGCTCGACGACTGCGGCGCGGCGGCGGTGGTGCACGGCAGCGGCGTGCGCCCACCGTCCGGCACCACCGTCCACGGTCCGGACGAGTGGACGGCGATGACCGACGGCGACGCCGACCCGACCGCGCTGCCCGCCACCTCCCCCGACGCTCCCGCCCAGATCCTCTACACGTCCGGCACCACCGGCCGGCCGAAGGCGGTCGTCGCCAGCCACGCCAACATCACCCACGGCGCCCGGGTGCGCCCGATCCTGCGGCCGCTGGCTCACTCCCGACACTTCCTGCACGCCTTCCCGGTCGGCAGCAACGCCGCGCAGACGATGCTGCTCAACGCCCTCGTCGCCAAGGCCGGCATGCTCGTGCTCCCACGGTTCACACCGGACCGCTTCGCCGACCTCATCGCCGAGCGCCGCGTCGGCACCGCCTTCGTCGTGCCCGCCATGGCGATCGAGCTGCTGCGCTCCGGCGTCTGCGCCAACCACGACCTGAGCTGCCTCACCCTGCTCGGCTCGACCGCGGCCGCTCTGCCGTCCCCGGTCGCGGCCGGGCTCGCCGACGCGTTGCCCGGCGTGACCGTCGTCAACTACTACACCTCCACCGAGGCGGCCCCGGCGCAGACCACGATGATCTTCGACCCGCAGCGGCCCGCCGCGCTCGGCGTGCCCGCCGCCGGCAGCCGCCTACGCGTCGTCGACGCCGACGGGCGCCCCTGCCCGCCCGGGACCGTCGGCGAGGTCTGGTTGTCGACACCCGCGCCACCCCGCGCCTACCTCGGCGACGCCGACGCCACCGCGCACGTCTTCCGCGACGGCTGGACCCGGATGGGCGACATCGGCTACCTCGACGACGACGGATACCTGTACCTGGTGGACCGCGCGAGCGACGTCATCAAGTCCGGGGCCGACAAGGTCTCCACAGTCGCCGTCGAGGAGGCCCTGCACGCGCACCCCGACATCACCGCCGCAGCGGTCGTCGGCCTGCCGCACCCGGTCCTCGGCATGACGCCGGCCGCAGCCGTCGTCGCCCGCACGCCACTGCGGCTCGTCCAGGTACGCACGTTCCTGGCCGGTCGCCTCGCCCTGCACGAACAGCCCACCCGCCTGATCCAACTGGAGGCGCTTCCGGTGAACGTGGCCGGCAAGGTCGTCAAACAGCGGATCCGGGAGATCTTCGAGGAAGCCGAGGAGTCATCGTGACGCAGGTGCTGCCACCACCCGTCACCGCCGGCCTGACCGCGGTGCAGGAAGGGATCTGGTTCACCGCGCGGGCCACCGACACCGCGTCCGCCTATCACCTGGTCGTGACGCTGACCGCCGACGGACCGCTTGACGACGACGCCCTCGACCTGGCCTGGCGTGCGGTCACCGATGCCCACCCCGCGCTGCGCGGCGCCTTCCCGGAGGTCGACGGTGTCGCCGTCCGGGTGGAGGTTGCACCGGGTCCTATCCGGCGGGCCACCGTCACCACGGGCACCCTCGCCGACGCGCTTACCGACGAGGCGGGCCGACCGTTCGACCTGTCCGCCGGACCGCTCGCGCGGTGCGCGGCGCTGCGCGTCGACGACGGCCGGGAGGTCGTCGTCGTCACCGCACACCACCTGGTCGGCGACGGCCACACCAAGGAGCTGATCGTCCGCGGCCTCACCGCCGCGTACACCAGCGGGAACCTGCCCCGGACCCCGCCGGGGGCGGTCGACGCAGCGATTGCCGCCGACCACGCGCGGGTCGACGCCGCGCTACCCGCCGCCCGGGAATTCTGGCGTGGCCGCTGGCGGGAGCCGTCGGCCGTCGCGCTGCCCGGCGGCGGACGCTCCGGGGATGGCGTCGCCACAGCTCGCACCCGGCACGTCGCGGTCGACCCGACTCTCGACCGCGCGCTGGACGCCGCCTCGGCGACGCTCGGCGCGAGCCGATTCGAGCTGCTCCTCGCGGCCGTGTCGGTGCTGCTTGCCCGCTATGGCACGTCGAACGTCACCATCGCCGTCGACGTGTCGACCCGCACCCGCGACGTCGAGCGACAGGCCGGGGCCTGGGTGAACGAACTCCCGATCCGCTGCGACATCGACCTCGCGGCGTCCTGGTCCGACACCCTCGCCGCGCTCCGCACCGGCCTGCGCGAGGCCTACGCCCACCGCGTCGTCCCGGTCGGACGCGTCGCTTCGGTCGGAACGCGCGCCGCCCTGGCCCCCGTCTCGGTGAGCTACCGGCAGCGCGGGCAGGGCCCGGCCGCGGCGTTCGGCGACCGCGCGACGACCGTGGACTGGCTCGTCGCGCCCCCGCACCTGCGGTCGTCCCTGCACGTCTTCGCCGTCGACGGGCCGGACGGACTTCGACTGAGCCTGCAGGCCCCGGCAGACGGCATCGACGACGACGCCTTGGCGCGTGTCGGCGCCCACCTCCGGGACGTGCTGGCCGCCGCGGCGGCCGCCGACCTTCCGGTGGGCGACGCACCCACCCTGACCACCGCCGAACGGGCGCTGCTGGAGCGGATCAACGCCACCGCCCGGCCGCTGCCCGCCGACACCGTGGTCGACCTTTTCACCGACCAGGTCCGGCGATGCCCCGACGCGCCGGCACTGTTGTTCGGCGCACGCGTGCTGACCTACGCGCAACTCGACCGGCTCGCCAACCGGGTGGCGCACGGCCTGCTCCGGCGCGGTACCCGCCCCGGTGACCTGATCGGCCTCTGCGCCCGGCGCGGTGACGAACTGGTGGTCGCGGTCCTCGGCATCCTCAAGGCCGGCGCGGCCTACCTGCCCCTGGATCCGACGTACCCGTTGGCGCGCCTGGACTTCGTCGTCGCGGACGCGCACGCCCACCTGACCCTGGCCCACCGCGGCGGGCCGCTGCCCGAACCGGCGGTGGTGCCGCTCGACGGCCTGGCCGCCTTCGACGGCGAGCCGGAGAACCCACCGCCACCGCCGCCCGCCGACGCCCTCGCCTACGTCATCTACACCTCCGGCTCCACCGGCCGACCCAAGGGGGTCGAGGTCGGGCACCGGGCGCTGGCGAACCTCGTCGCCGCGATGGACCGCGTCACCCCGACCGCGCCGGGCGACCGCTGGATCGCCCTCACGTCGCTGTCGTTCGACATCAGCGCGCTGGAACTGTTCGCCCCGCTGACCGCCGGAGCGACGCTCGTCATCGCCGACGACGTCACCGTCCGGCAGGGCTCGGCGCTGGCCGCGCTCGTCGACGACGCCGACGTGACCCACCTGCAGGCGACCCCGTCGACGTGGCGGATGCTGCTCGACGCCGGACTGACCGCGCCACGTCTCACCGCGCTGTGCGGCGGCGAGGCGCTGCCGCTGCCCCTGGCCCGCCGACTGCGGGAGGCCACGGGCCGGCTGGTCAACGTCTACGGACCCACCGAGACCACCATCTGGTCGACCTGGGCGGAGATCGGCACCGACCCGACCCGGGTGCCGATCGGCGCGCCACTGGCCAACACCACCGTCCACGTACGGGACGCTCGGCTGCGCCCGGTCGCCGTCGGTGTGCCCGGCGAGTTGCTGATCGGTGGCGCCGGCCTGGCGTACGGCTATCGCGGCCGACCGGAGCTGACCGGGCGACGCTTCGTCACCGACCCGATCACCTCGGCGCGCCTCTACCGCACCGGCGACCTGGTACGGCTGGACGCCGACGGGATGCTGGACTTCGTCGGCCGCCTCGACAGCCAGGTGAAGGTGCGCGGGCACCGCATCGAACTCGGCGAGGTCGAGGCCGTCCTCGGCGCCGCCCCCGGCGTACGGGAGGCCGCGGTCGCCGTGCACGGCGACGGCGCCGACGCCCACCTCGTCGCCTACCTGGTCGGTGACGCCGCACACCTCCCCGACGTACGCCGTCACCTGAGTCAGCACCTACCTCGACACATGGTCCCGGCGGCGTACGTCGCGCTCGGGTCCCTGCCGCTGACACCCAACGGCAAGCTCGACCGGAAGGCCCTCGCCCCACCCGCCGCCGAGCCGGGCCGGCACCGCGATGCCCCGCCGGCCGTACCACCCCACCACCCGAATCCCGGTGGCGCCGGACCCGGCGACGTCGAGCACGAGGTGCTCGACGTCTGGCGGGAGGTCCTCAGAGTCGACGACATCCAGGTCGACGACTCGCTGTTCGACCTCGGCGGGCACTCGCTGACCATCACCCAGATCACCTCCCGCCTCCGCAGGCGGCTCGGCGTCGCCGTCGCGTTCGACGTCTTCTTCGACACGCCGACGGTGTCCGGGATAGCGGCCGAGGTCCGCAAGCTCCGGGAGGCGACATGAGCACCGACCTGACCACCGACCTGGCCGACCTGGTGGAGGCCGCCAGCGACGGGGACATCACCCGGGACGACGCGCTCGACGCCGAGGCGCCGCTGGTCGCCCTGGGCCTGACGTCGCTGGGACAGCTCCGCCTCATCCAGGCCGTCGAGCGGGCGTACGGAGTGCGCCTCGACCTCGACGACGACCCCGTCTACCTGGACGGCGTCGGGCCGCTCGCGAGCTATCTGCGCGCCCGTGGCGTGCCCGGCTGATGGAGGTCACCTTCGCGGTCGCCGACCCACCGCCCCCGCCGGCCCCGCTGACCTGGGGCCAGTACGCGATCTGGGCGGCGATCCACCGCACCGTCCCCAACGACCACTACTTCAACCTCGCCCGGGTCCTGGTCCCGCCGGCCAAGGTCGCCGACGGCCTGTCGGTGGACGCCGCCCGGACCGCGCTACGGACGGTGATCGAGGCCAACCCGGGCCTGCGCACCCGGATAGCGCCCGGACCCCGGCGGCGGGTCGAACAGGCGGGTCGTGTTTCGCTGGCGGTGGCGGCGCTGACCGACGGCGACGGGCCCGACGTGGCGGCGGCCGCGCTGGTGGAGCGGCTCGCACGGCAGGCGTTCGACTACGCCGACGAGTATCCGCTGCGTCCCGGCCTGGTCGTCGACGACGCCGACCGGGTGGTGCGGATCGTGCTGGTGCTGTGCCATCTCGCGGCCGACGGCGCCGGCGCGGACCTGATCGTCGGTCAGCTCCGGCTGGCGCTGCTCGGGCGGACCGGTCGTCCGCCCGGCGACCCCGACACCCTCGCCGCCTTCGAGGAGTCGGCGCCGGGCCGGGCGGCATCCCGCGCCGCCGTCAGCCACTGGCTGGACGGCTGGCGTCTCCTCCCGGACGGCGGCATGGTCGCCCGGCCGGTGGCCACGGAGCAGCCGGTCCGCTGGTGGGTCGGTGCCCTGACCTCCCGGGCCCTCGGGCTGGCCGCCGCCACGCTCGCGCGTCGCCACCGGACCAGCTCCTCAGCGGTGCTGCTGGCGGTCGCCGGCGCGCTGATCGCCGCGGAGCGTGGCGTGACCACGACCGTGCTGCCGGTGATCGTGGGCAACCGGTTCCAGCCCGGGCACCGCGACGTCGTGGCGACCGTGGCCCAGGAAGGGCTGTTCGTGCTCGACCATGCCGCTGCGGGAACGGTCGGTGAACTGCTCGACCTGGCCCGGCCGGCGGCGCTGCGGGCCTACCGGGCCGGATACTACGACCAGCGGGCGCTGGACACCGCGCTGGAACGGCTCGGCACCGGATCGCGGCCGTACTGCTGTTTCAACGACATGCGACTGACCGAGACGCCACCCGGCGCGCCGCCCGTACCCGGCGAGATCGAGGCCGCGCGCACGACGACGGTGTTCGGCTGGCAGCCACCGCAGGCCAAGGTCGCGTGCCGCTACTGCCTGCACCTGACCGCGGCCCCGGAGGCTGGACCGGGGGCGCTGCGGGTCACAATCACCGGCGACACCCGCTACCTGCCGCCCCGGGGCATTGAGGCGCACCTGCGCGCGCTGGAGTCGACAGTGGTCGCCGCCGTCGCCGGATCCGTGCCCCTCACCGCGCTCACGCCGTAGCGGCCGGCGTCACCGTGCGCCACCGCAGGCACCGCCCCGGTCCGACGCCGACGATCCGGCCGCCGTCGGCGGCGATCACGGTCACGCCGTCGAGCGGTCCCAGCGCCGTCCACCCGTGCACGGGACGGTCGGGCGGCGGCGCAGCGGCGCTACGGAGCTGATTGTCGGCACACGCGGCGTAGAGCCGGCCGTGCTCGGCGGTCAGACCGGCCAGGGGCGGGGCGACGCCGACGGCCGTCCACCGGCGGGCGTCGGCAGCGAGGGGCGCGGCCCACAGCGTCCCGTCGGCGCGTGCGGCGAAGATCCGACAGTCGGCGATGGCCAGCGCGGCGGTGCCGGCCGGCACGGTGCCCGCCGGCGCCCAGCCGTGGCCGGTCCAACGGACGAGCCGACCGTCAATGGTGGCCGCGTGGACCTCCTGCGGTCCGTTCGGCACGGCCTCGCGCGGCGCGGCGAGCGCGACCAGCCCGTCCGCATCGGCGAGGTGCCGCCACGTCAGGTTCTGGCCGCAGAGCTCGCGGGTGAGCAACGCGCCGTCTCCGACCGCGACCAGATCGCCGCGGTGGGCGACGAGAGCGTGCACCGGGGCCGGTTCCCCGATCACGTCCCAGCGACCGGCGACCGGCGGCGCCGACAGCCGGGCCAGCACGTTGCGGGTGACCCGGTCGACGACCGGGTCGTCGAGGCCGGCGCCCCAGTTGACGGTCGCCGCGTTGAACACGGTGCCCGCGCCGGAGCTGAAGACTCCCATCGTCGCCCAGCCGCCCTGCCCGTACGCCCGCCAGTGCCGCAGGTCCGCGGTGGCCAGCACGACGAAGTCGCGGGGCGTGCCGTCCCGGCCGGTCACACGCGGGACCCCGTCGATCTCGCGGAAGTCGGCGGCGTCGGTCTCGTAGCCAAGGGTGCCCAGCGCGAAGGCGTCACCGTTACGCAGCCCGGTGCCCTCGAAGACCCAGTGCTCGGCGAAGCGTGCGGTGTAGGCCTCCTCCCGCATGCGTGGCATGTCCGGTCCCCAGCATCCGGCGCCCCGGCGGAAGCTGACCCCGGTCATGGTGTTCTCCGGCCGGTTGGCGGGAGCACTGCTCCACTCGACGGTGGCCCGCCCCGGGCTGGTCCGCGCGATCGGATCGGTGGTGGGGTCGCGGTAGCAGACGAGGCTGCGGCCGCCGTCCTCGATCCGCGCCTGCCACCAGGACGTGTTGGCGCCGAAGACGGCGAGATTCCCACCGTCGCGGACGAAGCCCTCGACCCGGTCGCGCATCTCCCAGGTCCAGTACTCGTCGTGGCCGTTGACGACGAGAAGCCGGTACGCGCCCAGTTCGGCGGCGCCGTCGTGCAGATCGAGGTTCGAGCAGAAATCGACCGCTTCGCCCCGGCGTCGCAGCCAGACCAGCAGGCCGTGCTCCCAACGCTCGGGTGGCGGTCCCCCGCCGGGGCGGTCGAGGCTCACCCGGACCGCGCGCCGGGGATCCTCGGCCGGATAGAGACCTTCGCCCGGGACGCCGAACCTGTTGTACGCCTGCCAGGTCGTGAACGGGAGGGAGAGCAGCGTGGGCGCGCTGGGCCGCCGAGGGCGCACCACGAACCACGCCTGCGCCTCGTCGGGCGCGGACGCCACGTCGCCGTCCTGGTCGGTGACGGTCACCCGGTACAGCGAGCTGGGCCAGTCCCGTGGGACGTCCAGCCACCAGCGGGAGCTCCGGCGGCGAGTGTCGACGACGAGCTCGCCGGAGATGTCGTCGTGGACGCGTACCCGGAACCTGCCGTACCCGCGCGGCCGGCCGATGCGCAGGCCGAGCCGGCCACCCTGCACCACCGAGGTCGACTCGGCGTAGACGGAGAGCCGCGACGACGCGGCGGCGCCCGCCGCGGGCAGCGGCTCGGCGGGCGGAGGGCGATGGCCGACGGGGGTGCTCACGTTCCTCCCCACCCGAATGGTTAACAAAGTTAATTTCTACTACGTCGGTGGCCGCGTGGCCAGACGAGGGCCGCCACGAGCACCCGTCCCGCGGGACGGCCAGCACATTCCCGGCACATTCCGCGCTGATCGGGAGCGGGCGCCTTGACGGCGCTCGGGGGCACGCCAATAGTCGTGCGGCATGCAGCCACATCCATCTATGTGCGCTCGCCTCGCCGCACCACGCCGCTGACCGGACAACCACCTCGACAGCCTTGACGGAGCCCACATGATCACCAGAAGGAACCTGCTCGCCGGTGCCGTCGGCCTCGCCGTGGCGACCGGTGGACCGCTCGCCGCCGGCCCGGCCTCCGCCGCCCTGCCCACGGTCGACATGGAGGCGCTCATCAAGGCGGCCCAGATCGACCCGCGACGCGCGGACACCGCCCTCACCGAGGGCGCGAAGGACAGCGTGCTGCTGGTGGAGCGCGCGCTCCAGGCCAGGGGACTGCTGTCGACCACATACGTGGACGGGCACTTCGGCACCAGCACAGTCGCCGCGTACGCGGCGTACCAGCGCTCGCTCGGCTACACCGGCCTCGACGCGACCGGCCTGCCCGGCCCGTCGTCGCTGCGGGCGCTCGGCGACGGGCGCTTCACCGTCGTCCGGGCCCTCTCGCCCGGAAGCGTCGTGACCCTGCGCGGCGTGCAGGTCAACACGCGGACCAAGGCGATGCTGCTGGAGGCCGAGCGCCTGCTCGGTCGCCAGCTCGGCATCACCCAGGGCTCGTACAACTCGGGCGTCGACGCTTCCGCGGGCACCCACGACGGCGGCGGCGTGCTCGACCTGTCGGTCAGCGGCCTCTCCTCGGCCACACGGACGGACGTGCTGCGCCGGCTGCGCACCGTGGGCTTCGCCGCCTGGCTGCGCACCCCCACCCAGGGGGACTGGGGCTACCACATCCACGCCGTCGCGCTGGCCGACACCGACCAGTCGACCGGCGCGCAGAACCAGGCCGGCGACTACTACCTCGGCCGCAACGGCCTGGCCAACCGGGGCCCCGACGACGGCCCGGTGGTCGGCAAGCGGACCTGGGAGGAATACCAGCGGTCGCTCTGACCGTCATCCCACCAGCATGACCAGGAGGAACAATGTCCATTCGCAACAGTCGCCTCGCGCGCGGCGTCGTCGCCGTGCTCGGCACGGCCCTGATGACCGCGGCGGTCGGCCTCACCGGCGCCACCGCCGCCCAGGCTGTCGCCGTCAACGCGTCGCCGAACTACCTGGTGGTCTACAACAACAACATCGAGAACTGGCTGCCGAGCTCGTGCGCCGACGGCTACATCTGGGACCGGCTGCTCACCTACCTCAAGGGCCGGCCGCTGAGCCCGGACATCTTCACCGTCCAGCAGATCTCGAACCAGACGCAGCTCAACACTCTCCTCGCCCGGCTCAGCGCCGACCTGCCGGGCACCTACGCCGGCGAGATCGCCATCGCGAGCCCGGGCTCCATGGGCTACACCAGCACCTGCGGCAAGTTGAAGAACCAGCAGACCAACGCGGTGATCTGGCGCTCCGACCGGTTCACCCAGAAGGCCGAGACCCGCTGGCGCTCCGACGCCCCCGAGAACAAGACCGGCGGGTGCAAGAATCTGGAGCCCACCTCCAGCAGCCAGGACCGGGTGGAGAACATCGGCGTCCGACTGCACGACAACGTCCGCAACGAGGACGTCTCGGTCGCCTCGATCCACTGGCCCACCAACACCTGGAACGGCCCCGACTGCGCCGACGAGAACATGTCCGAGGCCGAGGAGGCGATGGTCCGCCTCGGTGGCGACCTCAAGATCGTCGCAGGTGACATGAACACCGAGGCGAAGACGAAGGGTTGGTGGGACGACGCCAAGGCGCTCGGCTACCGGGACCCGATCGCGGAGAAGTGCGGGAGCCGCGACTGCTCCTCGGCGTACGACACCAACGGCTCCCGGCGGATCGACTTCATGCTGGCCAAGAGCGGCGGCGGCTTCAGCAACGCCGCCCACATCAGCCCGACGGCGACCGGTGGCGCGTACTCCGAGCACATCGCCGTCACCGCCTACGTCAACTACTGAGGCGGCCGGTCCACCCGAGAGGACCGGTCGACCCTCACCCGCCGGGTGTCGCCGGCGATGCTCCCTACGAGCATCGCCGCGGCACCCGGCGGTGCGTCGCGCCTGCACCCGACGGGCACCAGGAAACGAAGACTCTGAATCCCGCCCACCCCGAACCGCCCGAAGATCAAGCTAGGCTCTCACGGCCGGCAATCGGATCTCCGAGGGCATGGGGGGTCGCGCATCATGACAGTCGCATTCGGCCTGCTGGGGCCGGTGACCATGCACCTGAACGGGAGCGCGGTCGCGCTGCCGGCCGGCCGGACCCAGCTCCTGCTGGCCGCGCTGCTGCTGAGCCGCGGGCGGCGGGTCTCCACCAGGCGGCTGCTGGGCGACCTGTGGGACGAGCCGCCGCCGTCGGCGCCGGTCAACCTCAGGACGTACGTGACGCGGCTGCGCGGCCTGCTGGGGCCCCACCGGGACCGGCTGGTCTGGGTGAACGCCGGCTACGTCCTGGCCGTCGAGGCGGGCGAGCTGGACTCCGACGGGTTCGAGGTCGACATCCAGGACGCGCTGGACGCGGTCCGTCGCGGACGCCCCGAGCAGTCCGCGCAGGCCCTCACGGCCGGGCTGCGGCGCTGGCGGGGCGAGGCGGCCGAGGGGCTGCCCCGCTTCGGGTCGCTCGGCCACAGCCTCGACGCGCTCGACGAGAGTCGATGGGTGTCGGTGGAGCGGTACGCCGCCGCCTGTGCCGAGGCCGGCCAGCACCGCGCGGCGGTCGCCGCGCTGCGGTCGCTGCTCGCCGACCGGCCGGCCCGGGAGTCCGCCTGGGAGGCCCTGACCAAGGCCCTCGTCAGGCTGGGTGAGCGGGCCGAGGCCATGACCGCACTGGCCGCGGCGGACGCCGCGCTGCGCGCCGGCACCGGCCGGGGCCCAGGGCTGGTTCTGCGAGAGGTCGAACGGGGCCTGCGCGAAGGGGTCCCGGCGACACCCGGCCGTCCCGATGCCGCCCCTGGCGACCTGTCGCCGCGCACCGCGCCGTCCAGCCTCCCGCCGTCCGTCGTCCTCATCGGCCGGGAACGCCTGCTGAACCAGATCGAGGCCACCCTCGGCAGGGCCGGCGCGATCGTGCTGCACGGCCCGGCCGGGGTCGGCAAGTCGGCGCTGGCCGGCGCCGTCGCCGCCCGGCTCGCCCCGTCTTGCCCGCGCGGCCAGCTCTACCTCGACTTCTGCGGCAGCAGCCCCGGGCTCACCCCGATGACGGTCGAGGAGGCCACCGGGAGCCTGCTCCGCGCGCTCGACGGCGAACGCTCGGGCGGCACCCCGGCCGCCGAGGCGGCCGAGTTGCAGACTCGGATCGGTGACGGGCGGATGCTCGTGGTCCTGGACAACGTGGTCGACGCCGGACAGGTGCGCCGCCTGCTGTCGGTGCTCGGCGCCGCCACCGTGATCGTGACCAGCCGCACGGCGCTGCCGACGCTGGACGTGGCCCACCTCGCCGTCGGCGCGCTCCCTCCCGACGAGTCGGTGGCTCTGCTCGCCCGGCACGCGGGGCCGGAACGCATCCTCGCGGCCCCGGAGGAGGCGGCGGTGCTGGCCGACCTGTGCGACCACCTTCCGCTCGCGCTGCGGATCGTCGGGGCCCGGCTGGCCGGTCGTCCCGAGTGGACCCTCGCCGACATGATCGCCCGGCTCGCCGACGAACAGTTCCGACTGGACGAGCTGAGCTGCGACGACCTGGCCGTCCGCGCCAGCCTCGCGGTCACCGCCGACGTCCTCGCCGAACGGCCCGGCGGGCCCGAGGCGCTGGCCCTGTTCGACCGGTGGGGCATGGTCTGTCCCCCGGCGATCGGCATCGAACTGGCCCAGGTGCTCACCGGAACCGATGCCCGTGAGGCGCGCGCGCTGCTGGACCGGCTGGCCGCCGCCGGCCTCGTCGAGGCGTGCGGGACAGACCGCTATCGCCTGCACGACCTCGTGCGGCTCTACGCGATGGAGCGCGGCCGACGCGACCCGACGGGCCGGGCGGCGGCGATCCACGCGGCCCGCTGCCACTGGCTCGGCACCACGCGACGGGCCGGCGACCACCTTCGGCGCGTTCCCGACCGACCGGCCGACGGGTTCGTCGAGACGCGGCCCGTCGTGACCTTCGCCGACCAGCGGGAGGCCCTGCGATGGCTGGACCGGGAGCGGGAGAACCTGGTCGCCGCCGCGCGTGTGGCGGCTCGGGACGGCACCACCGAGGGAGACCTGTTCGCGGTCCGACTGTGCGCGGAGCTGTACCCCTTCCTCCCCATGCGGGGGTACTACCGCGATCTCCGTGAGGTGGCCCAGGGTGCGCTGCGGTGCGCCCGTCGACTGGGCAGCCGGCCGGACGAGGCGACCTCGCTGACCTACTTCGCGGTGGCCCAGTCCCGCCTGGGTGAGACCGACCGGGCGGTCGACAACCTCCGGATCGCGCTCGCGCTACGGGAGGCGGACGACGACACGCAGGCGGTGGCGGTGACCCTCGACCACCTCGGCGTGCTGCTCGCCGCCGCCGGCCGCCTCGACGAGGCCCGAGCGGCCTTCCTGCGCGCCCTCGACCTGCACCGTCGGCGCGCCGACCGCCGGCGGATGGGCGTCACCCTCAACAACCTCGCCGACGTGCTGCTGCAACTCGACCAGCCCGACGCGGCGCTCGCCCATCTCCAGGAGAGCCTGCGGCTGCGCCGGGAGATCGGCGACGAACTGGGCCTCGGCATCACCATCCTGACCATCGGCCAGGCGTACGCCCGCAGTGGCCGGTACCGGCAGGCGTACGGTTGGCTCGACCGGGCCCTCACCGCAGCCCGCGACACCGGCAACCGCGAGGCCGAGTGGCGGGTGCTCACCGTGCGGGCGAAGGTGCACCGCGACACGGGCCAGCAGCTCACGGCCCGCGACGACCTGCACCTCGCGCTCGCCATCTCCGAGCAGACCGGGGACACCATCGGCGCCGACGAGGTGCGCCGCGCGCTGACCGCGCTCCGCGTCCCCGCCGCACGGCGATCGGCCCGTCGGACCTGACCCGGGCACGAGAGCCTCGGCGCCGGGGCGATCGGTCCCGGGATCGTCGCGTCAGTCGTCCGGCCGCGCCCTGCGGACGGTCTTGCTCAGCGTCGCGGGGAGGCCGAGAAGCGCGAGCCATCCGGTCAGCATGAGGGTCCGCGTGGTCGTTCCGAGCAGGGCTATCACCGTTCCGCTGGCCGTGGTGCCGATCGCCGCTCCCCCGGTGGTGAGGGTCTCGACCGCGCTGGTGACGCGCCCGCGCAGCGCATCCGGGGTCACGGCGAGCCGGTAGGACTCGAGGGCGACGTTGTAGACCGGCGAGACCACCGACTCGGCGAACGCCACCAGCGAGAGCAGCCACCAGGTCGGTGCCACGGCATAGAACGGAAAGATCAGTGCTTCCGCCCACAGCATCGTGATGGAGAGCGCCGGACGCCACGTGGTGCGCCCGGGTCGGGCTCACCGGCAACGGCGTCTCACCGGAGTCCGCGAACTACCGCGGCAGATACCTCCGGCACTACAACTCGGAGGGTCTGGCTGAGCAACGGCGCCGGCGGCGAGGCGTGGAACTCCCCCGCGTCGTGGGCCGCGGACAGCACCTGGAACATCACCGCACCCTGGGCGCCCTGAACCGTCGGTCACGCACCGGGCCTGATCGATGTTCATCTATTGACAAAGAGACTTTACAGCTCCACGCTGAGAGCGCTCTCCCGCACCGCCACGCCAACCGGAAGGAGTTCGATGACCAGGATATTGGCGCTGCTCACCACCGCGACGCTCGCGCTGCCGATCCCGGCCGCCGCGGCACCGGCGGCACCCACCGCCCCGCAGGTCGAGGCGCAGGCGTCCGGCCTGCCGACCGGCATGGCCGCGGCGATGCGCCGCGATCTGCACCTGACCGACGACCAACTCACCGCCCGCCTCACGACCGAGGCCGCCGCGGCGGTGGTCGACCGACGCCTGCGCTCCCGCCTCGGCACCCGGTACGCCGGCTCGTGGCTGGACGCCGGCGGTCCGCTCACCGTCGCCGTCACCGATGCGTCGGCCGCCGCGACGGTACGGGCCGAGGGCGCCCGGCCCCGGCTCGTCGCCCGAACGCTCAACACCCTCACCGCGGCACGCACCACACTGGATCGACGCGCACGCAGCCATCCACCCGGCACCGCCGTACGTAGTTGGCACGTGGACGCCGCCGCCAACCAGGTCGTGGTGCGGGTCGCGCCGGGGCAGGAGCGCGCGGCCCGGTCGTTCGTCGGTGGCAGCGGCCTCACCGCCGGGATCGTCCGCTACTCGACGGCTCCGGACGCGCCGCGCCCGCTGTACGACATCCGCGGCGGAGACCAGTTCGTCATCAACGGCAACGTGCTCTGCTCGGTGGGCTTCGCCGTCGCCGGCGGCTTCGTCACCGCCGGACACTGCGGGGCCACCGGCAGCCCCACCCGTGGATTCAACAACGTGGCGCAGGGCACGTTCGCCGGCTCGTCGTTCCCGGGCAACGACTACGCCTGGGTCCGCACCGACGCAGACTGGACGCCGCGTCCCTGGGTGAACAACTACGCCGGGGGCAACGCTCCCGTCGTAGGCTCCCGGGACGCGGTGATCGGCAGCTCGGTGTGCCGGTCGGGACGGACGACCGGCTGGCGCTGCGGCACCCTCCTGGGCCGGGAGGAGACGGTCAACTACGCCCAGGGTGCGGTCTACGGACTCAGCCGCAGCAACGCCTGCGCCGAGGGAGGCGACTCCGGTGGCGCCTGGCTCTCCGGCGACCAGGCCCAGGGGGTGACCTCCGGCGGATCGGGCAACTGCACCACCGGCGGCACCATGTGGTTCCAGCCGGTCAACGAGATCCTCGGCGCCTACGGGCTGAACCTGGTCACCACCGGCGGGGGCGGCACCGGGACCCGGATCATCAGCAACTGGAACAACAAGTGCGTCGACGTGCCGAACTCGAACTTCTCCGACGGAGTTCCCCTGCAGACCTGGACCTGCAACGGCACGGCGGCACAGGGCTGGACCTTCACCGGCGGCAGCCTGCGCACACAGAACAACATGTGCATGGACGTGGCCTGGGGCTCGCGGGACAACGGCGCGGTCATCCAGATCGCCACCTGCAGCGGCAACGCCGCGCAGCAGTTCGTGCTCTCCGCCGCCGGCGACCTGGTCAACCCGCAGGCCAACAAGTGCGTCGACATCAAGGACTGGAACGGCAACGACGGCGCGCGGTTGATCCTCTGGGAGTGCGCCGGCACCGCCAACCAGAAGTGGCGCACCGGCTGAGCAGTGCCCTCGACACGGCGTCCCGTCCCGGTCCGAGGTGGGCCGGGACGGGAGCCGCGCCTCGGCCTTACCCGAGGGTGCATCGGATGAAGCGGGGGCGGTAGATGCCGGGGTCGCGGTAGTGGTCCGCGTCCGGCGAGACGCGGGTGTCCATGCTGTTGACGCTGTAGGACGCGACGAACGTGTCACCGGAGCTGAGCGCCGCGTGGACGTGGGCGTTGGACGAGATCACTGGGTGAGCCTCCGGCTCGGCGGTCGCCACGAGCATCGACAGGGACGTCGGGTATCGCTGCGGGTCGCGGATGGATCCTGTCGATCGGAGGTACGCCGGCACCGACCGGGCCGAGCGCAGCGCGACCAGTCCGTCGGACCCCGCACCGCTGAGGGGGATTGCCGCAGCGGTGCGGACCGTCGGACCCGGTGTCGAGACCTCAGCCGGCCAACGCTCGGCGGCAGCGAGCGAGGCCCGCGCGCAGGTCCCGGCGCAGCGCCCGGTCCAGGCCGGGCTGGTCGAGCGCCTGGGCGAAGTCGCGGGCCGCCTCGTCCCACCGACCCAGCCGGGCCAGGGCCGTGCCCCGGTTGTAGCGCGGCACGGGAGCCGCCGACAGCGCCACCGCCCGGTCCAGGTCGGCGAGCGCGGCGACCGCGTCCCCGCGCTCGAACCGCGCGGCGGCCCGGTTCGCCCACGCCTCCACCAGCTCGGGGTCCTCGCCGAGGGCTCGGGTGAACAGTTCGTCGGCCTCGGCGGGACGGCCGCGCTCGGCGCGGACCAGGCCCAGGGTGCACAGCAGCGCAGGGTCCCGCGGAGCGCCGGCCAGCCCTGCCCGCGCGCCGGCCTCGGCGGCGTCGAGCGCGCCGCGCTCCACATGCAGGTTGACCAGGGCGATCCGGGCGTCGAGGTGCCCGGGGTCGATGGCGAGCACCCGCTCCAGGTCGGCGCGCGCCCGCTCGGGGCGGCCCCGCTCCTGCTGGAGCACGGCCCGGTTGTAGTACGCCTCGGGCAGGTGCGGTCCCAGCCGAACGGCGGCGTCGTAGTCACGGATCGCGGCTCGGGTCCGGCCCGCCGCCCGGTGAAGGGCCGCACGGTCCACGTAGTACTCGCAGTTGTCGGGGTCGTGGGCGATCACCGCGTCCAGGTCGGCCATCGCCCGCGCCGGGTCGCCCAGCGCGAGGAGAACCTGCGCCCGGTTGTGGCGCAGCCGGGCGAGGTCCTGCCGACGCTCGCCGGGGACGAGCGCGGCCGTCAGCCGGGCCAGCCCGTCGTCGACGAGCCGCAGCGCGTGGTCGGGCCGGCCGGCCCGACTGTCCAGCAGCGCGAGGCCCTGCTCGTAGAAGACCGTCGACAGCAGACGTTGGCGTGGGTCGGCCAGCCCCGCGGCGAGACGCAGCGCCTGCTCCAGCCAGCGCCGGGCCTGCGCCGGGTCCTGGTCGGCCGCCGGCAGGTGCCGGGCATGCAGCATGGCGGTGGCGTACGCCGCCGACATAGTGATCTTCGGATCGTCGGTGACGGCCCGTGCCTCGTCGTAGAGGTCGAGCGCCTCGGCGGCCCGGTCCAGGGCCGCCAGGGCGGTGGCCAGGCCGGTGGTGAACGCCCACCAGTGCCGCAGGTCGCCACCGGGGGTGACCGCCGCCCGACCACGGCGGGCCACTCGGGCCGCATGATGGTAGAAGCCGCCGGCCAGGCCGTCACCCAGGGCTCGCCGCAGTGCCTGCGGGGTGCGCTCGTCTGGCGACGGGTCGGGGGCCCCACCGTCGCGTAGGTCGAGGCGCACCATGGCCGACAGGGGCCGGCGGGCCAGTGCGTCCAGCAACTCGACGGTCGTCTCGTCAGCGCGGGAGACGTGATCGAACCGGACGGTCACGGGCTGCCGGAGTGTGCCGGCCCAGGCCTCCACCAGCTCTGCCGCGCCGAAGGCCAGGCAGGCGGTCCGGCGGGCGGGGTGGAAGCGGATCGGCTCCTCCTCGGCCGGCGGCCGGGCCGCCGGATCGAGCTGGGGGGCGATCGCGCGCAGTTCGACGGCGTGCCGGGCAGCCAGACGGGGCCGGTCGGCGGCGATCCGACCGAGAAAGGCCGAGACTCCGGCGTACGGCCCGTGGTCACGGTGGCAGTCGTAGCGCGGTGGAGCGCCGGTCACGGCCGGGCCCACCGCCGCAGGGGCGGGCGCCCGGGAGCGCCCGCCGCGCCGGCAGCTACCAGCACCACTCGATCCAGAGCCGGCGTGCGCCGGAGACCAGACGGAGCGCGCTCGTGCGGCGGATGGTCATCTTCCTCATAGGAACCTCCGATGTGATCCACTTCAGGGCTGGTCCAGAGCGTAATCGTGATCGATATAAATAAGAAGAGTTCTCGTGATTGCTGCCCTGGGGGATGTCCCGCATCAGCCGGCTCCCGGCGCGTGCCGACCGGCCCCTGAAACGGGAGCCGGCCGGCAAACGGGTCATCGTGGCGGGGCGAACGCCGAGACGCCGTTGGGCGTGCCGAGGCCCGTCGGCGCGTCCCAGCCCCGCGAGCCGGTGCACAGGACACGCGGTGTGCAGGTGCCTGTGGAACCGCTGGTGACGTCGAACAGGCCACGACGGGCCGCGTAGGGGTAGCCGGCCGGAGCGCCCTGCCCACCGGCCGCGCCGGCCAGGGCGTACACCGCCGCGATGATCGGGGCCCCGGCGCTCGTGCCGCCGTCGATCCCCCAACCCCCGTCGCCGTACGTCTGGTACACCGCGACGCCCGTCCCGGGGTCACCGACCGCGGCGACGTCGGCCGTGGCCCGCGTCGCGCAGGCCCGCACCCGGTGCTGGAAGGCCGGCTTCGCGATGTAGGCCGAGCAGCCGCCGCCCGAGCCGGACCACGCCGACTCGGTCCAGCCCCGCCAGTTCCACGCCCGGCGCAGCGAGGTGCCGCCCACCGCGACGACCCCCGCCGAGGACGCCGGGTAGACCGGGCCCCCGGCCGCGCCGCTGTCGCCGCTGGCCGCCGTGAAGACCACGCCCGGGGCCGAGAAGAACAACGGGTCGACAGTGAGCTCCAGCTCCTGCTCCGGCAGGCCCCAGCTCATCGACACGTACGACGCGCCGAGCGCGACGGCCGTGGACACCCCTTCGAGCAGGTTCAGCGAGGCGTCGTCGGCCTCGACCAGCAGAATCCGGCACGACGGGCACACGGCCGACACCATGTCCAGGTCGAGGCTGCTCTCCCCCGCCCAGGCCGGATCCGGCGCCGGCAACGGGGCGGCGTCGCCGCGCTGGTTGACCTTGCGGAAGCAGCCGTTCGCGCTGGTGCACGGCGGCAGACCGTACGTCGAGCGGTACACCTGCAGATCGGCCTCCGCGGCCGGGTTGTCGTAGGCGACCACGACCGCGATCGTGGCGTCGGTCCGGCTGAACGGCAGGCGGTAGGCGGAGCGCAGGTCGGCGGGGCCGAGCCCGTCGGGCCGCGCCGGACGACCGGACGGCTTCCCGTGCCGCACCCCGGTGCGCTTGAGCGCGAAGCACCGGAACTGCCCGGGCGTGGCCGGCGCCGCGCAGCTCGGCACCACGTCGGCGCCCGCGGCCGACGCCGGCTCGGCCCGCGACGGGACCGCGACGGCCGCCACGGTGACCACCAGAGACAGGGCCACGGCGCTGCGCGTCAAGGTTCGCACGATGTTGACCACACTGCTGCTCCTTCTGTCGGTCCGGCCGTCCGGCGGACGTGCCCCGCCGAGTCTGGTGGTCCCCGCGACGGGCGGGCAAGACGGATCGGGGCACGCCGGCGATGTCTCGCCGGCGGGACGTCGAACGCTTGTCGGGCCAGGACAGTCACGGTAGACAGAGGCCACATCCCGCCCGACGACGCTCGCGAGGAGAATCAGGTGTCCACTGTGGCCTGCCCCGACTGCGAAGCCCGTGTGTCGCTCGACACGCCGGTGCTCAACGAGATCGTCGAGTGCGCCGAGTGCCGCAGCGAGCTCGAAGTGCTGTCCACCGATCCCGTGGTGCTCGGCAGAGCCCCCGAGGTCGAGGAGGACTGGGGCGAGTAGGCGACGGGGAGCGGGGAACACGCCATGTCCAAGCTTGCGGTGCTCGGTGGGACGCGAGCCGTCCCCGAGGGCACGACCGTGCCGCGGTGGCCGATCGTCACCGACGCGGAACGCGCGGCCGTGCTCGGCGTCATCGACTCGGGGCGGTTCACCGTCGCCGCGGGCGGCGAGCAGGAGATCCCGGCGCTGGAGCGGGAGTGGGCGGACCGGGTCGGTGTCGGACACTGTGTGGCCGTCGCCAACGGCACCATCGGGCTGTCGATCGCGCTCGCCGCCGCCGGCGTCGGGCCCGGCGACGAGGTGGTCGTGCCGGCGCTGAGTTTCGTCGGCACCGCGCTCGCCGTCGCGCACCTCGGGGCCGTACCGGTCTTCGTCGACATCGACCCGGTCTCGTTCAACCTCGACCCGGACGCCCTGCGAGCCGCGCTGTCGGACCGCACGGCCGCGGTGGTGCCGGTGCACCTGCACGGCCTGCCCGCCGACATGGACGAGATCGGCGCCGTCGCCGCGCGGCACCGCCTCGCGGTCGTCGAGGACGCGGCGCAGGCACACGGCGTCGCGTACCGCGGCCGTCGCACCGGCTCGCTCGGCGACCTGGCGGCGTTCAGCCTCAACGCCTCGAAGAACCTGCCGACGTGCGGCGAGGGCGGCCTGGTCACGACCGACGACGCCCGGCTGGCCGGGCGTGCGGCACTGCTGCGTCAGTTCGGCGAACGGCTGCCCGCGCGGGGCGACCGGCCCTACCGGTCGGAGCTCGCCGGCTGGAACGGCAAGATCAACGCGATTCAGGCGGCATTCACCCGCGCCCAGCTCGCCCACCTCGACGAGTGGGCGCTGGCGCGGGACCGTAACGTACGGGCGTTCCTCGACCGGACCGCGGCCATCCCCGGGCTCGTCGCGCCGACGGCGCCGGGCGACCGTGAGCACGGCTGGCACATCCTGCGCTTCCGGCTGCTCCCGGCCGCGTTCGACCTGCCGGAGACCGCCGGCGGCGCCCTGCGGGCGGCGATCTGCCGGGTGCTACGGGGCGAAGGGGTGCCGGCCTCGCGCTACCAGAGCATGCCCCTGTCGCGTCAGCCGCTCTTCGCCGACGGCGGGCCGACCTGTCGCCGCAGCGACGTCCCGGTGACCGAGGCGGTCGTCGCCGACTCCTTCGTGCTGCAACGGGTCCACCTGCACCCGGACGCGGGTCCGTTGCTGGATCGCGTCGCCGACGCGCTGGAGAAGGTGTGGGAGCACCGCGCGACGCTGGCGGTGCTGGCCCGCGCCCAGCACGGCGGAGACCAGGTGGCGGCGTGACCAGGACCGTCATCGTGCTGTGGAGCGTCCCGCGCTCGCGCTCGACCGCGTTCTTCCGGATGATGCTGCAACGCGGCGACCACATCGCCGTCCACGAGCCGTTCTCCACCCTGGCCGAGCACGGCGCGGCCGACGTCGGCGGCCGCATCGCGCACGACGAGGCCGGCGTAGTCGCGGCCCTGCGCGAGCTGGCCGACCGGGCGCCCGTCTTCGTCAAGGACACCACCGACGCCCGCTATCCGGCGGTCCTCGCCGACGAGGCGTTCCTGGGCGGCCTGGCCCGCAGCGCGTTCCTGATCCGCCGCCCGGCCGAGACCATCCCGTCGTACTACGCCGTGAACCCCCGGGTGCGGTCCGAACAGATCGGCTTCACGCACCTGCGGGAGCTGTTCGAACGGGTCCGCTCGCTGACCGGAACGACACCCCCGGTCATCGACGCCGAGGACCTCGTCGCCGCGCCCGAGACAACCGTGGCGCGGTTCTGCGCCCTGCTCGGGCTGCAGTTCCTGCCCGAGGCGATGACGTGGCCGGCGGGCGACCGGCCGGAGTGGCAGGCGACCCGCCGCTGGCACGCCGACGTCGCGCGGAGCACCGCGCTCACCCGCCGCCCGCCCAGCCACGCCGTGGACCTCGACGCCGTGCCACATCTGGCCGGCTACCTGGCCCACCACGAGCCGGTGTACCGCGAGCTGCGCCGGCACCGGATCCGACCGGCGGGTGAGCGGCCGTGAACGCGCCGACGGTGGCGCTGCTGGCCTCCACCATCCGCGTCGAGGAGAAGCAGATCATGGCGGCCCTGTCCCGGCGGGACCTCGCCTACACCCGGGTGGACCCGCGCCGGCTCAGGTTCAACACCGACGGGCCGGGACCGCCGTACTCGTTCGCCCTCAACCGCGAGATCAGCCAGACCCGGGCCGAGTACGCCGCCGAGGCGCTGGAAGCGTGTGGCGTCGTCGGCGTCAACAGCGCCGCCGCCGTCGGCACCTGCGGCGACAAGTGGCGCACCTCGCTGGCGCTGCGCGCGCGGGGCCTGCCCACGCCCCGCACCGCGCTGGCGTTGACCCCGCAGGCGGCGCTCGACGCCCTCGACGAGCTGGGCTATCCGGCCGTCATCAAGCCGCTCGTCGGGTCCTGGGGTCGCCTCGTCGGCCGGCTGACCTGCCGGGACGCGGCAGAGACGGTGCTGGAGCACGTCGCCGCGCTGCCCTCGCCGCGCTCGCACGTGGTGTACCTCCAGGAGCAGATCACGACGGTGCGCCGCGACCTGCGGGTGATCGTCGTCGGCGACCAGGCCGTCGGCGTCACCTGGCGTCGCGCCGAGGGCTGGCGGGCCAACGTCGCGACCGGCGCGAACAGCGTCCGCTGCCTGCTCACCGCTCCGATCAGCGAACTGGCCGTCGCCGCCACCGAGGCGGTCGGGGCCGAGATCGCCGGCGTGGACCTGCTGGAGGACCGCGCCGGCGACCTGTACGTGCTGGAGGTCAACCACCGGGTCGAGTTCGCCGGGTTCCAGGCCGCGCACGGCGATCGGGTGGACGTCGCCGAGCGGATCGCCGACTATCTCGGACGGCGGGCCGGCGCGTGATCCGCGCCGCGATCATCGGCGCCGCGGGTTACATCGGCGGGGAACTGCTGCGCCTGCTCCTCGGCCACCCCGACGTGACCGTCACCGCCGCCGTCTCCGCGAGCTCGACCGGGCGGCGGGTCGACGGCACGCACCCCAACCTGCGCTCGCTGACCGACCTGACGTTCTGCGCCATGGACCGGCTCGGCGCCTGCGACGTGCTGTTCCACGCCGGCGGTCACCGGGCGGGCATGACGGTCCTGCCCGGCCTCCTCGACCACGGCGCCGTGCTCGTCGACCTCTCCGGCGACTTCCGCCTCGCCGACCCCGTGGCCTACGAGCGGTGGTACGGCGTCGCGCACGCCGCGCCCCGCCTGCTCCCCACCTTCGTGCCCGGCCTGCCCGAGACGCAGCGCAAACGGCTGGCGCAGGCCGACCGGATCAGCGTGCCCGGCTGCATGGCCACGGCGGGGATCCTGGCGCTGCAACCGCTCACCGCGGCCGGGCTCGTCGCCGGCCAGGTCTGGGTCGACGCCCGCACCGGCTCCAGCGGCTCCGGCGGGCGGCCCGGCGAAGGCAATGTGCACGCCGAACGGGCCGGCGCGATGCGGGTGTTCGCACCTGCCGGTCACCGGCACGAAGCGGAGATCGCCGAGGCGACCGGCGTCGAGGTGGGCATGTCGGTCACCGGGGTGGAGGCGGTGCGCGGCGTGCAGGTGCTGTGCCGGGTACGGCTGGTGGACGGCGTGGACGAACGGCTCGTGCGGGAGACGTACCGGCTGCGCTACGCCGACGAGCCGTTCGTGCGGGTCGTCGCCCAGCGGCGCGGCCTGTACCGCCTGCCCGAGCCGAAGATCCTCGCCGGGTCGAACTTCTGCGACGTCGGCTTCGCCCTCGGCGGGCGCGGCCGGGAGGCGGTGCTCGTCGCGGCGCTCGACAACCTCGTCAAGGGCGGCGCCGGCAACGCGGTGCAGTGCATGAACATCCGGTTCGGCCTGCCCGAGCGGCGGGGCCTGGACTTCCCCGGCCTGCACCCGAACTGACCAACCGTCCAGCCCGCCCCCGAAGGAGGCCGATGTCGGACATCATCGTGGTGAAGTGCGGCGGCACGTCCGCCGTCGACTCTGCCGCCGTCTGCGCCGACGTCGCCGCGGTCAGGGCCGCCGGTCGGCGGGTCGTGCTGGTCCACGGCGGCTCCGCGCAGATCGACGCGATCGCCGCCCGGCTGGGCGTCGTGCAGCGCCGGATCACCGCGCCGGACGGCTCGTCGGCCCGCTACACCGACCGAGCCACGCTCGAGGTGGTGCTGCTGGCCCTCGCGGGTGCGGTCAAACCGCGCCTCGTCGCCGCGCTGACCGCCGCCGGGGCACCGGCGGTCGGACTCACCGGTCTGGACGCCGGGCTCATCGTCGCCCGCCGCCACGGGCCGCACCGCGCGGTGATCGACGGGCGGACCCGGCTGGTCCGCGACAACCACACCGGCCGGATCGTGGCGGTCCACGCCGGACTGCTGCGTACGCTGCTGGACGCCGGCACGGTGCCGGTGATCTCACCGCCCGCCCTCGGGTTGGACGGCGCGCCGGTCAACATCGACGCCGACCGGGCCGCGGCCGCCGTCGCCGCCGCCCTCGGCGCACGACGCCTGCTGCTGCTCACCGCCGCGCCGGGGGTGCTGGCCGACCCGGCTGACGAGCGGACGGTCCGCGACGTGGTGACGCTGACTCCGAACGGTGGACCGCCTGCGGGCGTGGGCGGCGGCGCGACGGTGAAGCTGCTCGCCGCGCGGGACGCACTGCGCGCCGGTGTCGGAGACGTGATGATCGCCGACGGGCGGGCCCACCAACCCGTACGGGCCGCCCTCGACGGCGCGGGCACACGGGTGCGCCTGACCGGGACGACGGTACCGGCGTGACCCCGCACGCCGCCGAACGGCTGCTCCAGGACATGGTGCGGATCCCGTCGCCGTCCGGGGACGAGGAACGGCTGGCCCGCCTCGTCGTCGCGCGGATGCGGACGCTCGGCTTCACCGCGCGGGTCGACGCGGCCGGCAACGCGGTCGGCGAGCTCGACCGCGGCGACGGGCCCACCGTCATGCTCCTCGGCCACCTCGACACCGCCGGCGACACGCTTCCGGTGCGCGTCGCGAACGGCCGCCTGTACGGCCGTGGCGCCGTCGACGCCAAGGGCCCCCTCGCCGCGATGATCAGCGCCGCCGCCGGGGCGAGCCGGGCGCGCGGCCGCGTCGTCGTCGTCGGCGCCGTCGAGGAGGAGCTGCCCAGCTCCCGCGGCGCCCGGCTTGTCGGCAGCAGCCACCCGCCACCGTCGGCGCTCGTCGTCGGTGAGCCGAGCGGCTGGTCGACGGTCGTCCTGGGGTACAAGGGCAAGCTCGACCTGCGCTACCGGGTGACGTGTCCGGCCGGCCACCCGACCCGCCCCGGGCCGAAGGCGGTCGAGCTGGCCGCCGCCGCCTGGGAGACGCTCACCGCGCTCGCCGGCACACCCGACGCGCACACGGCGTTCGACCGACCGGCCACCACCCTGTGCTCGCTGCGCGGCGACCTGACCGAGGCCGAGGCCGAGTTCACGGTACGCATCCCGCTCGGGTTCGACGCCGACGCGCTCGTCACCGCGTTGCGCCGCCGGCTGCCGGCCGGACGGCTGGAGGTGTGCGCCAGCGTGCCGGCGTGCCGGGTCGAGCGGCGTGATCCGGCGGTGCGCGCCCTGGTCGGCGGCGTACGCGCGCAGGGCGGCACGGTCGGTTACAAGGTGAAGACCGCGACGTCCGACATGAACACGCTTGCCGAGTACTGGAACGTGCCGATGGCCTGCTATGGCCCCGGCGACAGCAGGCTCGACCACAGCGCCGACGAGCACCTCGAACTGGCCGAGTACCACCGGGCGATCGCGACCCTGCGTTGGGCCGTCGAGCGCCTCACCACCGCACCGGCGACCGGGAGCAGATGATGAGCGTAGTGACGCCGCCACGGGCCGACACCGCCGCCGCGCGGGTGCGCCGGCGCATCGTGCAGATGTGCGGGCACGCCCGCGGCGGGCACCTCGGCGGCTCGATGTCGCTGGTGGAGATCCTGCTGACGCTGTACCAGGACGTCATGCGGATCGACCCGGAGCGCCCCGACGACCCGGACCGGGACATCATGGTGCTGAGCAAGGGCCACGGCGCGATCGGACTGTACGCGGTACTCGCCGAGTGCGGTTTCCTGCCCGAATCCGCGGTCGCCGGGTACGGCCGCCCCGGCGGCACGCTGCTCGCGCACCCGGTCCCCGACGTCGCCGGAGTCGAGGCTCCGACCGGCGCGCTGGGCCACGGGCTGCCACTCGGCGTCGGGTACGCCCTGGCGATGCGGCTCGACGAGGCCGAACGCCGTTGCTTCGTGGTGCTCGGCGACGGCGAGTTGCAGGAGGGCTCGGTGTGGGAGGCGGCGATGGCGGCGGCCGCGCACCGGCTCGACCGGCTCGTCGCCGTCGTCGACCGCAACGGCCTGCAGATCACCGGACCGACCGAGGAGGTGCTGGCGCTGGAGCCACTCGCGGCGAAGTGGGCGAGCTTCGGGTGGACGGTGCGCGCCGTCGACGGCCACGACCGCGACCAGCTGCGCACCGCGCTGTCCGCGCCCGCGGAGTCCGGACGGCCGACCGTCGTGCTCGCCACCACCGTCAAGGGCAAGGGGCTGCCGTACGTCGAGGACCAGGTGCACAGCCACTACGCCCGGCTCGGGGAGCGCCAGCTCACCCGGGCCATGGCGGCCCTGCAGCAGGACACCCGGGTGGCGCGGCCGTGAGCGCCCCGGGCACCGCGGCCCGCCCGGCCCGCGAGGTGTGCGCGCAGCTCCTGGCCGAGCTGATGCTCGCCGACGAGCGCCTGGTGTGCCTGGACAGCGACACCGGGCAGTTCGCGCGGGTGGACTTCGGCGCCGCCGCCGACCGGTACGTCAACCTGGGCATCGCCGAGCAGAACCTGCTGGGCGCCGCGGCCGGCCTGGCCCGGGCCGGTCGTATCCCGGTCGTGCACACGATGGCGACGTTCGCCGCCACCCGCGCCCTGGAGGCGGTGAAGATCGACGTCGCCTTCGGCAACCTCGCGGTGCACATCGTGGCGACCCACGGCGGGCTCTCCGCCGGCAGCCTCGGCCCGACCCACCACGCGCTGGAGGACGTCGCGGTGCTGCGCACCCTGCCGAACCTGCGTGTCGTCGTGCCGGCCGACGCGGACGACGCCGCCGGCCTGCTGCGGCAGTGCCTCGACGGCCCGGGTCCGAGCTACCTACGGCTCGGGCGGGAGGGCACCCCACCGCTGCCGCCACGCCCGTCGCCGGCACTGCTCGGCCGGGCCCAGGTGCTGCGGCCGATCGGCGGAGACGTGACCATCGTCGGCTGCGGTCCCCGTCCCGTCCGGCTCGCGCTCCAGGCCGCCGACGCGCTCACCGCCTCCGGCGTCGCCACCACGGTGCTCGACATGCACACGGTCAAGCCCCTCGATGTGGCGACGCTGACCGCCGCGGCCGGCAACGACACGGTGCTCACCGTCGAGGACCACTGGGCGGCCGGCGGGCTGGGCTCGGCCGTCGCCGAGTGCCTCGCCGAGCAGGGAACCCGGGTCCGGCGGGTCGGCGCGCCGGATCGTTTCTTCCCGTACGCGGGCGAGCACGAGGACCTGCTGGAGCGGGCCGGCGTGACGGCGGCACGGGTGGTGGCGGCGGCGCACGCGATGCTCGCCGAGACGCCGCGCCAGCGGTAGCTCCGCTCAGCTCGCCGGGGCCGACCGCATCACCCCCGGGCCGCCGAGCACGACTGTCTCGGCGGCGGCGCGATGGTAGAACCGGCCGATCGCCGCCGCCCGGGTGATGCCGTGGGCGCCGTGCAGTTGCACCCCCTCGGCCGTCACGTCCCGGGCCAGCTGCGCGACGAGGGCGAGCACCGCCGCGCCGCGCGCGGGCTCGGGCACCCGTCCGGCGTCGTGCTCGACGGCACGGGCCCGCACCAGGACCCGGGCGGCGTGCAGCCGGGCGGCCAGCGCCGCCAGCCGGAACGACACGTGCTGGAACGCGGCGATCGGCTGCCCGAACTGCCGTCGGGTCTTGGCGCGGGTGAGCGTCAGGTCGAACGCCTGCGCGGACAGGCCGAGCAGATACCCGCACTGCCGCAGGCGCAGCCGCTCGACGAGTGCCGCGTGAGCCGCCGACCCGACCTCACACAGCACCCCGCCCGGCTCCACGTCCGCCCGCTCGAACGCCACCGCGAAGAGGTCCTCGTGCCCGAGCGCGTCGCGGTGGCGCAACCGCACGCCCGGCTGGTCACGCCGCACGGCGACGAGCACCGGTCCGGCCGGCGTCCACGCCGGCGCCACGAGCACCTCGGCGACGTCGGCGTGCGCCACGAGCGCCACGGTCCCGCTGAGCACGCCGCCGTCGAGCACGAGGACTGCCTCCCCCGGCGAGGTCGGCTCGGCCGCGGTGACCTCCCCGGCCACCGCGGCCGTGACGGTGCCCCCGGCCGCCGCGACGGCCAGCGGCCAGCCGCTGCCTCCGGAGCCGTCCCTCGCCGCGGCCTCCGCGACGGCGACGGTCGCCAGGTAGGGCCCCCGCACCAGCGCACGGCCGAGTTCCTCGGCCACTACGAGCGACTCGACGAGGCCGTGGCCGGCGCCGCCCGCCGCCGGCGGCAGCGTCAACCCGACGCTGCCGCTGCGCACGAGCGCCTGCCAGGCCGCGGCCGGGTCGGTCCGCGGTGCGCCGGCGGACGTACCCGGCCCGGCCGCGGCGGTCTCGGCGGCGAAGGCGCTACCGACGAAGCGTCGCAGCCGCCGCCGGAACGCGGCGTCGGGATCGTCGAGCGGTAGCGGCGGCGCGTCGCCGATCTGCACGCGCAGGTGCCCGGTCGCCACGGCGTACAGCATGATCTCCGACGTGCCCGCGGACAGGGTGAGGCCCGGGCACTCCCGGTACTGCTCGTCGGCGCCCGGGCCGGCGGGCGCGTCCACCACCGCGCCCGCGGCGGCCTCCACGTCCAGCGCGAGCCGGGCGATCGGCCGGCCCAGCTCGGTGTTGTACCACTTGGCGATCGCCGCGCCGGCGCCGTCCAGCTCCCGGCGCGCCTGCTTGCCGATCATCTGCCAGGCGAGGTGGCCGCCCGCCTCGACGCGCGCGTCGAGGACCGCCGAGGCTCCGGCGAACCAGGGTTCCCGGTCGAGGCCGAGCGCGGTCGCGCGGGCGCCGACCGCGTCGAGCCAGTGACGCATCTTCAGGTGCGCCTCGAAGCCGGTGCGCTCGATGGACAGCGCGGTGTTCAACAGCGGCCACGCCTCGCCCGGCGGGCCGATCACGTGGTCGTCGGGGACGAACACCCCGTCGAGCAGCACCGTGCTGAACGGCGCCTCCCCCAGGTTGGGCTCGGGGCGCACGGTGACGCCGGGGTCGCCCAACGACACCCAGAACAGGGTGATCCCGGTGTGCGCCGGCGGCCCGTCGTCGCCCGCGCTGTCCGACCCGCCGACGGACCCGCAGGTCTCGGCGAGCCGCGCGGCGACCAGCGCGTAGCCGGCGTGCTCGGTGGCCTGGCTGTAGCTCTTGCGGCCGTGCAGGCGGTAGCCGCCCTCCACCCGCTCGGCCCGGCTGGTCAGGGAGGCGAGATCCGAGCCGGTGTCGGGCTCGCTGTACAACGTGCACGAGGTCAGCTCGCCCGCCGCGAGCGACGGCAGATACGTCCGGTTGACGGCGTCGTTGCCGGCCAGCAACAGGCAGGTGCCGACGTAGCAGATCGAGACGACGAACAGGAGATCGGGCACGCCGTTGCGGACCAGCTCGCGGTGCACGATCGCGGTCTCGACCGGGCCGAGGCCGAGGCCGCCGTACTCCCGCGGCCAGCCCGGCGCGAGCCAGCCACGGGCGCCGAGCAGCCGGTGCAGCGGGCCGAGCGCCTCGCCGCGGGCCGGGCCGTCAGCGGCGGCACGCGCCACGAGCGGCCGCCCGAGCGGCCCGGTGAGCAGCGCGCGGACGCCCTGTTCGAGCGCCAACTGATCCGCGGTGAGGCCGATCTGGCCGTCCGCCGTGCCCGCCTGACGGGCGGAGGTCGTGGTCGTCACGGCGTCACCGTCCCTCGTCCGCGGTCAACCGGGCGACCTCGTCGTCGGACAACTCCTCCAGCCGGGCGACGAGGTGCTCCTCGATGTGCTCGGCGAGCCGGGCCACGGTCCGCAGGGCGAACAGCTGCTCGACGGTGACGGCGACCCCGAAGCGGTCCTCCAGCCGGGCGGTGAGCTGCGTGGCGAGCAGCGAGTGCCCGCCCAGGTCGAGGAACGAGTCGTGGATCCCGATCGGCTGGGCCCCCAGCAGCTGCGTCCACAGCTCGACGAGTGCCCGCTCCAGGTCGGTGCCCGGCGGTGTCGACACCCGCCCGTCCACCGCCGGAGGCGACGCGGTCGCGGGGGGCACGGCACCGGGCTCGCCCGGGTACACCGTGGGCGGCCCCGTCGCGCCCGGACGATGCTCGACCCAGTAGCGGCGTCGCTGGAACGGGTATGTCGGCAGCGGCACCCGCCGGCGTCGCGTCGCCGCGTGGTACGCCGCCCAGTCGACCGGCACCCCCGCGCTCCAGAGCCTGGCGAGCGAGTCGGGCACTGCGGCACCCCCGATCGTGGCCGCGTCCGTCGGCGGCAGCGTGGCCACCACCACCGGCCGGTGCTCACCGTCGTGGCCGGCGGCGAGGGCGCCCAGCCCGTCGCCCGGCCCCACCTCCAGCAGCACCCGCGGCCCGTCCGCCAGCAGCGTGCGCACGCCGTCGGCGAAGCGGACGGTGCCGCGCAGCTGCCGGGCCCAGTACGCCGGGTCCGTCGCCTCGTCCTCGCCGATCCAGCCGCCGGTCACGTTGGACACGTACGGCAGCTTCGGCGCTCGTCGCGGCACCGCCGCCACGATCGCGGTGAACGCGTCGAGCACCGGGTCGAGCACCGGCGAGTGGAACGCGTGCGAGGTGTGCAGCAGTCTCGTCGGCACCCCGCGAGCGGCGAGCGCGGCCGCGCGGGCGGCCACGGCCTCCACCGGTCCGGACAGCACGCCGACGCGTGGGCCGTTCACCGCGGCGACCGCCAGCCCGTCGCCGTCCTCGACCAGCTCCTCGAGTTCCGCGACCGGAAGCGGCACGCCGAGCATCGCGCCGCGCGGCAGTTCGGACACGAGCCGCCCCCGGGCCGCGACGAGTTCGAGGGCGTCCTCGAGGTCGAAGACGCCGGCCAGACAGGCGGCGACGTACTCGCCGATGCTGTGCCCGATCATCGCCTCGGGCCGTACGCCCCACGACATCCACAGCCGGGCCAGCGCGTACTCGACGACGAACAGCGCCGGCTGGGCCAGGGCCGTGTCCCGCAGGTCCCCGGCACCTCGCAGCAGCGTGTCGCGCAGGTCGACACCAAGCGGTCTCCGCAGCCGGCCGGCGCACTCGTCGACGACCCGGCGCACCAGCGGCTCCCGCGCATACAGGCTGGCGGCCATGCCGGCGCGCTGCGCTCCCTGGCCGGGGAACATGAACACCACGTCGCGGTCGGTGTCGGGCACCGGCTGGACCCCGGCGTCCGGCTCGGCGAGCGCGGCGCCTACGACCGCGGCGGACTCCCCCACCACCGCTCGGCGGTACCGCAGGGCCCGACGGCCGACCTGCAACGTGTAGGCGACGTCGGCGAGCGGCTGCCCGGGCGCGGAGGCGAGGTGCTCGGCGAGACGCCGCGAGGCTTCGGCGAGTGCGGCGGGCGACGCCGCCGACACCAGGAACACCTGCCGGTCCGGCGAGTCGGGGCCGGGCGGCGGGGCCGGCGGCGGCTCCTGGAGCACCACGTGCGCGTTGGTGCCGCCCATGCCGAACGAGCTGACCCCGGCGCGGCGGGGACCGGCGCGGTCGGGCCAGGTGCGCGTGCGCGGGTGGACGGTGAAACCCGACTCGGCCAGCCGGGCCCGCGGATTGGGCCGCTCGAAGTGCAGCGTGCCGGGCACGACGCCCTCCCGCAGCGCGAGCACGGCCTTGATGAGCCCGGCGACCCCGGCCGCCGCGTCGAGATGGCCGATGTTGGTCTTCACCGAACCGAGCAGGCACTCCGCGGCGGCCCCGTCTCGGTCCATCGCCTCGGCGAGCGCGGCGACCTCGATGGGGTCGCCGAGACCCGTACCCGTGCCGTGCGCCTCCACGTAGCCGACGGAGCCGGGCGCCACCCCCGCCGCGTCGAGCGCCTCGGCGATCACGTCGGCCTGGCCGCGGGCGCTGGGCGCCGTGTAGCCGGACTTGCCGGCGCCGTCGTTGTTCACCGCGGAGCCGAGGACCACCGCGTGCACCGTGTCCCCGTCGGCGAGCGCGTCGGCGAGCCGCTTGAGCATCACCACGCCCGCGCCGTTGCCGGCGACGGTGCCGCGGGCCTCCGCGTCGAAGGCCCGGCAGTGCCCGTCCGGCGACATGATGCCCTGCGGCTCGTACCGGTAGCCGCTGACCTGCGGCAGGCTCACCGCCACGCCGCCGGCCAGCGCCATGTCGCATTCGCGCGCCAGCAGCGCCTGGGTGGCGACGTGCACGGCGACCAGGGACGTGGAGCAGGCCGTCTGCACCGTGACCGCGGGTCCGCGCAGGTCGAGTTGGTGCGCGACCCGGGTGGTGAGGTGGTCCTTGTCGTTGGCCAGCAGGATGCGGTAGCCGCCGACGGAGGCGACCAGCGCCGGGTCCGCGAGCAGGGCCAGCAGGTACGTGCTGATCGCCGACCCGGCGTAGACGCCGACGTGGCCCTCGTAACGGCTGGTGTCGTACCCGGCGTGCTCGACGGCCTCCCACGCGCATTCCAGGAAGACGCGGTGCTGCGGGTCGAGGATCTCCGCGTCGCGGACACCGAAGCCGAAGAAGGCGGCGTCGAACAGCTCCACGTCGTCGACCACGGCTCGGGCCGGGACGTACGCCGGGTCACGCAGCTCGGCATCGGCGACGCCCGCGGCCCGCAGTTGCGCCGCGGAGAAGAACGTCACCGCCTCCCGGCCCTCGCACAGGTTGCGCCACAGCTCGTCGACCGACCTGGCGCCGGGGAACCGGCCGGCCATGCCGATCACCGCGACCGCGGTGTCCTGCTCATCGCCGGATGTCGTCACGTGTCTCCTCGCTTCCCGTGTCGGGGGCGTGCCGGGTGAGCGCCGCGCGCCGCCGCGCGCCGCGACCGCGGGCCCGGCGCAGGTCGGCGTCGTCCTGCTGCCCACCGCCCGCCCGCCGCGCGAGGGTACGCACGGTGGGGTACTGGAACAGGTCTATGACCTCGACGGGGATCGACGCTTCGCGGATGCGCCGATGGGCCTGGACGGCGAGCACGGAGTGCCCGCCGAGCTCGAAGAAGTTGTCGTCGATGCCGATGCGTGAGGCGCCGAGCAGCTCGGCGAAGACGGCGGCGAGTGTGCGTTCGGTGCCGGTGCGCGGCGCGGTGTAGGCGGCCGTCCGGGCCTCGTCGGCAGCCGGCGGAGCGGGCAGCGCCCGACGGTCGAGCTTGCCGCTGGTGGTGCGGGGCAGCTCGGGGATGCGGGCGACGGCGGCGGGCAGCATGTACTCCGGCAGCCGGCCCCGTAGAAAGTCACGCAGCTCGCCCGGCGCGGGGGGCCCGCCGTCGCCGGCCGTGACGACGTAGGCGACGAGCCGCTGGTCGGCGGCGGTCCCGGCGAGCGCGACGACTGCCTCGGCGACGGCCGGATGCTCGCGCAGGGCCGCCTCGACCTCGCCGAGCTCGACCCGGAACCCGCGGATCTTCACCTGGTCGTCGGCGCGGCCGAGATACTCCAGGTCGCCGTCCGCGCCCCGGCGCACCAGGTCCCCCGTGCGGTAGCAGCGCATCGGCGAGCCCAGCGGGTCGGCGACGAACCGCTCGGCGGTCAGCTCGTCGCGGCGCAGGTAGCCCAGACCCACGCACTCACCCCCGACGAGCAGTTCGCCGGGCACGCCGAGCGGCACCGGCCGCAGCTCGTCGTCGACGACGAGAAGCCGCACACCGGGCAGCGGACCGCCGACGTAGCTGCGCGGGGAACCGGTCTCCGACGCGCGCACGAGCCGTTCGGTCGAGTGGACGGTGGTCTCGGTGGCGCCCAGCAGGTTCACCACCCGCGGACGGGTGTCGGGGCGGCGGGCGAACCAGGGTTCGAGGCGGCGGAAGTCGAGCCGTTCGCCGGCCAGGGCCACCAGCCGCAGCCGGGTCAGCGCCGCGTCGGGCGGCTGCGCGGAGACGAGGCTCTGGAAGGCGGTCGGTGTCTGGCTGAGCACCGTGACGCCCTCGCAGTCCAGCAGCCGCCACAGCGCGTCCGGGTCGCGGCTCACCGGGTGCGGCACGATCACCAGCCGGCCGCCGTGCAGCAGCGCGCCGAACAGCTCCCACACCGACACGTCGAAGGTGTACGCGTGGGACATCGTCCACACGTCGTCGGCGCCGACGCCGAAGCGCTCCCGGGCGGCACGCATGAGCCAGCCGACGCTCCGGTGCGGGATCCGCACCCCCTTCGGGATCCCGGTGGAGCCGGAGGTGTAGATGACGTACGCGAGGTCGTCGCCGTCGCCGGGCTCCAGCGACAGCGGCGCGTGGTCGGGCTTCTCGAGGGCGTCGACGAGCAGCACCTCGGTGCCCGGCCGGGCCGGTGTGTCCGCGGCGAGGCCGCGGTGGGTCAGCAGCAGCGGCGCGGCCGTGTCGTCGAGGATGTGCCGCAGCCGCTGCGGCGGGGCCTGCGGGTCGGTGGGCACGTAGGCGCCGCCGGCCCGCAGCACGGCGAGGACCGCCACCACCAGATCGGTGCCGCGCCCGAGCCGTAGCGCCACCGGCGTGCCTCGGGACACGCCGGCGTGGCGCAGCCGGGCGGCGAGCCGGTCGACCCGAGTGGCCAGCGCCGCGTAGGTGAGCCGCTCGTCGCCGTCGACCACCGCGACCGCGTCCGGGGTGCGCGCCACCTGCGCGGCGAACGTCTCGTGCAGCGTCGCGTCGTTCGCGCGCGGCAGGGTCGGCGGGTGCCAGTCGCGCAGGACCGCCGCCCGCTCCCCGGGGTCCATCAACCGCAGCGCCCCGATCGGGCGGTCCGGGTCGGCGACCGCGTCGGCGACCAGCGTGGTGAGGTGCCCGGCGAGGCGCGCCACGGTCGGCGCGTCGAACAGGTCGGTGCGGTACTCCAGGTGCCCGCGCAGCGCGCCGCCGGTCTCGACGAACGCGAGCGTGAGGTCGAACTTGGCGCTGTGGTGCAGACCCGCCACCGGCGCGATCGACAGTCCGCGTGGCGCGGGTGGCTCGTCCGGCAGGTTGTGCAGCGCGAACATCACCTGGAACAGTGGGGCGCGGCGCGCGTCGGGGGCGGTCCGCACCGCCTGCACGATCCGCTCGAACGGCACGTCCTGGTGCTCCAGGGCCGGTATCACGCCGTCGCGGACCTGGTCCACGAGCGTGCGGAAGGTCGGCCGGCCGGACAGGTCGGCGCGCAGCGGCACCGTGTTGACGAAGAACCCGACGAGCCCTTCCGTCGCGCTGCTGGGGCGGTTGAGCACCGGCGTGCCGACCACGACGTCGTCCTGCCCGCTCCACCGGGACAGCACCACGTCGAACGCGGCGAGCAGCACCATGAACGGTGTGGCCCGCTGGGCCGCGGCGAGGGCGCGCACGCCGTCGAGCACCGCCGGGTCGACGGCGAACACGTGCTCGGCGCCGTCATGACCGGCGACCGGGGGGAACGGCCGGTCGGTCGGCAGCTCCAGCTCGGTCGGCGCGCCCGCGAGCGAGCGCACCCAGAACGCGAGCCGTTCCCGCGCGCCTGGCCCGTCCGCGCGCTGCCGGCGGGCGTAGTCGGCGTATTGGGTGGACAGCGGTGGCAGCGGCGCACGGCCGCCGGCATCGTAGTGCGCGACGAGCTCGGCCAGCAGCAGGCGCAGCGACCAGCCGTCGGTGACCACATGATGCAGGACCAGCGCGAGGATGTGCTCGCCGGCGTCGAGGCGGGCGAGGTGGGCCCGCAGCAGCGGCGCCCGGGCGAGGTCGAACGGCTCGCGGGCCAGCGTCCGGATGCGCTCGGTCGCGGCGGCCTCCCGCCGGGCGGGTGGCAGGTGCTCCCACGACTCGACGCGCAGCGGCACGGCGGCGTCGGCGGCGACCACCTGCACCGGGCGGGGGCCGTCGAGCCGGATCGCCGTGCGCAGCACGTCGTGGCGGCGAACCACCTGCGCGAGGGCGGTGTCGAGCCGGTCGGCGTCGAGCGGGCCGCGCAGGGACACCGCGAACAGCTCGTTGTAGGCGGCCGTTCCCGGGTGCATCTGCTCCAGCAGCCACAGCCGCTCCTGCTGGTACGACAGCGGCGCCGGCCCGTCGGCGACCGGGGCCGCCGGCGACGTGTCGCCGCCGAGCCGCTCGCGCAGCAGCGCCTCGGCGAGCGCGCGCAGCGCAGCGTCGTCCGGCCCGGCGGCTCCGCCCGGCGCCGTCATCAGGCGAGCACCTGCGCCCAGGCCGACCGGTGCTGCCGCACATACTGTCGCGCCAGCTCGATGTCGATCGACTGCTGCCGGTCCTCGGCGAGGAACGGCACGACGGTACGGAAGTCGTCGAAGACCGCGCGGGTGCGCTCCGACAGCCGGAGCCCCTCGTTGAGGTCCACCGCCTGCGCCGCGGTGAGCAGCTCGATCGCCAGTACGTACTCACAGTTGCCGATGATCTGGTCGAGCTTGTAGGCGCTGGTCGAGCCCATGCTGACGTGGTCCTCCTGCAACTGGCAGGTAGGGATGGTGTCGATGCTCGCCGGCGTGGCGAGCACCTTGTTCTCGTTCACCAGCGCCGCTGAGGTGTACTGCGGAATCATCAGCCCGGAGTCGAGGCCGGGCCGCGGCACGAGGTAGTCGGGCAGGCCGTGCTGGCCGGACAGCAACTGGTACGTGCGTCGTTCCGCGATGTTGGCCAGCTCGCTCATCGCGATGGCCAGGAAGTCCAGCGCGAAGGCGGTCGACTGGCCGTGCAGGTTGCCGCCCAGGATCACCCGGTCGTGCTCCGGGAAGAACAGCGGGTTGTCCGAGACGCTGTTGCACTCCTGCTCGATGACGGTGCGGGCATGTCCGTACGTCTGCCGGACCGCGGCGTGCACCTGCGGCACGCAGCGGAACGAGTACGGGTCCTCCCGGGCGACGTTGGCGCCCGGCAGGGTCGGGTGGTTGCTGCCGTCCAGCAGCCCACGCAGGTTGGCCGCGACGACGCCGCGCTCCGGGTGCAGGCAGGTGTCGTGCAGGATCTGCTGGTAGAAGGTGTCGGCACAGCTGAACGCCTGGATGCTCAGCGACGCGATCAGGTCGGCGGCGCGGATGAGCTCCCCACAGCGCACGATCGAGTCGGTGGCGAGGGCGTTGATGTACTGCACGCCGTTGGTGAGCGCGAGACCCTCCTTCGGCCGCAGCCGCAGCGGCTGCCAGCCCCGCTCGGCGAGGACCTCGTGGGCGTCCATGACCGCGCCACCGACGTGCACCCGGCCCAAGCCGATGATCGGCAGCGCCAGGTGAGCCAGCGGCGCGAGATCGCCGCTGGCGCCGACGGACCCCTTCTTCGGCACGGCGGGGATGACGTCGGCGTTCCACATGTCGAGCATCCGGCCGACGACGTCGAGGGAGATTCCGCAGTATCCCGCGCGGAAGGTCAGCAACTTCACGAGCATCATCAACCGCGAGACGCGCTCGGGCACGACGTCGCCGACGCCACAGGCGTGCGACACGAGATGCTTGTGTTGCAGGTCCGACATGTGCTCGGGTGAGATCCGGGTCGTGCACAGCGAGCCGAAGCCGGTGTTGACGCCGTAGATGTGCCGGTCCTGACCGGAGATCTGGGCGATGTATCGCGCGCCCTCACCGATCTTCTTGGCGACGTCGGGCGCCAGCGCGAGCCGGGGCCGCCTGGTCGCGATCTGGTACAGCTCCTCCAGCGTGTACCGCTCGGCGGTGATCTCCACCGTCTCACGCGCGGTGTCGATGGGGTCGGCGTGTGTCATGTCGTTACGGCTCCCGTGGCTCGGCAGGTACTCCGCCCGCCTGATGGCGGGCGAGCAGGGCACGCAGTTGCTCCGGCGGCAGCTCGCGCAGCTCGCGCTCGAGCCGCGCCACCTCGGCCTCGTAGCCGCCCGTCCGGTCGGCGGCCGCCGCGGCAGCCGCCACGGTGGGTTCGGTGAGCAGCGATTGCAGGGACAGTTCCAGCCCGAGCGCCTCCCGAGCCCGGTTGACCAGGCGGGCCGCCTGCAACGAGTTGCCGCCCAGCGCGAAGAAGTCGTCGTGGACGCCGACGCGCTCGACGCCGAGCACCTGGGCGACGAGGCCGGCGAGCTGCCGCTCCAGGAAGGTCCGCGGCGCCACGTGGGCGGCGCCGGTCTCCGGTCGCCTGGGCGGATCGGGCAGCGCGGCCCGGTCGATCTTTCCGTTGGCGGTGCGGGGCAGGGCCGGCAGGGCGACCACGTCGGCCGGCACCATGTGGGTGGGCACGCTGTCGCGAAGGACGTCGCGCAGGTCGGCCGGTGCGGCACCGTCGTCGGTGACGACGTAGGCGACGAGCCGTCCGTGGTCGTCGGGACCGGATCCTCCGCGCACGGCCGCCACGCACTGGCGCACGTCCGGGTGCCGGGCGACGGCTGCCTCGACCTCCTCCAACTCCAGCCGGATGCCGGAGACCTTCACCTGGTTGTCGAGACGTCCGGCGAACTCGAGCGCGAGGTCGCCCGGGCGCAGCCGCGCCAGGTCGCCGGTGCGGTACAGCACGCCGGGCACCTCCGGCAGCACGCTTGTCACGAACCGCTGCGCGGTCTGTGCCTCGTCGTCGCGATACCCGGGTGCCAGGTAGGAGCTGTGCACGCAGACCTCGCCGGTGGCGCCGGGCGGACACAGCTCCCCGGCGGGGTCGAGCACCACGACCTGACGTCCGTCGATCGGGTGGCCGATCGGCACGACCGCCGCGTCGGGCAGGTCGGTCACGACGTGATAGGTCGCGGCGACGACCTCCGTCGGGCCGTAGACGTTGACCAGCCGCACCGCCGGGCCGAGGCGGTGCCGGGTCCGCCGGACGAGCTCGGTGTGCAGGGCCTCCCCGACGAACAGCACCGTACGCAGCTCGGGCAGGGGGCCGGCGGCGGCGAGTATCTCGCGGAACAACGCCGGGATCACCTGCAGCACGCTGACGCGGTCACGGGCCAGCCACGCGGCGAGCGCGACCGGATCGCCGTGCCCACCGGCCGGTCGCAGGCACAGGGTGGCGCCGTGGCACAGCGCGCCGAAGATCTCGCAGTACGCCACGTCGAACGGCATCGGCGCGAGCTGACCCATCCGCGCGCCGGGCCCGACGTCGAACGCCGTGCTCTGCCAGTGCGCGAACTGGGCCAGGTCGCGGTGCGCGTGGGGGATCGCCTTGGGCCGGCCGGTGGAACCGGAGGTGAAGGCGAGGTAGGCGAGGTCGTTCGGGGTCACGGTCCGTCCCGGCGCGGTGGCCGGCTCGGAACCGGTGTCGAGGACCGGTCCGCGCCACGGTTCCGGCACGGGTTCCCGCTCGGATGCGCCGCCGTCGTCGAGCACCACCGTCGCGGATCCGCCGTGGCGGGCCGCGGCGGCCCGGTCCATCAGCACGACGGCCGGCGCGGTGCGTCGCAGGACGGCGTCGAGCCGGGCGGGTGGTTGGGCCGGGTCGAGGCAGGCGAACGCCGCGCCCGCCTTGAGCACACCGAGCAGTGCCGCGACCGCGAGCGGGCCGTTCTCCGCCACCACCGCGACCACTCCCCCGGACGGAACACCGAGCCGCACCAGCGCGTGGCCGATCCGGTTGCTCCATCGGTCGAGCTCGCCGTAGCGCACGGCCCGGGCGCCGTGCCGCAGCGCGATGCGTTCCGGGTCGGCGGCGGCGTGCGTCGCGAACCGTCCGTGCAGCGTGGCGTCGGCGCCGGTCGCGGCGAGGCGGTCACCGGCGCGCAGCAGCGCCGCCCGTTCGGCGCCGACCACGACGGCGGCACGCCGTACCGGCCGGTCCGGCGTGGCGCACAGCCGATCGAGCAGTGCGGCGAACCGGCCGGCGAGCCGTTCGGCCGCGCCCGGCTCGAACTGCTGCGCGCGGAAAGCGAAGACGAGGTCGACACCGTCCGCCGCGTCGCGCGCGGTGACCGTCAGCTCGGCCTCGGCGGCGCCTGTCACGTCGACGCCGACACCTCCGGTCGCCCGTTCGTCTGGGGCGGCCGGGCGGTGCCGGAACACGATGCGCGCGGCGGCGGGGGTCGCCTCCGATCCCGCGTGTGCCCGGGCCTCGGCCAGCGCCGCGTCGACCGCGGTGAGCACCTCGGGCAGGCCGGCGTCGCCCGCTTCGACCGGCACCGGCAGCAGTTCGGCGCGGGTGCCCACCTCGATGTGCGGGTCGGGTGCTCCGGGCGGCGTGACTTCGACACCGATCCACGTCTCGGCGCGTCCGGTGTGCCGCGCGAGTAGCAGACCGAGCACGGTGAGCAGGCCGGTACGACGGCTCACGGCGGCGGCGGCGCACACGGCGTCGAGGCGGGCCGTGGCTGCCGCGTCCAGCCGGACCCGCACGTCCCGGGTGGCGGTGTCCGCCGCTGTCGCCGGAGCGCGGCCGGCCAGGACCAACGGCTCGGCCGCCGCGGCGTGCCGGTGGCGCCAGAGCGCCTCGGCGGCTTCGTCTCGCCGAGCGGCGCGGCGCCGGCACCACAGTGCCCAGTCGAGATGCCCGGGAGTCTGTTCCCACCGATCCTCGGGTTCGGTGGCGGGGTCGTCGGCGGCGAGGTCGCGGCAGAGCCGGTCGACGCCGTCGTCGTCGATCACCGCGCGGTGCGCGGCGATGACGAGCACGGACCGGCCGGCCGGCTCGACCAGGGTCACCTCGACGCCGCACCGGTCGAGGTGGGGCACGGCGGCGCGGGCCCGCTCGACGGCGGCCCGGATCGGGTCACCGTCCCCCGCCGTCGACGCCACCCGAAGCTCCGGCCCCCCGTCGGGTCGCAGGGACTGGGTGCGGCCGTCGGGCGCGATGCCGACGCGCAGCATCTCGTGCCGCCGCGCCAGCCGCTGCACGGCCGTCCGCACCTGGGCGGCGGGCCGCGCCGGGCGCAACTCGACGACCCGCACGATCTTCGCCGCCGGGTCACCGGGGCGTGCGAGCTCGGCGGCGTGCCAGCGGCGCTGCGCCGTGGCGAGCGGAAACGGCGCGTCCCGCGCGAAGCGCCCCGGCGACGGCTCGGGGCGGGCAAGGCGGGCCAGCGGCAGGTCCGGGTCGCGGGCCAGGCGACGCACCAGCTCGGCGAAGTCCGCGGCGAGCGCGACGACGGTGTCGGGTCGCAGCACCGCCGTGTCGTATTGCAGCATGCATTGCGCACCGTCCGCCGATGGCGTCACGAAGACCGACAGATCGTGCTGCGCGGCGTCGACGTCGACCGGGAAGGCCGAGATCCGGAGACCTTCGCCGAGGTCGAGCGGCGGGGCGCGGAAGTTCTGCACGGCCAACGCCACGTGGTAGGGCGCCCGCCGGGCGGCGGTGCGCTCCACCACGTGCTGCAGGGGCGCGTGCTGGTGGGCGAGCGCGCCCGTGGTCGCCGCGCGGGCCCGCCCGAGCAACTGCCGCAGGGTGGGGTCGCCGGACAGGTCGCCGCGCAGCACCACGACGTTGATGAACGGTCCGATGAGCGCGTCGAGCCGTTCGTCCGACCGCCCGGCGGTGGGGCTGCCGACACGCGGTTCGGTCTGTCCGCCGCGCCGCCACAGCAATGTCTGCAGCACCACGAGGTACGCCATGAACTCGGTCGCCTGCTCCTCTGCGGCGAGCGTGCGCAGCGCCCGGACGTCACTCGCCGGCAGTTGGAAGCGGTGGGTGGCCCCGCGCAGCAGCGGCCGGGACGGTCGCGGAAGGTCGGCGGGCAGCGGTGGGGGCGGGGGGTCACCGGCGAGCTGACCCGCCCAGTACGCCAGGTCCTCGTCGAACGCGCCGGCGGCGAACGCCTCGCGCTGCCAGGCGGCGTAGTCACGGTACTGCAGCGCGAGCCCGGGAAGCCGGGCCGGTCGGTCCTGGCGGTGCGCCGCGTAGAGCTCGGCGAGCTCGGCCAGGAACACGCCGAACGACCAGCCGTCGAACACCGCGTGGTGCGCGACGAGCACCAGCCGGTGGCGTGACGGCGACCGACGCAGGAGCAGCATCCGCAGCAGCGGGCCGGCGCGGTAGTCGAACGGTTCGTCAGCCGCGGCCCTGGTCAGTTCGTCGAGCCGCGCCGCCGGCGCGCCGCGGACGACCAACCGCGGCCCGACCGGATCCACCGGCCCGAGGCACAGCGCTCCGTCGACCACGGCGAACCGCGTGCGCAGCAGTTCGTGTCGCCGCACGACCTCGTGCAGCGCCGCGGCGAGAGCGCCCTCGTCGAGCGGCCCCTCGACGTCCACGCCGAAGGCGAGATTGTGCAGGGCCGATTCGGGCCGCAACTGGTCGACGAACCAGAACCGCTCCTGCGCAAATGACGCCGCGACGGTGTCCGATAATGGCCGACGCGCGAGTTCAGGGCGCACCGAAATGCCTCCTACCGGGTCGATTTCCCGGCCAAGCTAACACGGCACACCGCGTGGCGGTGTGGGCGGAAATTCGTTGTCCCGCCGGCGGGACATACCTCGCCGACCAGGCTTGACGTTCGCCTCGCAAGCTGCACAGACTCCGCTCGTTGACATTCCTGATTCCATAACAGTCAATGTTTGGACTGCCATGACACACGTGCTGGAAATGGCTAACTTCCGCGCCGAGATGGTCGACCTGTCAGCCTGTTTCAACAACACCGCGGCAACCACGCCGGAGACCACCGGCGAGGGTGGCCTCAACGTGTGGCGCAACTCGTTTCCGATCGAGGAGTTGCCCGACGCCGGCGAGGTGTTCCGCCCGGGCGCGGTGCCGTTCCGTTTCCCGCGTACGGGGCCGGGCCGGCTGGACAACGTGGTCTGCGCCGGGCAGCGCATCGACCTGCGGCCGGCACGGTACGACTGGATCTACCTGCTGGCCTGCGCCGAACGTCGGATCGAGGACGTCGTGCACCTGCACTACCGCGACGGCTCCGTCGACGAGGAGTGGCTACGCGTCTCGGACTTCTGGCCCGCGTCGCCGCCGCGCTTCGGTGAACTGGAGGCGGTGCGCTGCGAACGCATTCACTTTCCACGCCACGTCCAGCCAGGCATCGGGCCGAGGATCTGGCAGCAACGGCTGCCCGTGCCACGCCAGGAGGAGCTCGTGTATCTGCGCCTGCCCGACAACATCGCCGTGCACATCTTCGCGATGACAGCCGTGTCCAACGGGTGGCGGTGATGAGGGTACTGCTGGACGAGCCGCCCTTCTGGTTCCACGACCTCGGCAACTGCCTGCACGACTGCCTCGCGGTCCTGCTGCTGGCGCGCGGCTTCGATCCGGTCGAGGCGCTCGGTGCGGTGTGGCAGTTCCACCACGACCCCGCCCAGGTGCGGGGTGAGGAGTTCTACCATCCCACGCCGCGGCCGACACTGGGCGAGACGATGTTCCCGTTCCACCCGGTGCGCGCCCGCTGGAGGCACCCGGCCGACGGCGCGGCGGGCTGGGACGGACTGCGGCAGTCGCTGCGCGAGGGCCGCCTCGCGATCGCCGCCGTGGACAACTTCCACATGCCGATCCGGCCCGCCTTCGGCGACGTGCACGCCGCACACCTCGTGGTGGTCTGGGGATACGACGACGACACGGGCGAGGCGTACGTGCTGGAGCCCACCCCGCCGCTGTACCGCGGTCCCATCCCGATCGCCGACTTTCTCCGCGCGCGTGGTTCGGGCAACGAGGCGCGGCCCGAGACCCGCGACTACTTCTTCGCCGGCCCCCGCATCGCGCACCGCTGGATCGACGTCGAGTTCACCGGCCCGCCGCCGGTCACCGACGCCCCCTGGACAGCGGCCGTCATCAGGTCCAACGTGGACGAGTTCCGGGACCCCACGTCGTCACCGGCCGGCCGTGGCGGCCTGGACGGGCTGCGGCACTGGCTCGGCGACATCCGTGACCGCGCCCACGGCGGGAACGCGGAGGTCGCCGCCGGGGCGCTCGGCGAGCTGTACGGCGTCGGCTGGGCGGCCCAGGGAGCGGCCGCGCTGCACGCGGACTTCCTGCGCGCCGCCGGACGCCGCCTCGGCCGTGACGAGCTGGTACAGGCCGGCCGGCAGGTCGACCGTCTCGCCAACGAGTGGACCGCGCTGCGTGTCTTCGGCGCGCACGGCTCGACCGGAGCGCTGCGCGTCGCCGACCAGCTCGGACCGCGCAGCCGACGGCTGCTGGCCGGCGTCGAGGAGGCCCTGGACCGCCTCGACGCCACGGCGGCGGCGCTCGTATCCGAACCGGCGGTAGCCGGCGCGGCCCGCTAGCGCGGACCTCCATTCGCACACGACGCGAGGATTGGGTTGGCACATGGCACTGCACCACGGGTCCGCGCCGTTGCTCGACGTTCTGTGGCGGCGCGCGGAGCGGGAGCCGGAGCGGGTCGGATACCTGGAGGCGGTCGACGGCGACGAGCCGCTGCGCGGACTGTCCTACGCCCGGCTCGCCTCCCGCGTCGAGGAGGTGGCGACGGCGCTGCGGGCGGGCGGCGTTCGGCCCGGGGAACGTGTCGCGATCGCCCTGCCGGGCGGGTTGGAGTACCTCGTCCGGCTGCTCGGCTGCCTCGCCGCCGGTGCTGTCGCCGTGCCGCTGCCGCCGCGGGCACGGGCCCGCGACGAGGACGAGTCACCACGGGCGCGGCTCGCCGCCCATCCGGTCGTACGCGCCAGCGGTGCCGTCGCCGCGTTCACCGCGCCGGACCTGCTCGACCTGCGCGTCACTGCCGACCCCACACATGCCGCGCCGACGCCCGAGGGCGTGGCCGTGTTGCAGTACACCTCCGGCTCCACCGGCGTGCCGAAGGGCGTGATGGTGACGCACGACAGCATCGCGCACAACCTCGCCGCGATCACGTCGGGCATGTCGCTGACCGAGGCCGACCGCGGTCTGGTCTGGCTGCCGCCCTACCACGACATGGGCCTCTTCGGTGGTCTGCTGTCGCCGGTGTGGTCCGGTATGTCGATGACGCTGCTGTCCACGGAGGCTTTCGCGCGGCGGCCGCTGTCGTGGCTGCGGCTGGTGAGCGAGCACCGGGTGACGTTGTCCGGCGGCCCGAACTTCGCCTTCGACGCGTGCGTCGACCGGATCCCGGCCCAGGAGCGGGCCGCCCTGGACCTGTCCGCGTGGGAGATCGCCTTCGTGGGCGCGGAGCCGGTCCGAGCCCGCACCCTGCGCCGCTTCGCCGAGGCGTTCGCCGTCGCGGGCTTCCGGCCCGAGGCGTTCTACCCGTGCTACGGCATGGCCGAGACGACGCTCATCATCAGCGGCGGACGCCGTGGCGGCGGGCTGCGCACGCTGCCGCCCGACCGGCCGCGCCGACCCGAGCAGGTTTCCTGCGGCCACGCTCTCGGCGGACTGCGGGTGCGGGCGGTCGACCCGGACACGGGCGTCGAGATGCCTCCCGGGGACGTCGGTGAAATCGTGGTCAGCGGAGCGAGCGTGACACGCGGCTACTGGCGCGACGAGGCCGCGACGGCCGCTGTGTACGGGTCGGACGGGCTGCGCACCGGGGATCTCGGCCGGATCGTGGACGGCGAGGTCTACCTCACCGGTCGCCGCAAGGACACCATCGTGGTGCGCGGCCGCAACCTCGCGCCCGAGGACATCGAGGAGGTGGCCCGGGCCGCGGACCCGGCGCTGTCGGGCAGCGTAGTCGCCGCGTTCTCCGTCGACGACGGCACCGAGCGGCTCGTGCTCGCCGCCGAGACGCCGACGCGGGGCCCCGACGCCGCCGATCCCGGTCCGCTGCTGGCGCGCCTACGCGCCGCGATCGGCGATGCCTTCGGTGTGCAGCCCCACGCCGTGCTCGCCGTACGGCGGGGCAGCCTGCCCCGCACCACCAGCGGCAAGGTGCGGCGTTCGGTCAGCCGCGACCGGTACCTCGAGGGCACGCTGCGGGTGCTCGCGGAGGACCGGCTGCGCGACGCGCCGGCGCAGATGCCGCCGCTGCCGAGCCGGGCCGAACTCGACGCGCTGCCCACCGACGAGCGGGTCGCCGTGGTGGCCGCCGCGCTGCGCGCCCGGCTGGCCGCGTTCGTCGCACCGTCCGGAGAACGGCCCGACGATCTGCTGGACGGCGACGCCTCGCCGGTCGCCGCCGGGTTGGACTCGCTCGCGATGGCCCAGCTTCACGGCGACCTGACCGCAGCATGGGACGTCGGGCTGCCGATGTCGGCGCTGCGTGCCGCGGCGTCCGTCACCGAGCTGGCCGGGGCAGTCGTCGCGCACTGGCCCACCGGCACCGGGCCGGGCGTGCGGCCCGGCGCCCTGCCCGGGCAGTCACCGGACGACGAGACGGGCGAGAGCATCGCCGAGGCGAACCTTGCCGCGACGCGGTATCTGGAGCAACGTCGCCCGGGCACGTCCATGTACGTCCTCGGCCGGGCCTTCCGGCTGCCCACCGACGCCGACCTCGACGCGCTGCGAGCGACGCTGCGGCTGCTCGGGGCGCGGCACCCGGCGCTGCTCGGCACCCCGCCCGGCAGGTCCGCCCCGACCGGCGAGCTGCCGTTGCACACCGTCGACGCGCGCGGACGCGACCGGGCCGAGGTCGCCGCGCTCGTACAGGCCGCCGCGCGCGCGCCGTTCGGGCCCGGCGACGCGCGGCTGCGCGCCACCGTCGTCGACGCCGGCGTCGACCGGTTCCTGGCACTCGCCGCGCACCACGCCGCAGTGGACCTGTGGTCGGCGTCGATCCTGGTCGGCGAGTTCGCCGCCGCGTACCACGCCTTCGCCGCGGGCCGAACGCCGGAGCTGCCGCCCGCCGGTCCCCCGCCAGGGGCCACGACGGCCCGCGGCGCCGACCGGGCGGCGCTACGTGACTGGTGGGCCCGCACCCTGCGGGAGCACGAGGACGCGGCGTTGCCGGTCGACCGGACCGGCGACGGCGCGCCCGGCGGGCCCGCCGGGGCGGTGCGCGGCCTGCTGCCCGAGGTGACCCGCGACGACGTCGCCAGCACCGCCACCGCCCTCGGCACCACGCCGTTCACGGTGCTGTTCACCGCCGTCACCGCGGTCCTCGGCGGTTACAGCGGGGCCGGCGCGGTGACGGTCGGCGTGCCGGTGGCGGCACGCACCGACCCGGCGGTGCGGAACACCGTCGGGTTCCTCGCCAACACCCTGCCGATCCGCGTCGAGACCACCGGGGCGGTCACCGCCGCCGACCTCACCGCCCGGGCACACGCCGCGATCACCGGGGCACTGGACCATCACGAGCTGCCGTTCGCGCAGATCGTCGTCGCCGCCGGCGCGTCCCGGCCCGACGGCCGCAACCCGCTGTTCGACGTCATGTTCGTCTATCACGCGCCGCCACCGTTCGCCCCCTCCGGCACCGCGGCACTGGCCCTCGGCGCCGCCGGCCAGCGCCTCGACCTCGGCGGGCTCGTGCTCACCGCCGAGCCGGTCCTGCCGACCGACGCCCAGGTGCCGCTCTGCGTCGAGGTGGCGCACACCGACGCCGGCACCGCCATCCAGGTGCGCTACGCCACCGACCTGTTCGACCCGGAAACCGCCACCGCCATCGGCGCTCGCTGCGCCGACGCTGTCCGCCGGGTCGTCGCCGACCCCGCCGTCCCACTCGACGCGCTGCTGGCCGACGACACCGCGACGGCGCCCGCGGCAGCGGCGGTCACGGCCGGCCCCGACCTACTCGCCAGGATCGACCGGGTACGGCGACGCGACGCCGTCGCCGTCCGCCACGGCGCCCGCTCGCTGACCTACGCGGCACTGGAGCGCCACAGCACCGAGGTGGCTCGCCGGCTGCGCCGACTCGGCGTCGGACCGGAGGTCGTCGTGGGCGTCGCGGTGTCGCGCACCGAACGGCTGCCGCTGGCGCTGCTGGGCATCCTGCGGGCCGGCGGCGCGTACTGCCCGCTCGACCTCACCCTGCCGCCGGCCCGGCTCGCCGCGGTGCTCGACGAGGCCCGGCCGAGCGTCGTCGTGACCGAGTCGACGCTGGTCGACCGCGTGCCGACCGGGCCGCGTCGTCTACTGCTCGACGAAGTGCACGACAGCGGGGACAGCGCCGCCGGGCTTGCACCGCCGCTGCCACCCGCCGTCGTGCATCCCGACCAGCTCGCCTATGTGCTGTTCACCTCCGGCTCCACGGGCCGGCCGAAGAGCGTCGCGCTCACCCACCGCGGGCTCGCCGCGTTCGCCGCGTGGGGTGTCGAGGCGCACCGCGCCGACGAGTGGCGGGGGGTGCTCGCCGGCACGCCGCTGAGCTTCGACCTGTCCGTCTTCGAACTGCTCGTCCCGCTCGCCGCCGGCGGGACCGTCGTCGTCGCCGGCCACGCGCTGGACCTGCCGCGGCTGCCGGGCCGCGAGCACCTGACCCTGCTCAACACCGTGCCGTCCATCGCCGCGCACCTGCTGCTGGACGGGTTGCCGGCAGGAGCCGGCACCGTGAACCTCGCCGGAGAGCCGCTGCCGGCCCGGCTCGCCGCCGAACTGCACCGGCAGGGCGTGCGGCGCGTCGTCAACCTCTACGGCCCGACCGAGGCGACGACGTACGCCACCGGCGGTGAGGTCGACCCGTCCGGCAGTCGACTCGTCGACATCGGCACCGGGTTGCCGGCGGTCACGGCGGTGGTGCGTACCCCCTCCGGCCGGCCGGCCGGCGACGGGGTCGTCGGCGAGCTGCACCTCGGCGGCCCCCAACTGGCCCGCGGCTACCTCGGCCGCCCCGCCGGCACGGCCGAGCTGTTCGTGCCCGACCCGGCCGGCGGGGGCCGGCGCGAGTACCGCACCGGCGACCTCGCCCGGCGACGCCCTGACGGCACGCTGCTCTACCTCGGCCGCGCGGACCGGCAGGTCAAGGTGCGCGGCGTTCGCATCGAACTCGACGAGGTCGAAGCCGTCGTCGGCGCGTACCCGGGCGTCGCGGAGGCGGCGGTCGGCGTGCATCGACCGACCGCGTCCGACGCCCTGCTCGTCGCCTACGTCAGCGGCGCGGCGACCGATGCCGAGCTGCGCGAGCACACCGCCGCGCGGCTGCCCGCGACGATGGTGCCGGCCCGCTGGATCCGCCTCGACCGGCTGCCGCGCAACCGGCACGGCAAACTCGACCGGGCGGCCCTGGCCGCCGTGCCCGTGCCCGTGCCGGCGGCCGAGCCCGGCGCGGAGCGGCCGGCCAGCCCCACCGAGCGCCTCGTCGCCAGCGTGTGGGCGGAGGTGCTCGGCACCGACCGGCCCACCCCGGACACCGACTTCGTCGGTGCGGGCGGGCACTCACTGCTCGCCATGCGGCTCGTGGCGCGGCTGGAGGAGCGCACCGGTGCCCGAATCACCCTCGACCGCCTGTTCGACGCGCCGACCGTCGCCGGGGTGGCCGCGCTCGTCGAAAAGGCACTCGTCGCGACGACGCCCGTCTTGACGGAGCCCGTCGAGACGGTGAAGTCGCACCCGCTGACATTCACGCAGGAACGCATGTGGCTGCTGCACGCGCTCGACCCGGACAGCGCGGCCTACCACGTCGCCGCCGAGGTCCGCTTCGACGGTCCGCTCGACGGTGCCCGGCTGGAGCGCGCGCTGCGCGCCGTCGTCGACCGCCATGCCGGGCTGCGCGCGCACCTCGCGCCCGACGGCGCCGCGCAGCACGTTCTTCCCGCCGACGGCGCGCCGTGGGTCGCGCTGCCCACGGACGACGTGCCCGCCGACGACGCCGACGCGCTCGTCGCCCGGCTCGCCCGGGAGCCCTTCGACCTCACCGCCGCGCCGCCGTGGCGAATCCGCCTGCTGCGGGTCGCGCCCGAGCGCCACCGTCTCGTCTTCGTCGCCCACCACGCGATCTGCGACGGCTGGTCGCTGGAACTGCTCGCCGGGGATCTGACCCGGGCCTACCGCACGGACGCTCCGCTGCCCGCCGCCGGCTCCGTCGCACACGTCGCCGCGGCGCAGCGACTGCGGTGGGCCGACACCGCCCGGACCGAGCTGGACTGGTGGCGCGAGCGCCTCGACGGCCTACCCGATCTGCGCCTGCCCGCCCACCGGCGGCCGGCGGGCGACGCGCGACGGCCGGCCGGGCAGGTCCACCACGAGCTGCCCGTCGACGTCACCGCCGGCCTCACCGCGCTCGCGCGGACCGTCGACGCCACCCCGTTCACCGCCCTCGCCGCCCTCCTCGCCGCCGCCCTCGGCGGGCACGCCGGGCAGGACCGATTCGGCATCGGCATGGCCGTCGCCGGGCGCAGCGGCGCCGGCACCGCCGACGTGTTCGGCTGCCTCACCAACACCGTCGTGCTGCGCGCCGACCTGACCGGCGCGCCGTCGATGCGTGAGCTGGTGACGAGGATGCGCCGTGAGCTCGTCGGCGCGCTGGCCCACGGCGACGCACCGTTCGCCGACGTGGTCCGTGCCGCCGCGGCCGGGAACGCGGCGACCACCCCACTGTTCCAGGTGATGCTGGGCGATCAGCCCGCCGGCGTGTCCGTCGACCTCGACGGGGTGACGGCCCGGACGGTTCCACTGTCCACCGGCACGGCGAAATTCGATCTCAGCGTGCTCACCGAGACGCTGCCCGGGGGTGCCGTCCGGCTGGCCGTCGAGTTCGACGCGGAGATGTTCGACGCGGCCACCGTTCAGCGCTTCACGGAACGCACCGGCCGGCTGGCCGCCGCCGCCGTCGACGCGCCTGACCAGCCACTCTCGCACCTACCGCTCGCGGACGCCGCCGACCTGACGCTCGTCGACGACTGGGGCGACGGCGGGCCGCTCCCGGACCCCGGCGCCGGTTGGCTGCACGAGGCCGTCCTCACTGCCGCGGCTCGGGTGCCGGACCGGATCGCGGTCGCCGCGGCGGGCGTGTCCCTGACGTACCGCGCGCTGCGCCGCCGGGTCGCGCAGCTCGCCGCCGGGCTGCGGGCGCGCGGCATCGGCACCGAGGACCTGGTCGCGATCTGTCACTCGCGCACGGTGGACCTGCCGGTGGCGATGCTCGGCGTGCTCGCAGCCGGCGCCGCGTACCTGCCGGTGCGGGACAACGACCCGCCGGAGCGGCGCGCCGCCATGCTCCACGACGCCCAGGCGCGGCTGGTGCTGGCCGACGCGGAGACCGCGAGCTGGCTCGACGGGTACGGCGTGCCGGTGGTGAGCGTCGACGAACTCGTCGCCACCGCCGAGCGCGCCACCCGCACGGCGGATCCGGCCCCACTGGTCGACCCACGCCAGCTCGCCTATGTGCTGTACACCTCCGGCTCGACCGGGCGTCCGAAGGGCGTCGGCGTGACCCACGAGGGCGCCCTGGCCCGGATCGGCTGGGGCATCGCCACCTTCGACCGGCACGAGCTGGCCGGGCTGCTCGCCGCCACCTCGATCGTGTTCGACCTCTCGCTGTTCGAGCTGTTCACGCCGCTGGCGGCGGGGGGCACGGTGGTGCTGGCCGAGTCGGTGCTCGACCTGCCGGCGCTGCCGGACCGCGACCGGGTCACCATGGTCACGACGGTGCCCTCAGGCATGTCGGCGCTGCTGGACATCGACGGCTGGCCCGCGACCGTGCACACCGTCGGGCTCGGCGGGGAGGCGCTGTCGCCGCGGCTGGCCCGGCGCGTGTGGGAACGCGGACCCCGACGGGTGGTGAACCTCTACGGCACCACCGAGGACAGCTTCTGCTCGACGTGGGTGGAGCTGCACCCCGACGACGTCCTGATCACCACCGGGCGGCCCCTTCCCGGCTCGCGCGTCGTCGTGGCCAACGCGGCGCTGCTGCCCGTGCCGCCCGGCGTGCCCGGTGAGATCGTGTCGGCGGGTGCGGGCGTCTCCCGCGGGTATCTCGGCCGCCCCGGACTCACCGCGGACGTCTTCGTGCCCGATCCGGCCGGCCCGCCCGGACATCGGCAGTACCGCACCGGCGACCACGGCCGGTGGACCGCGGCCGGACTGGAGGTGGCCGGCCGCCTCGACCATCAGGTGAAGATCCGCGGGCACCGGGTCGAGCTGGGAGAGGTCGAGGCGGCGATCGCCGCGGTGCCCGGGGTCGCCGAGACGGCGGCGCTCGTCGACGGTGCCCCCGGCGCGTCCACCCGCCGGCTCGTGGCTTTCGTGCGTCCGGACGGCGAGCACGGGGTGCTCGACACCGCCGGCATGCGGGCCGAACTGCGTCGCCGGCTGCCCGACTACATGGTGCCCGCCGCGGTCGTGTTCCTCGACGTCATGCCACGGACGCCGTCGGGCAAGCTAGACCGGGCGGCCCTGGCAGCGCTGCCGATCTCCGGGGCGGAGGGCACGGCGGCCCCCGGCGACGCGCCACGGGGTCAGACGGAGACCGCGGTCGCGCTGCTCTGGCAGGGCATGATCGGCGTGTCCCGGGTGACCCGCGACGACCGGTTCTTCGAGCTCGGCGGCGACTCCCTGCTCGCCGCCCGGATGACCACGCGGCTCAATGACCGCTTCGGGGTGGCGGTGCCGCTGCGGCAGATCTTCGAGGACGACCGGCTCGCGGCCTTCGCCCAGCGGATCGACGAGGGGCTGCGAGCCGGGTGAGCCACGACGTGAACGGGGCCCGGCCACGCGGTGCGGCCGGGCCCCGCCGCTCGTGGCTCAGCGCCGCCGCAGCCGGGCGCGTCCGGTCAGCGTGGCGACGTCGACGGTGGCCGCGCAGCTCACGTCGACGAAGTCCAACGTCAGCTCGCCGTCGAGAGTGAGGCTGTCGGCACCCGCGTCCAGGTCGGCGCGAGGGCCGTCGAGGTCGCCGGTGAGGCTCACCCCGAGCTCGGCGCCGCCGTCGGTCTGCGCAAATCGGAGGTGCACGTAGCCGGAGTCGAGCGCCTCCCGCAGCCGCTCGGGCGAGGGGGACGGACGCAGCACCAGCTCGACCGGATGGTCGCCGGCGCAGAGCCGGGTCACGAGGTCGGGCCCGTCGTCACCGGCGACGACAGGTGCGGGGGCCGGCGCCGCCGCAGACCCCTCGGCGGCCCGTTCGGCGAGGGCGCGGCGCAGGCTCAACGGCCGCATGTCGGTCCACGCCTGGTCGATGTGGGCCAGGCAGTCCTCACGCGCGCCGACGAAGCCGGTGTGATACCAGCCCTGCGGCGGTTCCAACCGGGCGGGCCAGACCGAGTACTGCTCCTCGTCGTTGCGCACAACCTGGTACGCGTCGTGGTCGATGGCGCTGGTCATGAACGGATCTCCCTCCGTGGCCGATTCGGCGGGCCGGCCGGGCCGGTCAGTCCCGCACGCACAACTCGTTGCCCTCCGGATCCGCGAGCACGGTCCAGTCGTCGTGCTCGCTGAGCACGGAGGCGCCGAGGGCGACGAGCCGGGCGACCTCGCCCGGGCGGTCCTCGGCACGCAGATCGAGGTGGACGCGGTTCTTGGTGATCTTCGGCTCGGGCTCGAGCACGAAGAAGAACCGCGGTCGCACACCGGGCGCGGCCTCGACGAGGACCGTCGGGTCGTCCTCGGGGTCGAGGATGCCCTCGCCGGCCAGACGGGCGAGCTCCTCCTCGTCGTAGGGCGCGACGGCGTACCCGTCCAACGCCGCGGCCCAGAACCGGGCCAGCGACGCGGGGTGGCGGCTTTCGACGACGACATCGTGGATGGTGGCCATCACGTCAGCCTGCCACGTCCGGCGCGTCAGCCCGCGCCTCGGCGGCGAGGGCCAGTGTGGGGTCGGCGGCGGCGAGAACCGCGAGGTACTCCTCGATCAGCCGGCGCACCACCTGTGCGGGATAGACGTCGGTGGCGTGGGTGACGGTGCCGTGCAGCCCGTCGGACCGCAGCTCCAATGCCACCGCCAGTTCGACGTCGGCGCGCCCGGTGTCGACGTCGACCACGCCGATCGACACGCCGGGCGCCGGGCGCAGTTCGGCGGCGTCGGTGAGCAGGTCGAAGGTCACCGGCGACGACGCCACACCGGGCATGACGGACAGCGGCACCCGCTGGTCGGCGTAGGCGTCGACGACGACCTCGTTGACGCGGCGCAGCACCTCGCCGAATGTCGGGGCGCCGCTCAGGTCGGCGCGCAGCGGCAGGGTGTTGACGAAGTGGCCGACGAGCGCCGGGGTGCCCGGCTCGACCCGGTTGGCCAGCGGCACCCCGACCACCAGGTCGACGCCGCCGGTGAGGCGGTGCAGCGTCACGACGAACGCGGCGAACAACAGCACGAAGGGAGTGACACCGGCCTCGTCCTGAAGCGCCCGCAGACGGGGCTCGATCGTGCCGGGCACGGTGAAGCGCAGCGCCGCGCCCGCGCCACCGGGCGTCGACGTGGCCGCGCCGCACCGTCCGGGCAGTTCCAGCGGACCTGGCGCACCGGCAAGGCGGTCGCGCCGGCGCCTCACGGCCGAGGCCGCCTCTGCGCCGGCCAGCCATTCGCGCTGGCGACGTGCGTGGTCGCGGTAGCGAACGGTCAGCGGCGGCAGGGGCCCGCCCACCTCTGCGGCGTCGCCCAGCACCAGCAACTCCCGGCCGAGCACCGCGCGGGAGGCGCCGTCCCAGGCCAGCGGGTGGGCGGTCACGAGGAGCACGTGATCGTAGTCGGACAGCCGCAGGAGAACCGCCCGTACCATCGGGCCACGGGCGAGGTCGAACGGCCGCCTGACCTCTGCCGCCACTACCTCGGCGATCGCCGCCTCGTCGGCGTCGACGACCTCGACCACCGGCTCCAGTTCGGCGTGGACGACCTGATGCGGCTCGCCGTCGGCGACATCGACGGTCGTCCGCAGCGGCTCGTGGCGGCGCACGACGACGTGTACCGCGTCGAGGACCGCCTCGGGGTCGACGATGCCGGTCAGCCGGGCGGCGAGGGGCTTGTTGTGCCAGCCGGCGCGCTCGGCCTGTTGCCACAGTCGCATCTGCTGCGGGGTGAGCGGGAAACGCTCCGCGTCGTCATCGCGCGGCTGCCGGGCGTCCTCGGCGTGCGGCAACCTACCCTCCAGGTGGGTGGCGAGCGCGGCCACCGACGGCATCTGGAACAGCGTGCGCAGCGGCACCTCCACGCCGAGCACCTCGGCGATCCGCGTCTGTAGCGCCGCCAGGTGCAGCGAGTTGCCGCCGAGCTGGAAGAAGTTCTCGCGCACGTCGAGGTCGGCCACGCCGAGGACCGGCCCGAAGACGTCCTCGACCAGCCGCCGCTGCATGGCGGTGCGGGCGGTGACGGCCGGGCGGTCCTCGTCCGGCCGCAGCCCGGTCAACGTCGCGGGGTCAGGCAGCGCGGCCCGGTCCACCTTGCCACTGGGCAGAAGCGGCAGCGCGTCGATCGGCACGATCACCTGCGGCACCAGGTACCCGGGCAGGAGCTGTCCGAGCCATTCGCGGATCTCGCCGGAGGTGAACCCGGCCGCACCGGCGGGCTGGACGTAGGCGACGAGATGCCGTGAGTCGGTGGTGTCGCCGCGCACGACGACGACGGCCTGCCCGACACGAGGATGTGTGCCCAGCGTGGCCTCGATCTCGCCGATCTCGATGCGGTAACCGCGGATCTTGACCTGCCGGTCCACCCGGCCGAGGAACGACAGGACGCCGTCGGCGCGGTAGGCGGCGAGGTCGCCGGTGCGGTACAGCCGGCCGCCGGGATGACGGGCGAACGGGTCGGGTACGAACCTGTCGGCGGTCAGACCCGGCCGGTGCAGGTAGCCGCGAGCCAGCCCGGTGCCGCCGATGTACAGTTCGCCGCCGACGCCGACGGGCACCGGGTGGAGCCGCTCGTCGAGGACGTACGCCTGGTGATTTGGCATCGGGGTGCCGATCGGCGGCATCCGGTCGTACGGCCGGTCCAACTCCATCAGGGTCATCATGACGGTCGCCTCGGTCGGGCCGTAACCGTTGATGAGCCGCCGCCAGGGCCGCTGCCAGCGGGTCGCGAGCGGGCCTCCGAAAGCCTCGCAGCCGATGAACTGGATGCGCAGCGAGGGCGTCGCGTCGGCGTCGAGGAGTTCGAGCACCGCGGGCGGGATGTCGAACACCGTCACCTGCTCCGCCTGGATGAGCCGGGTGAGCGCACGTGGATTGAGCACGGTCTCGCTGTCCGGGATGACCAGGCGGGTGCCACCGCAGAGGGCGATGAAGATCTCGAGGACGGACACGTCGAAGCAGACGGTGGCGTACTGCAGTACCGCGTCGCCCGGGTCGACGCCGATGTCGTCGAGGGTAGAGCGGATCATGTTCGCCACCGCCCGGTGCGAGATCATCACGCCCTTCGGCCGACCGGTCGAGCCGGAGGTGTAGATGACGTAGGCGAGCGCATCCAGCGGCACCTCCGGCAGCGCGTCGGTCGGCGCGGCAGTGCCGGTCGCGGACGGCACGTCGTCGACGGCGAGCACGGGTGCCGGCTGCGCCGGCAGGACGTCGCGCAGCGCGCCGGTGGTGCACACGGCCGCCACGGCGGCGTCGCTGAGCATGCCGGCGATCCGGTCGGCGGGGTGCGTGGGGTCGAGCGGCACGTAGGCGGCGCCGGCCTTGAGGATGCCGAGGATTCCCACCGGCAGCGCGACCGAGCGGTCCACGAACAGCGCGACGAGCGCGTCCGGGCCGACACCGGCGTCGCGCAGCGCACGGGCGACCAGGTCGGCACGCCGGTTCAACTCCCGGTAGGTGAGTTGGCCGTCCGGGGCGCTCACGGCGATCGTGTCGGGCCGCCGGGCCGCCGCTCGCTCGACGAGCCGGTGCAGGCTCTCCAATTCGTACGCCGCGTCCGTGGAGTTCCACTCGCCGGTGACGAGCACGGCCTCGGCGGCGTCGAGCAGCGGCAGGTCCGACACCGCTCGGTCCGGGTCCCGAGCGACCTCGGCGAGCAGCGTGGTGAAGTGCCGGGTCATCCGCTCGCAGGTCACCGGATCGAACAGATCGTCGTCGAACTGCAGCCGGCCGACCAGCTCACCGTCGAACTCGCGCAGGTCGATGGTGAGGTCGAACTTGGCCACGCCGTTGTCCAGCTCGACCGGGCTCACCGTGAACGGGCCGAACCGCTGGTCGGCGGGTGGGCTGTTCTGCAGCACGAACATGACCTGGAACAGCGGGTTGCGGCTGGTGTCACGGTCGGGCTGCAGGTGCTCGACGAGCCGCTCGAACGGCAGTTCCTGGTTGGCGTACGCGGCCAGCGCGACCTGCCGGACACGCGCGACGGCCTGGCGGAACGTCGGGTGACCGGACAGGTCGGCGCGAAGCACGAGAGTGTTGATGAAGCACCCGATGAGCGCCTCGGTCTCCGGCGTGGTCCGGCCGGCCACCGGGGTGCCCACGACGATGTCGTTCTGGCCGCTGTAGCGCGCGAGCAGCACATCCACGGCGGTGAGCACGACCATGAAGAGTGTGGCATCGCCGGCCCGGGCGACCGCGCGCAGCGCGCGGGTGGTCGCGGCCGGGATCCGGACCGGACAGGTGGTGCCGGCCAGGCGCCGCACGGCGGGGTGTGGACGATCGGTCGGCAGCTCCACCGTGCGCGGCGCGTCCCCGAGCCGGTCGCTCCAGTGCCCGAGCAGCCGCTCCAGCCGCTCACCGCTGAGGCGTCCGCGCTGCCAGGCGGCGAAGTCGCGGTACTGGATCGGCAGCGGCGGCAGCGGTGATTCCCCGCCGTCGGCGAGAGCCTGGTAGATGGTGGCGATCTCGCGGACGAGCACGTCGTCGGACCAGCCGTCGGAGATGATGTGGTGCGTCAGGTGCAACAGCAGATGCTCGTCCTCGCCGAGGCGCAGCAGCCAGGTGCGGAACAGCGGGCCGCCGGCGAGGTCGAACGTGTCGCTGCGGTGCTCGGCGACGAACCGCGCTGCGGTCGCCCGTGGGTCCGGCTCGGCGCGCAGGTCGACCGACTCCACCACGACCGGCACGTCGGCGAGCACGACCTGGCGCGGCTCGCCGCCGACGGTGGTGAAGCGGGTACGCATGATCTCGTGCCGGCGCACCACCTCGGCCAGGCTGCGTCGGAACATCTGCGGGTCGAGGGGGCCGCGCAGGCGCACGGCGAGCGGGATGGTGTTGTACGCGCTCCTGCCGCCGAGGAAACGGTCGAGCAGCCAGAGCCGCTCCTGGGAGTAGGCAAGGACGGCCGGCCCGTCGTCAGGCAGTCGGGGTATGCCCTCGGGACCGGCGCGCCCGGCGGTCCACCGTCGCAGCAACTCCGCCCGCGCCGGGCTCAGTGCCGCCCGTCGCCCTGTGATGTCCGCCGATCCGGCCATCGCTCACCTCCGTGCCTCGACTGTGGACCGGGTTCGGGCTCCGACCGAGCCTCGGACCGGGCCAGGCCGGGGCCGAGGGGCGCCCGGTGTGCTCCTGCGCATGTCCCGCCGGCGGGACATGCCCGCTCTACGCCGCGGAGCTGTGCGGTGAGGCAGCCGCCTCGGCGCGTAACGCCTGCGCGGCGGCCCGGTCGAGCGCAGCGACGATCCACTCGCCGAAATCGGTGGAGCTGCGGTCGGCGGCGGCCTGCCAGCGCTCGAAACGGTCGCTCGGCACGCTGACCCGCGGCAGCACGGCAGCGTTGGTCGCGGCGGTGGGCGCGAGGCCGCGACGGCCGGCACGAACGTTCCGGCGCAACTGGTTGCGCGACCAGCCGTGCCGTTCGGCCTCGTCGAGCCAGTGGTCCTGCTCGGCCGGCACGAGCGACGCGACCTCCGCGTGGTGCTGGAAGCTGAGCCCGTCGCGCCGCCGACCGAGCTCGAAGCGGCGGGCAACCCAGGCGTAGTTGCGCAGCGTCTGGTAGTCCAGGTCAGCCATCTGGATCGCCTGTAGGTACCGGTCCGCGTACTTGTGCTTGCCGTACACGAGCCAGTCACCCAGGCACCACGCGGTGGAGTCGATGATCCTCGACAGCTGTCGGCCGGCACGCTCCCAGCCGTCGAAGGAGAGGTCGCCGGGGATGCGCAGACCAACCGGCGTGATCATGACCTGTCGCGCCGTGGGAGACGGCGCCGGGGTGAGGTCACCCAAGGCGACGCCCCGGTCGCGGGGCGCGGTGCACGGTTCCACATCTCGGTGTTGCTGGGTCTCGGGACCTGACATAAAGAGCCCCCGTTCAATTGTTGACCGCGAAGTCATGCGTCATGAAAAAACGCTGTCTCCGCGACTAATAGGCGGCCGAATAGCATCCCTCAACGCATGGTCTGCTATCGATGTGGAGGCTACGGGGACGCGCAGTTCGCGTCAACCGAATCGTCTCACCAGATAGACAGGCACGACGCGGTGACACTCAGCAACGGCATTGCACGGCGGCGCGGCGCGCGCAACCCCTGTAATCCCTGTGACTGCCGCACGACTACTTCGCGACGACGAGGACTCGACAGACGTCGCGGCGTTGGCGAGCATGCTCTATGTGGCCCAGACCGGGGCCGACCGGTCCCGTGGGCAGGGGTGACAGGTGACGACCGAGAGCTCCGCAGCGTCCGACACGCCGTTGGTGAGCGTCGTGGTGCCGTGCTACAACGGCGCGGAATACATCCGGCACGCCGTCCGCAGCGCGCTTGGACAAACGTATTCAAATATCGAGGTCATCGTCGTCGACGACGGTTCTGTTGACGACAGCAGAGCTATTCTGGAAACGACTTTCGGCGACAAGATAGCAATCGTCAGCATCCCCAATGGTGGCCCCTCCGCGGCCCGCAACGTGGGACTGCGGATGACCCAGGGCGAATATGTGCAGTTCCTCGACGCAGACAATGTGCTAACCCCGACGAAGGTCGCCCGGTCAGTCGAGGCGTTCGCCGCCGAACCGGACGCCGACATCGTCTTCACGGCCATGCACGAACCGCGCGACTACGACTTCACCGAGACGACCACCTTCCCGGAGGAAGACCTGGCGCAGACCGTCGAGCGGATTATGGAACGCACGTACGAACTGGTCTTCCCCGGGACCGGGATGCCCGCGCTGGAGACCTCCCAGCCGCTGTTCCGGCGGGACAGGCTGCTGGAGCACGGGGGGTGGGACGAGGCGCTCACCGTCGTGGAGGACACCGAGCTCGTGTGTCGCATGGTGATGCGGGGCGTCCGTATCCGGCACATCCCCATGGTCGGCGTGATCTATCGCGACCACCCCGGTGACCGGGTGACCAACCGTATGCGCTTCGACAACGAAGCCTACTTCCGCTCGGTGCTGAAAATGATCAAGGTGGCCCGTGAATGCGGATGGATGCACGGAGCCGTCCAGAACTTTTCGATGCGGTATCTGGTCTGGATCGCCGGGCTCGAATGCGTCCGGCAGGGCAAACGCGACCACGCCCGGCGTTACCTGGAGGTCGCCCGCGAAATCAGTCCCGCCCTGCCCGGACCGCTGCCGTTCCGGGCGGCGGTGAGGGTACTCGGCCCGCTCGGCGCCCTCAGCGTCGTCGGTGTCCTCGTCAACCTCGCCCTGAGAATCGCGCCCCACCGCACCCGGGCGGCACTCGGCATCCCCGAGCCGGACTGATCTGACGGAGCAGGAACAGGAAGGGAGCACCGATCGTGACCTCCTCGGCCACTCACCCCGCTCGGCTGCCCGGACCCTCGGGACCGCCGCTCGTCGGTCGCCAGATCGCGTTCCTACGCGACCCGCTGGGCTTCCTGACGCGGGCCCACCGCGACTACGGCGACCTCGTCGCGCTGCCGCTCAACGGCGGCCGGGTCGTCGCCGCCTTCGGCGCGGCTGAGGTCGCGGCCGTCTACGCCGGCCTCGGCGAACACGTGGAGATCAGCGGTGGGGGCGGCATCAACCTGCGCGCCCACGACGAGATCCAGGGACGGGGACCGCTGAACTCGACCGGTGCCGAGCACGCGGCGTACCGCAAGATCTGCCACCGCGCCCTCGGCCAGCACTCACTCGCCGCCTACAGCACCGTGGCCGTCGAGGAGACCGAGCGGTTGCTGCGGCGCTGGCGACCCGGACAGGTCGTCGACCTGGTGCCCGAGATCACCGCGCTGACGCGGCGCATCTTCAAGGTGTACATGTTCGGCGCGGACGTGTCCGAGACCGCGCCCGACGCCGACGCCGCCGTCGACCTCTACATCGATCTCATGGAGTCGACCGTGCGCCGGCTCGCCACGACGTTCGTCCCGATCGAGATCCCGGGCCTGGCCCAACGCCGCCGGCTGCGTAACGCGACCTCGGCGATCGACGAACTGGTGACCGGGCTCGTCAACCCGGCGCGGGGCGGGCCGCCGCGCCACTCGCTCGCCCAGGCGCTGCTGGCCGAGTTGGAGCGCGCCGAATTGCCCCCTGACCCGCGGCTCGTGCGCGAGTTCATGCTGCAGTTGCACTTCGCCGGGCTGACGTCACTCGCCTCGGCGCTGATCTGGGCGCTGCTGCTGCTGGCGCTGCACCCGGCGGCCACGGCCGAGGCGCTCGCCGAGCTGTCCGGGGCCACCGGTGGACGCATCCCCCGCCCGGAGGACGTGAAGGCGCTGCCGTACCTCGAGGCCGTGCTCAACGAGACCATGCGGCTGTACCCGGCGGCGGCATGGGAGTTCAAGCAGACCATCCGGGCCACCGACGTCGGCGGCCACCTCCTGCCCGCCGGGACGACTCTCATGCTCGCTCCCTGGGTCACGCAGCGTGCCGAGCGCTCGTTCGCCGACCCTCTCACGTTCGCCCCGGGGCGCTTCGTCGGCCGCGACGACTATCCACCCGGCGCGTTCGAGCCCTGGGGCACCGGAGAACGCTCGTGCATCGGCAAGATGCTCGCCCGCAACGCGTTCCGCTCCGTGGTCGGAGGCATCATCCAGCGGTACCGCCTCGACCTGGCACCCGGCCAGCGCATCGAGCCTCACCCGGGCCTGCTCGGCACCCGCATGCTGCCCCGTCCGGGCGTCCGGGTCGTCCTCTCCGATCAGGACGGCGACACGGGCCGCGAGGTCACTGTCGTACACGGCTCGGTGATCGGCGCCCGCCCCGGACCGGCGGGGCGTACGTGACCCAGGCGCTCGCGATCGGCGCCCGGGTGGCCCGGCACGCGCGACACGCGGTGGCCGCCCGCTGGCGGCTCGCAGCATTGCTTCCGGCCGCCGGCTGGCCCGCCTGCGTCGCCGCAGCAGCCTGCAACGCCTTCCTCGGCGTGCTGCCGGTCGCGTTCGTGGTGGCCACCGGCTCGGTCCTCGCCGGGCTGCCGGCGGCCGGCGGCCCACAGCGCACCCGGGTGTTCGGCGCGCTCGTCGTGGCGGCGGCGGCGTTCACCGCCCTGCAGGCGCTCGTGCCCGTCCAGGCGGCGCTCGGCGAACTCGTCGCCCGGCGGGTCGACGCGCGGGTGCGCGATGAGCTCATCACCGCCGCGCTGCGCCCACCCGGGTTGGAGCGGCTGGAGGACCAGGAATCGCTGGCGCTGCTGGACCGGGCACGCGGCGAGCTCGACCGCGCGTTCCAGAGCCCGGGCCGGGGAAGCGCGGGACTGCTGCACCTCATCGCCCGGTATGCGCAGTTGCTCGGCTTCGCCATGGTGCTCGGCGCGGTGTCCTCCTGGCTCGCCGGCGCCGCCGTCGTCGCGGTGGTGCTGCTGTTCCGTCACGGCCACCGCGGCGGCCTGCATCGCTACTCGAATGTCTTCCGCGCCAACGCGCAGATCCGCCGAGAAGGCCAGTACCTGCGGCAACTGTCGATCGGTCCGGCCGCGGCCAAGGAGATCCGCGTCTTCGGCCTGGCCGGCTGGCTCGCCCGCCGCTACCGAGCGCATTACCTGTCCTGGCTGCTGCCGACCTGGCACGCACGCCGGCGCATCATGCTGTGGCCGTACTTCTGGTACACCGGCGCCGGCCTGCTCGTCACCGCCGCGGTCCTCGCCGGTGTCGGCGCCTCGGCTGCCCAAGCGGGCGCGACGGCGCAGGCGGCGGTCGCCATCCAGGCGGTGATGGGCGCCGTCCGGCTCGGGGAGTACTACCCCGAGGCAGATCTGCAGACCGAGTACGGCGGCGACGCCTACGGCGCGGTCCGGGAATTCGTCGCCCGGACCGAGGCGCAGCGGTCCGGGCCGCCAGTCGTGTCCGTCGACCGTCGCGAGGTGCCACCGCCGCGACACGACCTGCGCTTCGAGAGCGTCACCTTCCGCTACCCGGGCCGGCCGGAGCCGGTCTTCGACGGTCTCGACCTGACCATCGCCGTGGGTCGCTGCACCGCCGTCGTCGGGCTCAACGGCGCCGGCAAGACGACGCTGGTGAAGCTGCTCGCCCGGCTCTACGAGCCGGACACCGGCACGATCAGCGCGGACGGCATCGACATCCGCCGCTACCCGGTCGAGCGCTGGCGGGCCCTGCTCGCCGTGGTGTTCCAGGACTTCCTGCGCCATGAGACCTCCGCCCGCGACAACATCGGCCTGGGGAGCGTGACGCACCTGGCCGACGATGCCGGGATCCGTTCGTCGGCTGCGGCGGCGGGCCTGCTCGACACGTTGGAGGGGCTGCCACACGGTCTCGCGACCCCACTCGCCGCCCACGTCGAAGGCGGTACCGATCTGTCCGGCGGGCAGTGGCAGCGCGTCGCGCTGGCCCGTGCGTTGTTCCGCCTGCGTCACGACGGCGCGATCCTGGTCCTCGACGAGCCGACCGCCAGCCTCGACGTGCGCGCCGAAGCCCGGTTCTTCGCCGAGTTCGCGCAGCTCACCGAGGGACGGACGACAGTGCTCATCTCGCATCGCTTCTCCACCGTGCGCCACGCCGACCACATCGTCGTGCTCGACGGCGGTCGGATCAGCGAGCAGGGCAGCCACGACGAGCTGGTCGCCCTCGGCGGCCGGTACGCCCGCCTCTTCCGTCTGCAGGCAGACCGCTTCGGCGAGGACCCCACGGCGGGCCAGGGTCAGGTGGCGACGGTATGACGACCGAAACCGAACCACCTCCACGCGGCGCCTTCACCACCGCCGTCGGCGACCTGCTGCGCCGCTGCTGGCAGCAGAGCCCCGGCAAGACGCTGACCGCCGCGATTCTCATGATCGCCAGTGGCGCGACGCTACCGCTCGCCGCCGCCGCCCTACGGTGGCTGCTCGATGCCGCGTCAGCCGGCCAGCACGGGGCCGCCGCGGCGGCCGGCTGCGTGGTGGCGACGCTGCTGATGGCCGCGCTGACCCTGGGCCACTTCGCCCACGTCGCCTACTTCGAGCTGGCCGAGCTCAGCCTCGTCGACTACGACGTCGAACTGATCGGGCTGGCCAACGGCTCACCGGGCCTCGAGATGCACGAGGACCCGGAGCGGGCCGACCGGCTCGCGGTGTTGGAGGAGGAGATCCAGAACGTCCGGCTCGCGCTGGAGGCGCTGCTCTCCGCGGGCGGGTTGATCGTCGGAGTGGCCACCACCGCGACCCTTCTCGCCCTGGTCCATCCGGTGCTGCTGCTGCTGCCGCTCGTCGCCGTTCCGCCGATGCTTGCCGGCCGCCGCGCCGACCGGATCCTCGACCGCGCGCGGCTCGCCTCCGCCGCGCCCACCCGCCTGGCCCGCAACCTGTTCCAGCTCGCGACGCAGCCGGCGACCGCCAAGGAACTCCGCGTGTACGGCCTGCAGGACGAGATCCGCCGGCGGCACGCGGCGCAGTGGCGCTCGGCCGGCGACACGCTGTGGAGCGGGCACCTCCGCAGCGGTGCGCTACGGGCGCTCGGGCAGATGTCGTTCGCCGTCGGCTACGTCGGCGCGGTCGGGCTCGCCGTCCGCGAGGCGGCGGCGGGACGGCAGAGTCTCGGCGACGTCGTGCTCATCATCGTGCTCGCGGTCCAGGTGAACGCCCAGGTGGCCCAGACCGTGTCGCTCGTGCCCGCGCTCCAGCGCTTCGCCGCGGCCGACAGCCGTCTGCGTGAACTGCGCGCCGCGGCCGAAGGCTGCTCCCCCACCGGGAACAGCGCGCCGCCGGACCGGCTGCGGGTCGGCATCGCGCTGCGGAACGTGTCGTTCGCCTACCCGGGCACCGGCCGGCCCGCGCTGCGCGGTGTGGACCTGCTGCTGCCGGCCGGCGCGACGGTCGCGATCGTCGGCGAGAACGGCGCCGGCAAGACGAGCCTCGTCAAGCTGCTCTGCGGGCTGTACCGGCCGTCCCACGGCACCGTGACCGTGGATGGGATCGACCTCGCCGACCTGAGCCTCGACAACTGGCGCGGCGTCGTCACCGTCGGATTCCAGGACTTCGCGCGATACGAGTTCGTGGCCCGCGAGACGGTCGGCGTCGGCGACCTGCCGCGCGTCGCCGACGACGACGCCGTCACCGCGGCACTGACCCGCGCCGGTGCCGCCGACCTGCCCGCACAGCTGCCGCAGGGCCTCGCGACCCGGCTCGGCACCAGCTATGCGCCGGGCACGGAGCTGTCCGGCGGGCAGTGGCAGAGGACGGCGCTGGGCCGGACCATGATGCGCCGGGCACCGCTGCTGGTGATCCTCGACGAGCCCACCGCGGCGCTGGACGCGGAGGCCGAGCACGCGCTCTTCGAGCGCTACGCCGCGCAGGCCGCGCGCACCCGGTCGTACGGCGCGGTCACGGTGTTGGTGTCCCACCGCTTCTCGACGGTACGCATGGCCGACCTCATCGTCGTGCTCGACGCCGGCACCGTCACCGAAGCGGGCGGCCACGACGAGCTCATGGCGCTGGGCGGCAGCTATGCGACGCTGTACCGGATGCAGGCCGGCGCCTACCGCTGACACGGCAATCCTGCGTCGAGCACGAGGCGGAACCGCCGCGGCTCGGCCACATCGCCGCGAGGACGGACGGTCAGCCGCAGCGGGCTCCCGGCACCGCAGCCGGCCGCCGTCGCCACGGACGACCACGGCGGCTGAGCGACCGCTCCCGCCCCGGTCAACCGGCCCCGAAGCAGACGAACGCCGCCGCGGTGGCCAGGGCGGGACCGTCGTCCACCGCGCCGAATGCCCGCTGCGCGTCGGCGAGGGCTCGCGCCGGGCCGGTGCCAGCCCGCATCCGCGCATGCAGATCCAGCATCAGCGCCGTGGTTGGCTCGGCCGGCACGGGCAGCACGGTCGCGATCAGGCACCTGGCGCCGAGGGCGAGGAGCACCGCGGTGAACCCCATCACCTCGTCGCCGGGGCGCAGCCCGGTCAGGCCGGAGTCGCAGGCGGACAGCACCACGCAGCCGGGCGGCCGGTCGACCGCCTCCCACTCGTGGGCGAACAGCGGCCCGTCGGCGAGTTCCAGGGTCGAGAACTGCGGGTTGTCCGCCCGGAACGTGCCGTGGGCGGCGATGTGCACCAGCCCGGCCCCGTCCAGCGCGGCGGTCAGCGCCGCGGCGGTGGCATCGGATCCGGTGAGCCGCCGCGCCCCGGGCAGGACCTGGCCGAGCCGGCGCACCTCGTCATGCCCGGCCGGCAGGCGCGGGCCGGCGGCCAGGACCGGCGATCCGGTCGGCCACTCCCGCCGGTCCGCCGCGAGCCAGGCGGTGGCCGAGGGGGCGACGGTCACCGGACGCCTCGCGCAGGTGGGCAGCCCCGACCAGGGCACCACGTGCAGCGCCCCGACCGGGACGATCACCAGGGGCCGGTCGGCCAGCCGCCCCCGCAGCGGGTCGAACAGCAGCCGGTCCAGGGCGGCCGCGGTGTGGGCGGCTCCCGCCCGCGCGGCGGCCGCGTCACCGGTGGTGACCAGCCGGCGCAGGGCGAACCGGTGCCTGCGGCTCAGGTCCGCCGCGACGGCGAGCGGGCCCAGGTCGTGCAGGCTGGCCCGGCCGTCGCGGACCAACACCGCCCGAATCCGGTCGCCGTGGGCCACCATCTCGACCAGCACCCGGGAGCCGAGCCGCGCGGCCAGCGCACCCACGCCCGGCGGAGCCACCACGGCGCCCCCACCGGGCATCCGCCGGGCCAGATCCCGGATGCGCTGCTCCAGCCTGGCCTGCCGGCCGCGCAGAACGGTTGCCGGACGGCCGGCCAGCACCTCGTCCTCGAGCAGGCCACTGACCAGTCGAAGCTCAGCGAGCGCCGCCACCAGGTCGGGGTCTGCCGGGGGCCGGGCCGGGCGAGCCCGCAGCGCATTCGCCCGCCACCGCTCCGCCCATGCCAGGACCAACGCCGGTGCGCCCGCCCGAACCGCGATGTCGAGGCCCTCGGCAGCCAGTTCGTGACCGTACGCTCCGCTGTGGGCACGCAGCTCCGTGGCGCCGAGCGACATGCGGTGCCGGTCGAGCACGGCCAGCCCGCGCCGCAGCGCACGGGCGGCCCCGGCTTCGTCCCCGTCGAGCCGACGTGACAGGGCCAGGGAGTACCAGCCCTGTGCCCGCCGCATGGCGGTGCCGTGACGGCGGGCCCGGGCAGCCACCGCGAGCAGGTTCCGGGCCCGGCCCGGCCGCCCCAGCGCGGCGGCCACCAGACCGGCCTCGATCCGGGTGGTCAACGCCGGCCCCCGCCATCCGGTGGCGTCGAGCTGGTCGGCGGTACGCGCCATGGCAAGGAGCAAGGGTGCCGAGCGGGTGCCTCGTCGGTACGCGGCGCGCAGCTCGACGTGCCGGGCGAAGACTGCCCAGGTGTGCCGGCCCTGGCGACGGAACCGGGCACGGGCCGCTGCGGCGGCCTCGGTCGCGGTATCCAGGTCCCCGGCGAGCAGCGCGGCGCGGGCGCGGGCCAGCAGCGCCTCGGCGAGGTCGGAGGCCATTCCGCGGCGTCGCAGTTCCCGTACGGCCGCCGTCGCGACGATCACCGCCTCGTCGACCAGCGGCACCGACAGCAGCAGCTCGACGCGATCCAGCAACAGCGCCGGCCGAGGTACGGCGAGCCGCCGGTACTCCTCGTCGACGGTGGCGAAGCAGCGCAGCGCGCCGGCGATGTCGCCGCGCTGGCCGGCCGCGATGCCGAGGTTCCAGCGGGCATCGGCCGACGCGAGGTCCAAGCCCAGCCGTCGGAAGGCGGCTGCCGCACGGGACAGGTCGTCGTCGGTGCCGCCGACGCCTCGGTGGGCGTTCAGCAGGCCCCGGTTGTTGCGCGCCCGCGCCTCCAGCAACAGGTCGCCCTCGCGCCGGGCGATGTCGACGGCCAGGCCGTACTCGCGTACCGCCTCGTCGTAGCGACCCCGGTAGTGCAGCACCACGCCCCGCTGCATCCGGGCTCGCCCCGCGTCGGCGCCGGCGAGCTGCGGCAACGCCAAGGTCACCGCGCGCAGCGCCTCGGCGGTGTGGCCGGCGTTGGCCAACCCGTAGCCCAGACTCATCCGGGCCAACGCCCGGGTCCGGGGCGTGGCGGCGACCCGGACCGCGCGGCGCAGATGGCGCAACGCGCCGGGCAGGTCGTTGAGCTCCCGCAGGGCCAGACCGACGGCCCGCTCGGCGGTGGAGCGCTCGTCGGCCCCGGGCCCGGCGGCCAGCACCCGTTGGGCGATCGCGATCGCGTCGCGTGGGTAGCGCTGAACGGCGTCCAGCGCCGCCTGCGCCGTGTCGGCACCGGAACCGGTGCTGTCGGGCATGCCCCACAGAGTCGCCGAATCTAGGGGCATCCGTCAATGTCCTGTCGGCTCTGTCGGGAATTCGCAGCAACTTTTTACGTCATTGACATCCGACTATGCTTTGAAAAGAATCGATGACACCCGGGAAACGTGGCCGACCTCGGCCAGTGGCGGGCACTTCTGCCGATCGCTCGGAGGACCCGTGTCGCCTGACCATCCCGCCACGCCGCGCTCGGCCGGCCGACTGTCCCGACGGCGACTGCTGGTCACATCCGCTCTTGCCGCCGCAGCGTCGCTCGCCCCAGGGTCCCGCGCGGCACCCGTCCGTGCCGACGGCGCGGACGACGCCGCCTACCAGCGCGTCTTCGACGAGGCGCTGGCTGCCGACAAGAACGTCCGTCGACACACCACAGCGGGTCGGGAGTTCCTCTACCGGCCACGGCAGTTGCTCGCCGCCGATGCCGACGCCCAGCGGGTCACCGCCTGGCTGCGAGCCCACGGCCAGGCGGTGGCCGCGGGCGACGGCTTCGCCGGGGTGACCCGGCTGCTCTTCGACCGGGAAACCGACGTTCCCACGCTCGTGGCCAAGCTGCGCGACCCCCAACAGTGGCCGGGCCAGCCGGTGCCGAAGGCGCAACCACACCACGTGCTGCTGGGCCTGGGCAACATCATGGGTAACCCGGGCAGCCCGCCCGCGGCGGGCACCGCGCTGGCGCCGCCGGACCCGACCAGGCTGGGTGAGGGCGCCGGGGTGACCGTCGGGATCTGCGACACCGGCATGTGGCGGCAGGCAGGCAGCTACCACCCGCAGTGGCTCGGCGCGGCGTACCTGCCGGAGGCCGACGACGAGGATCCGCTCTACGTCCACACCGACGTCCTCGCCGCGCAGGGCGGGCACGGCACCTTCGTCGCCGGGGTGGTGCGACAGGCCGCGCCGGGGGTCCGAGTCGACCCGGAGCAGGCGCTGACCGCCACCGGCCTCGGCGACGAGGCGTCGGTGGTCGCCGCGATGGCTCGACTGGCGCCGGCGGTGTCCGTGGTCAACCTGTCCCTGGGCGGGTTCACCCAGGACGACCAGCCGTCGCTGCCCCTGGCCAACGCCGTGGCCGCGCTACCCACGACGAGCGCCGTGGTCGCGGCGGCGGGCAACGCCGGCACCAGCCGGCCGATCTGGCCCGCCGCGCTGAGCCGGGTCGTCGCGGTGGCGGCGGTCAGCCAGGGCCCCGCCGGCGTGCTGCCAGCCACCTACAGCGCGTACGGACCATGGGTCGACGTCTGCGCGGTCGGCGAGCGCACCAGCACCTACGTCGAGGGGCAGTTGCCGCTGCCGGGCCGGCCGACGCGGCAGTTCCACGGCTATGCCGCCTGGGCCGGCACCTCGTTCGCCACGGCGCACGTCTCCGGTCGGCTCACCGCCCTGATGACCGCCGGTGGCCTGAGCGCCGACGCGGCCCGACTGGCGTTGCTCGCGGCGCCGCGCTGGCACCCCGACTACGGCGTGCTCGTCGGATGAGCGAACGGGCCGCGAGCGACGGAACAATGCCGCACCAACCGGCGGACGGCGTCGCCGTCACCGACCGGAGCGCGACCGTACTGGTGACCGCTGCCGCGGGTGGGGACGAGTCGGCGTGGGTGGAACTGGTCCGCCGGTACACGCCGATCGTCTACTCGGTGATCACGTCGTACGACCTGGGCCGCGCCGACGCCGCCGACGTCAACCAGACCGTCTGGCTGCGCCTCGTCGAGCGGCTGGGCCAGATCCGCGATCCGCAGGCCCTCGCCTCCTGGTTGGCGACCACGGCCCGGCGCGAGTGCTACCGGCTGTCCCGCCTCGGCCGCCGCACCCAACTCTTCGACCCGTACGACGATGCGCTGGACGCCTACCACAGCTTCTCCCGCACCGCGGACGTGGCGGCCCCCGACGAGGAACTGCTCCGCGCGGAGCGGCGGCAGGCGCTGCGGGAGGCCTTCGCGCATCTGCCGCCGCGCTGCCAGAAGCTGCTGGCCCTGTTGACCGCCGACCCGCCGGTCAGCTATCGAGAGATCGCCGATCGGCTGAACGTGCCGGTCGGCAGCATCGGACCGACCCAGGCCAGATGCCTGCGCCGACTCCGCGACTGCCCGACGCTCGCCCCGTTTCTCGAAACGGCCGCGACCCGGACGAACGGAGGGGAACACGATGGAGCAGTTGCCGCCGGCCGATGACGCGAGCCTAACCGCCGAGCTGGGTGCGGCGCTGCGGGAGGTCGGGTCGGTCCCGGAGGAGTTCCTGGCCACCGCCCGGTCGGCATTCGCCTGGCGAGACATCGAGCCGGGGGTGGCGCTCGCCGAGCTGACGTTCGACTCGGCGTGCGACACGGTGCCGGCGCTGACCCGGTCGGCCGGGTCGACGCGAACGCTGTCGTTCCGCAGTACCGTGGTGACGCTGGAGATCGAGGTGACCGAAGCCGGCATCGTCGGCCAACTCTCCCCGCCCCGGGGCGGCCGGGTTTCCGCGCAGACCGCCTCGGGCACGTACGCGCAGGTTCAGGTCGACGCGGTGGGCTTCTTCTCGCTGGGCGCTCCCCCACCCGGCCCGGTCCGGCTGCGTGCCCACACCGACGAGTACGAGGTGGCCACCACCTGGGTCTCGCTGCGCTGACCCGGCATCCACGGCAATGGCGGCGCTCGCCGGGACGCCCGGACCGTCCCGACGAGCGCGGCGACGGGAGCCGCGGGCTGCCCGGGCCCACGACCCCCGCCAGTGGCCGGAATTACTGTCGCCCGACGCCGATCAGGTACTCCACACCACCGAGGTCGGTCCGCTCCGCACCGCTCGTGTCCGGGCCGAACTGGGTCACGTCGAGCGCGAACTCCTTGTCCGACGCGACGGCCGCCGCGAAGGTGAGCGAGAACTCGACCCGTTCACCCGGTTGCAGCAGCAGGTTGCCGATGCTGGCCTTCGCCGGTTCGACGATCTCCAACTGGTTCTTGCCGATCTCGCGTACGCCGACGCCGACCCTGCCGCCGGCCTGCCACCGCTCGAAGAGGGTCGGCCCGAGATCGGCGATGACCCGACCGCCCACGCCCTGGATCGGCTCCCCCGGCTGCGTGAAGACCAGGTCGTTCTTGGTCGCCACCCGGAGCGAGTTGCCGATGGCGAACGGACGCACGGCTGGCGTCCCGCCCGCGACGAGCCGCACCGAGTCGACGTTGCGCCAAGCGATGTTGTTGTTGTTACGGGTGTTGGTGCTGATGTCCGGCCCCTCGAAGGTCATCGGATCGGTGGCCGACACCCACCTCGCCAGCAGGCAGAAGTGGCCCGGGCCGGGCACCCCGGTCCACGGGATCGTCACGGTCGTGGTGCCGGCGAAGACGGTCACGTTCGTCGCGCCGATCTGGGTCCAGTGCGTGGGCCAGACCGCACCACCACCCGGCGTCGTCCGGTAGATCCGCAGCACGCCGCTGTCGGTGCCGGAGCCGTACGGGCCGGGGTTCCGCAGCTTGACGAAGATGTAGTTGGTGACGCCGACGATCGGGTTCTGGCTGACGGCACACTCGACGGCGGTCGGGCAGACCTTGATGTCGGGGCTGGCCCACAGCGGATTGAACGAGTGGGGTTGGACGCCGACATCGGCGGCCACGTCCCGGATGTAGACGTCGGTGCGAGCCGCCGCTGCCCTGTCCTGCCGCGCCTCGACCGGCGCGGCGGCGGCCGTGGTGACCGCCAGCAGAGCGGCCAGCGCCGTGCCGGTGAGCACGGCCAGCGCCGAGCGGCGGACACGTTTTCCTGCGATACCCATGACAGGCTTCTCCCATCGTCGGGGGACCGCCGACCCGGCGTTGTCGCTGCCGGGCCGACGCGTGACGCTATTCAGGAGCGCGGCGCGACAAGGTTGATACCTCTTGCGACCCGGCTCACCGTCAGATGGCGCGAGGAACGACGAACGACCTGCCTGGTGTGCCCACCTCGAACCGGGCGCGGGTCAGGATCGCCAGGAGCGCCCGTTTCTCCGGCGTGTCGACCGCCGACGCCAACGTGCGGCCGTCGTCGTGGACGACCTGGGAGGTCGTGCGGGACACGCTCGTGGAGCGGCGCCCTCCGGCCCCGAGCCGGGGCCCGGCTCGCCCGGTCACCGCCGGGGACGTGGCACGATGGCCGGGTCCTGCGCCGCCGGTGGCCGGGCACGACACTGATGGAGTCGGGATGGCAGAACTGGCCGGCGCGCCGGTCCCGGGCCTGGCAAGACTGTGGACACACGATCCGACCACCGCCGGCCGGTATCGGCTGCTCGGCCGGCTGGGTGCGGGCGGTCAGGGAGTCGTCTATCTCGGCGAGGACGACACCGGCAACCGGGTCGCGGTCAAGGTGGTCAACATCGACCTGAGTGATCCACGGACGCGGTCGCAGTTCGTGAAGGAGATCGCCGCCGCGCGCCGGGTCGCACCGTTCTGCACCGCGCAGGTGCTCTTCGCCGAGGTGAACGGTGAGCAGCCCTACGTGGTCAGCGAGTTCATCGAGGGCCCGACTCTGCACCGACACGTGCGCGAGCGCGGCCCGGTGACCGGCAACGCCCTGCATCGACTCGCGGTCGGCACGGCCACCGCGCTCGCCGCCATCCACGGCTCGGGGGTGGTGCACTGCGATCTGAAGCCGGACAACGTGGTGCTCGGGAAGGACGGCCCCCGGGTCATCGACTTCGGTATCGCCCGTGCGCTCGGCGTGACCGAGACGGCGTCCAGCCGGGTCATGGGGACCACCGCCTACATGGCGCCGGAGCGGTTCCGCAACGACTCGGTCGGTCCGCCCTGCGATGTCTTCGCCTGGGCGGCCACGATCGCGTTCGCCGCCGGGGGTCGGCCACCCTTCGGCAGCGATTCGCTCTTCGCCGTGATGCACCGGGTGCTCCACGATCCACCCGACCTGCCCGCGTTGCCCTCCGTGCTCGACGAGTTGATCCGGGAGTGCCTGGCCAAGGATCCGGCGGATCGGCCCGACGCCGAGCGGGTGCTGGTGCGGTTGCTCCGGCAGGACGCCACGGTCACCGCGCCGCTGCCTCGGGAGAGCCTCCTCGAGGTCGGCAACGACACCGCGGGCGCGCCGACGCCGAACCACCCGCGGATCACGCCGACCGCACCGCAGCCGCGCCCCGCACCGCCGCCCGCTCCGGCCGGACCGACCGTTCCGTTCCACGGCCCGCCGACACCACCGACACACCTGCCGACGGCGCGGCCCGGCGACGGCGCCGGGTCCGGCGGCGCGTGGCGACGCGTCCGCGGTGAGGCCCTTGACGCCTGGGGCATCTCGACGGCGATCTTCCTCGGCTCGGCGGGGGCAGCCGCCGGCTACGTCGCGTCGAGCGCGATCGCCCCGGCCGCCGCGGCCGGGGCGGTCGCCTTCGTCGTGGTCTACCTGGTTCGGCTCCTGGTCGCGGCGGCGATCGGCGGAGGCTCCGACCACGGGTGACCCGCTGCGGCGGGGTGTGGGTCGCCGACTGGCGCCGGATCGATAGGTTGACTGCCACCAGCCGCCCGCCGAGGAGGACCTCCCGATGGCCTTGTCCGCTACGCCTACCCGGCGGTGGCTGCCCTACACCGCCGCCGTCACCGCCGGGCTGGTGGTCATCGCCGGGGCGTTCGTCTTCGTCCGGCAGCGCGAGGCGGGCGGCGGAGGGGCCCGCGCCGACTGCGCCACCGTCCTGGAGGTGAACTCCTCGACGGAGAAGGCGGCTCTAATGGTCGACCTGGCCGAGCGGTACAACCGTAGCGACCGGTCGATCGACGGGGGTGGCTGCGCCCGGGTGCACGTCAGCGCGCTCAACTCGGGTCGGGCCACCGAGGCGCTGGCCACCGACTGGACCGGCACCGGTCTGCCGCAACCACAGGTCTGGCTGCCGACGTCGAGCCTGTGGACCGGCCAGCTCCGGATGCTCGACCAGGCCGCCGGCCGGGCGCCGCAGACGCCGGACCGGTATCCGTCGATAGCCAACAGCCCGCTGGTGATCGCGATGCCGCGACCGAAGGCCGAACTGGTGCGCCAGCACGGACCGCTGGGCTGGGGAGAGATCCTGGGCCTCTCCGGACGAGACGGTTGGGCCGGCTTCGGCAAACCGGAGTGGGGCCGCTTCACCTTCGGCAAGGACAACCCCAACCTGTCCACCTCCGGTCTGGCGGCGACCATCGCCACCTACTACGCGGCGGTGCAACGGTCCAGCGACCTGACCAGGTCCGACCTGGCCGACCCTGCGGTCACCCAGTTCGTCCGCCGGATCGAGGCCAACGTGTCGCACTACAGCGACGACTCGGTGGACATGCTGCGCAGCCTCGCCGAGGCAGACCTTTCTGGAGGGGCGGGCAGCACGGGCGACATGAGTGCCATCGTCCTGCAGGAGGAACTCGTGGACCTCTACAACACGGGTGCGCTGAGCCCCCGGCAGGACGGGCAGGAGCGGGGTCGGCGGCCGAACGTCCCGCTCGTCGCCGTCCATCCGAAGGAGGGCACCTTCAACCTGGACCATCCGTTCGTGGTGCTGCCCACCGCCGATGAGCGGCAACGCGCGGCGGCGGCCGACTTCCAGAACTTCCTGACCGAGGACGCCCAGCAGGAGAGCTTCGCCCGCCTCGGCTTCCGGGACCACGAGCGCCGAGCCTCGGCGGAACTCCTCGCCAACGTCGGCGCCGAGCCCACCGGCGGCCTGACCTACTTCGAGCCCCCGGACCCGCAGGTGGTCGGCGCGATGCTGGACGGCTGGCGCACACTCCGCAAGAAGGCCAACATCCTGCTCGCCCTGGACACGTCGGGCTCGATGCAGGTGACCGTCGGCACCCGCACCCGCTTCCAGGTCGCCTCGGCGGCGGCGGGCAAGGGTCTCGCGCTGCTCAACACCGAGGACCGGGTGGGGCTCTGGTCGTTCTCCTCGGAGACCCCGAAACGGCCGAAGAGCCCGTACCGAACGGAGGTCCCGCTCGGCGAGTTCGACCAGAAGCGGATCAACAGCAAGATCGCCGGCCTGCACGTCGAGGGCAGCACCGCGCTCTACGCGACGGTCCGGGCCGCGCACCGAGAACTGCTCGACCGGTACGACCCGGAGCGCATCAACGCGATAGTCGTGCTCACCGACGGCAAGAACGAGTACAGCAAGGACAACGACCTGGCCCGCCTGCTCGCCGAGGTCGCCCTCGATCCGCGCCGCCCGGTGAAGGTGTTCTGCATCGCCTTCGACCGCGAGTCGGACTTCGCCACGCTGGACCGGATCGCCAAGGCGTCGTCGGGCAAGGCCTTCGACGCGACCGATCCCGCCACGATCGATGACGCGTTCGTCAAACTGGTCAGCAGCTTCTGAGGCGCTACCGGAAACGTCGCCGCCGACCGACCGGGGCCGGCGGCGACGTGTCGCCGCCGGCCCCGGTCGGGAGGTCACCGCGTGGCGAGACCAGCGGCGACGGTCCGGGTCAGGATGGCGTTGTCGTCGTCACCGTCCAACGACCAGATCATCGCCCCGGCCAGGCCGGCCCGCCGGATGTAGAGCATCTTCTGGAACACCACCACCGGATCGTCATACGTCCAGAGCGTCGTGCCGTCGAACAACCAGGCGTGCCCGGCGCGCAGGTCCCGGTGAACGGTGTAGCCCCTGCCGGGCAGGGTCTTGAGCTGCTTGAAGTCCTCCGAGCCGGCCTCGTGGGTGGCCGGAGCGGGTCCGGCCGCGGGCTGGAACAGACCGTCTCCGCCCCCGCTCACACCGGTCCAGCCGCGGCCGTAGTAGGGGATGCCCAGCACCAGTTTGCCGCGGGGCGCGCCCCGGTTCAGCCAGCCGTCGATCGCCACCTGGGCAGAGAAGTCCGGGTTGTCGGGCGCGCCCGCCGGCACACGCAGCGCCGACTGCTGGTTGGTCACCGCATCCCACGAACCGTGGAAGTCATACCCCTGCACCGTGGCGAAGTCGAGGTACCGGAAAATCTTCCGGCCCTCGTAGCCGGCGTCCATGGCCGCCGGGTTGGCCGGCAGGAACGCGGTCAGCGCGTAGTGCTTGCGGGCCTGCCGGCCGAACGCGTCGAGCTGCCGGCGGAACTCGGCCAGCAACCGGGTGAAGTTCTCCCGGTCCTCCGCGCGGACGACGTTGCCCGGCTCACCCGGCCAGTTCGGCCACTCCCAGTCCAGGTCGAAGCCGTCGAACACGCCCGCGCCGGCGCCCGGGCCACCACTGCCGCCGTCCAGCACCGGCAGGTTGCCCCTCAGATAGAGGTCGATGCAGGAGGCGACGAACGCCTTGCGGGACGCCTCGGTGCGGGCGGCGTCGGAGAAGTAGGTCGACCAGCTCCAGCCGCCCAGCGACAGCATCACCTTCAGGCCGGGGTGCCGGGCCTTGAGCTTGGCCAGTTGGCCGAAGTTGCCGTTGAGCGGCTCGCCCCAGGCGTCCGCCACGCCGTCGACGCTCTCCTCGGCCGGGACGGGGCGCTGGTAGTCGGCCCAGGCGTCGCCCTCACCCGGACCGCCGTCGACGAAGCAGCGTCCGTCCTTGCTGATGTTGCCGAACGCGTAGTTGACGTGGGTGAGCCGGCTCGCCGCCCCGGAGGTGTCGAGCTTCTTGACCGGGAAGGCCCGGCCGTAGATGCCCCACTGCGTGAAGTAGCCGATCCGATGGTAGCCGGCCTGGCGAGAGGGTCCGGCGGACGCACCGGCGGCAGCCGGCGGAGCCACGGTGACGACAAGCATCGACACTGCGGCGACAGCGGTAAGACGGAGTTGGCGCAACGAACGCATCGACGCTCCCCCAGAGGACCGATCAGAATCAGTTAAGACACCTTTCTAATTGATGAAGCTAAGCCGGTCGCCGCGCGTGGTCAAGAGCACTCCCGCCGCCGGGGGGCTCCCGCGCGTCGACAGCCGTGCCGAGTCAGGGGTATCGAGGTGTGTGATTGTGTGCCACGATCGCCCCCAGGTCCGATCGAGGTGCCGCGCGGGCGGGCCGATGCACCCACACCGCGGCCGACGTCGTGAAGGGGAGCATGGACAACCGGTATCAGTACTACCGCGTCGTGGATCCACTCTTCTACGACCGACCCGGCGCGGACGGCAGCCCACGGCGGGACCGCCTCGGCGCGGAGCTGCGGGTCGGGCCGGGGTGGGACATGTCGACACGAGACGGGTGGACGATGGTGACGCCGCCGCGGGGCCTCGTCGCCGCCCAGGGGTGGAAGATCCATGTCTCCGCGACGCTCGACAACGCCCCACGGATTCTCGACGCCGTATGGACGTACTGCCAGCAGGCGCAACTCGCCTACAAGTTCCTCAGCACCGAGCTCGACCTGACCCTACGAAACTCGAAGTACGCGGATCGGGCGGGCAGCGGAAAGTTCATCACCATCTACCCCGAAGATGACGTCGAGCTGGACGAGGCCCTTCGCCGTCTCGGGGCCCAGCTCGACGGCGAACCCGGTCCCTACATCCTGAGCGATCTGCGATGGGGCCGAGGTCCGCTGTTCGTGCGCTTCGGCGGGTTCGCGCCCCGCCGGCTCACAGCGGCGGACGGGTCACGGGTTCTGGCGCTGCGGCAGCCGGACGGCACCCTCGTACCCGACCGGCGGGAACCCTCCTTCTCGGTTCCCGCCTGGGCCGACGTTCCAGCCTTCCTCAAACCGGCGGTGGACGACCGGGGCCGAGCCGGGGCGCGGCCCGAGGAGTTCCCCTACCAGATCGAGGGTGTCCTGCACTTCTCCAACGGCGGAGGCGTCTACCGGGCACGGGACCTCAGAACGGACCGGGTCGTCGTGCTGCGCGAGGCCCGACCGCACGCCGGCGTCGACGGACTCGGCCGCGACGCGGTGCGCCGACTCGAATGCGAGGCCGACATCCTGGCCCAGCTGTCCGGCCTGCCCGGCGTGCCGGCCAGGTACGACACGTTCACCTGCTGGGAGCACGTGTTCCTCGCCGAGGAGTTCATCGAGGGCAAGACGCTCGGTCGCGAGTTCAGCGCGCGATATCCGCTGACCCGGGCGGGCGCCACTCACGACGAGATTCGGAGCTACGGCCGTTGGGCCCTCGACGTGCTGAGGAAGGTGGGTGACGTCCTCGGGCACCTGCACGCGCGCGGGATCGTCTTCGGCGACCTGCACCCGCACAACATCATGATGCAGCCGGACGGCGAGGTCCGGTTCGTCGACTTCGAGCTCGCCACCGCAGCGGACGATCACACCCGACCCGCCATGGGCGCGCCCGGCTACGTCGCCGCGGACGGTCGCACCGGTGTCGCCGCGGACCGCTACGCGCTGGGATGCCTGCAACTGTCGATGTTTCTTCCGCTGACCGCCGTACTGCCACTCGCGCCGGGCAAAGCAGCGCAACTCGCCGCGGCGGCGGCACGGCGCTTCGGCCTTCCCGCCGCGTTCCGAGACCAGGTGATGACCAACCTCGCCATCATCGGGGACAGCCAGGCGACGGCGGCCACCGTGTCACCGGACCTGATCACCGGCGACCTCGACACGCCGGACGCGCCCCTCGCCCGGGTCCGCGCCGCGCTCGCGACGGGCATCCTCGCCACCGTCACCCCGGAGCGCCAGGACCGGTTGTTCCCGGGTGACATCGAGCAGTTCCACGTCGGCGGTCTCGGACTGGCCTATGGCGCGGCGGGCGTCCTGCACGTTCTGGACCGCACCGGGATCGGACGGTTCCCCGAGCACGAGGAGTGGCTCGTGCGGCGGGTACGCGACGACCGCAGCACACTGGCGCCGGGCTTCTACGACGGCCTCCACGGCGTCTGTTACACCCTCGCCGGGCTGGGGCGTCACGAGGAGGCACTGACCCTGCTCGACCGCGCGCCCCGCGCCGAGAGGCTCGATCTGCTGTCCAGTCACCTGTTCGACGGGCTCGCCGGCATCGGTCTCAACTATCTGCACTTCGCCGCCGCCACCGGTGACGAGCGCTGGACGACTGCCGCACTCGACGTCGCGTCGAGGCTTGCCGATCGAAGCAGTGATCGGGCCGGGCCGGCCACCGGCACCCGTCCGGCCGCAGGCCTCATGCGGGGTGCCAGCGGTGCCGCGCTGTTCTCGGTCAGGCTGTTCGAGGCCACCGGAGACCACGCTCACCTGGAATCGGCCGAGCGGTGGCTGCGGGACGACCTCGGTCGCTGCCACCTGATGCCGGACGGCTCGCGCCAGGTGGACGACGGTTGGCGCGTGTTGCCGTACCTCGCCGCCGGCAGCGCCGGCATAGCGATGGTGCTGCAGGAGTTCCTGCGGCATCAGCCGTGTGACGAGCTGAGGACGGCCCTCGGCGAACTGACCCGGGCCGCGTGCCCCGAATTCACGGTCCAGTCCGGCCTGTTCAACGGACGAGCCGGGCTGCTCGCCCTCCTTCTCGGTGTGGACCAGTCGCTCAGCCCCGTCGTGTCGGCCGAGGGCGACAGTATGACCGTCGCCGATCTCATTCGTCGTCATGTGGCCGCTCTCTCCTGGCACGCCGTTGCCTTTCGCGCTGGTCTCGCCTTTCCCGGAGATCAGCTCGAGCGGTTGTCCAGTGACGTGGCCACCGGAACGGCGGGCGTCCTCCTCGTGCTCTGGGCCGCCGCTCAGCCTGGGCGTGTCCCCGTTCTCCCGTTTCTCCACGGGACCGTGCCGCGCCGAGAGCGGAGGGGGGTGATGAGATGAACTTTCTGTTGAACCTGCAGGGCGTCACTGTCGAACAGGAACCCGCGCCCGAGGTGCCCACCAGCACCTTCAGCTACTTCTACTGCAGGGACTACAGCACGTACAGCGTGTGGGTCGGCTGCGGCGACTAGCCGGCGAGTCGGTGGGCCGGCGGGATCGTAGCGATTCCGCCGGCCCGCACGGTTGGTGACCGAGGCAGTGAGTATCGCGGAGGCCGGACATTCCGATCACTTTCGAAGGTCACGGAGAGACGCTCGGGAATGTTCGACCCGTGGGCGTCGGGTCAGTTCCACCGGTCCTGGTTGAGGAAGCGCGCGACGCCCCGCCAGGAGTTCGGACCCATGACGCCGTCGATCGGACCGGTGTAGCCGTTCTGGGCGGCGAGCCGTTGCACGGCCTTCCAGGTGTTGAGCCCAGGTACGCCGTCGATCGGGCCGGTGTAGCCGTAGCCCCGCATAGCGCGTTGGAGCGCCACATAGGTGTTTACCCCGGGCACACCGTCGATCGGGCCGGTGTAGCCGTTGGTGATCCTCAGCCAGTTCTGCATCCGCTTGTAGAAGTTGAGGCCCGGGACGCCGTCCTGCTCGGTGGCGGTCTTGGGCAGTGCGCTGCCGCCGACGTAGGTCAGCGGGTTGATCCGCAGTCCACTCGGGTCGATCATGTGCCAGTGCAGGTGCGGGCCGGTGGAGTTTCCCGAGCCAGGGGCGCCGGCCGCACCGCCCGAACGGCCCACGATCGCCCCGGCCCCGACCGAAGTGCCGTTTGCCAGCAGGAACTGCGACAGATGCAGGTACTGGCTGCGATAGCCGTCCGAGTGGTAGATCGTGACGGTGTGCCCGCCCGTACCGTTGTTCGGGGTGTTCTGGATCGTGCCGGCACCGCAGGCCGGCAGATCGGTGCCGACGCCCATGCCGAAGTCGACGCCGCCGAGCGACCCCCGGTTGAGATGGTCCTGCCACGTTCCGGTGATCGCGTACCGGCTGAACGGGTTGTCGATCGCCGGCGCCGCGTAGGCGATGCCGGGACGTCCGACGGCCCCGCCGACCGCGAGCGCGCCGGTGGTCACTGCGGCACCCCTGAGGAGGGTACGGCGGCTGAGTCCGGCTGGCAGCCGCGCCTCTTCACCACAACAGCGGGGTGGGTTCTCGTCGCGCATGGTCCGCTCCTCTGCCGATGACCAGCTTGTTGCCGTGAAGGCGTTGAGGCTAGTGCGATCCATGCAGCGGTATCAATGGCGCATGCCGAGGATCCAGAGCCGCTCTGCGCGGTCAAGCCGACAACGCCGCATCCATCGAGGTCGGTGATAATCTGACAGATCTGCGGAGTACCGGACAGCGGGTTCTTTCTCGCAGGGTGAGATCCGTTCCGAACACCGCTCACCAACACGGAGGAGAATCCCCCATGCGCCGTCTCTGGTCAGCCGTCGGGCTCACCGCGCTCTGCGTCGCGGTCGGTGTTCCGGCCCCGGCGCGGGCCTCGGTGTCCGGCACACCGGCACAGCGGACCGTCGCCGCGCGCCCCGTCGTGGACATGGCCGTCACCGTCCTGGCCGCCCAGATCGACCCCCGCCGCGACGATCACACACTGACCCCGGGCGCGAAGGGTTCGGTGCTCGCCGTCGAGCAGGCACTTCAGGCCAGGAAGCTGCTGAACGCGCACTGGGTCGACGGCTACTTCGGCACCGAGACCATCTCGGCGTACGCGGCCTACCAGCGCTCGCTCGGTTACACCGGACTGGCCGCGAACGGGCTACCCGGCATCACCTCGCTGACGAAGCTCGGTCAGGACCGGTACACCGTGGCCAATCCGATCGGCCCGGGCCCGAAGGTCCCGCGTGACGGGTACGTCGTCAACACCCGTACCCAGGCGATGCTCGCCGAGGCCCAGCGTCTGCTCGGCCGAACCCTGGTGCTCGACCAGGGGTCCTACAACCCCGGGGGTGATCCGACCTCGGCCGGCACGCACGACGGCGGAGGTGTGGTGGACATCGCGGTCACCGGAATGACCTCGGCCACCCGCACGACAGTCGCCCAGGTCCTGCGCCGGGTCGGCTTCGCCGCCTGGGTACGCAACCCGGGCCAGGGTGACTGGCCGTGGCACATCCACGCCGTGGCGATCAACGACACGGACCTGTCCAGCCAGGCGCAGCACCAGGCCGGCGACTACCACCTCGGCCTGAACGGCCTGGCCGACCGGGGCCCGGACGACGGTCCCCGAGTGCCGATCACCACCTGGGAGCAGTACCAGAGCGGGACGTGACAGCCGCCCCCACCCCGTCCTATCCCGTCCGTAGCCTCCTCCCACCGTCCGGAAGGGACACCATGACCATCCGCAGGAGCCTCACCACCGTCGGCGCCGCGCTCGCCATGACCACCTCCATCCTCATCGTCGCCACACCGGCGTCGGCCGCGTCCCGGAACGGGGTCTGCGACAGCGGCGAGTTCTGCTACTACTACAACAGCGACCAGGCCGGCTCCCTCTCCGACTTCACGACCTCGATCGACGACTACGGCACCACGCAGCCGACGTGCTATGAATTCAAGGGCACGGGCAACGGCAAGGGCCTGTGCGTGAAGAACAACGCCGCCTCGGTGTGGAACCGGACCAACAAGACCGTACGGGTCTACTACAACAGCAACTTCGCCGGCGCCACCCAGGACTTCGCGTCCGGCGCGAAGGGCAACCTCAACGCCACGCTGAAGAACAACAACGCCTCGCACGACATCGGCGGCGGCGCCTTCCCGGCCGACCCGCGAGCGGCCGAGGCCGTCGCGTTCGCCAAGGCGCGCCTCGGCCACACCGACTGGAACAACCAGTGCGAGCTCTTCGTCGAGCGGGCGTTCGGCACCAGCGGCCGGTTCGCCACGGCGCGCGCCCACTACCAGTGGCAGAGGGACAACGGTCGCATCCACACCGGCTCGGTGCCGCCGGCCGGTGCGGCGGTGTTCTTCACCTCCACGACGTCCGCCGGGCACGTCATGCTCTCCATCGGCGGCAACAGCGCCATCAGCACGGGACCGACCGTCTACCAGACCAACTCGTTCCGGGACCGGCCCGACTACCTGGGCTGGGCGTACGTCCCGAGCAGCTGGTGAACCGACGTGCACTCACGAATCCCGATGGGAGTACGCGGATGACCGTCCTGAGAGTTTCGAGTGTCCTGACGGTTCTGGTGGTGGCGCTCGGCGGCGTTGCGCTGGCACCGGGAGCGGCCTCTGCCGCCGGCCGCGACGGGATCTGCGACAGCGGTGAGTTCTGCTACTAAGAGGTCCTAACTTAATGATGTTGGGCGTAACCGACTGGACGTGAGGGTCGTTTCGTCTGAACGTGAGGAGGGGTGAGCAGCCGCCGTGGATC
>NZ_JBITEP010000023.1:0-110336 GCF_044455315.1 Micromonospora sp. NPDC051300 | reverse complement strand
TCCCGGTTGACCCCCGTGGAATTCGAGACCATCATGCACCCACCGGCCAGTCAGGCCGCGTGACTACACCTGTCACCTGCCGGTGCAGCAGACCCGTTCCGCGAGGGTCACCACGGCAGATCGGTCGCTGTCGTCCGGCGCACAAGTCTTGCCCTGGAAGAAGTAGGCACGAAGCGACGGATGCTCCAACAGACGGTCGTGCCAGGCGCGAGACAGGTTGTTCATCTCCATGAGCGCGGCGGCCGAGCCAATGCCGTTGTTGATGCGGCTCTGCTTCGCCACCTCTCGCGTCTGGAGGGCGGAGAAGCACAACGACACCGCGACCAGCACCAGACCGGCGACGCCCAGAACCGTCTCCTGCATGCCTGCCCACCTTCCCGGGACCGCCATCCACCATCACGCTAAGACGATCGCGCAACCACTCACCGCGACCGACCGCGTGGGGGGGCCGCCTGGCGACGCCGCGACTTCGCGATTCTCCGGATCCACGACGCGCGCGCGTGCAAGCGTGGAAGCGGCGAGACCGAGGAGGACGTGTGAACTACCACCTGTTCCAGATGATCAATGCCGGCGCGGGGCGGGTCGACTCCGTCGACGACGTCTTCGAGTGGTCGGCGATCTATCTGATCTACGTGCTGGGGGCGCTGGCGGTGGTGCCGGTGCTGCGCCGTGGCCGGTCCGCCGCCCGACCCGTCCTGCGGGTGCTCGCCGCGTCGGGGGTCGCGTTCCTGCTGGGGCGGACCGCCGCCGCGCTCAGCACCGAGGTCCGCCCGTTCCAGACCCACCACGTGCACCAGTTGATCCCGCACGCGGCCGGACCGTCACTGCCCAGCGACCACGCCACCGCGGCGTTCGCCCTGGCCTTCGCGGTCGGCGCCTTCCTGTCCCGACGCTGGGGGGTGGCGCTCACCGCGCTGGCGGCGGTCATCGGGTTCGCGCGGGTCTGGACCGGCGTGCACTACCCCGGCGACATCGTGGCCGGCGCGCTCGTCGCCGCCGTGGCCGTCGCCGCGGTCGCGGTCGCCGGCCGCCTCCTCGGGCACCGGTCGCGACCCGACCAGGTCTGACCTCCGTCCGGGGTGGAGCCGGAGCCCGCCGAAGCCCTGGTGTTCACTGTCAGCCGTGGATCGCCAACGGCTCAGCAGCATCGCGCACTCGCACCACCCGATCGCGGCCCCGGTCTCCGGCGTCAACGTCAACCGGCTCCTGCGCCGGGCGGACCGGCGACCGGCGGCACGCATCCTCGACCTCGGCTGTGGGCAGGCGGCCTGGGCGATGCAGGCCCTCGCCCACTACCCCGACGGACACGCGGACGCCGTCGACACCAGCCGCCACGCGCTCGACCACGCGGCCGCCGCGGCCGAGGCGCGCGGCCTCGCCGACCGGCTCACCCTGCACGAGCGCGACGCCCGGGGGTACGTGCCGGACGGCGAGTACGACCTGGTGCTCTGCGTCGGGTCGACCCACATCTTCGACGGCGTCCCCGGCACGCTCGGGGCAGCCGGCCGGCACCTGCACCCGGACGGCATCCTGCTGCTCGGCGAGTGCTTCTGGCAGGCCCCGCCGACACCGGCGGCGCTGACCGCGCTCGACGTCGAGGCGACGGACCACACCGACCTCGCCGGCCTGGTGGACGTCGTCGAGCAGGCCGGCTGGACCCCGGTGTACGCGCACGTCAGCGACGCCGCCGAGTGGGACAACTACGAGTGGTCGTGGGTCGGCTCGCTCACCGAGTGGGCGCTGGACAACCCCGGCCACCCGGACGCCGCAGACGCGCTCACCGCCGCGCGGGAGCACCGGAGCGGGTGGCTGCGCGGCTACCGCGACGTGCTGGGCTTCGCGACGCTGGTGCTGCGTCGCTCCTGACCGTCAGTGGTAGCCCAGGTCGGTGGCGGCGAGCGCGCCGACCCACGGCACGACGAAACCGCCCAGCAGCCCCACCGAGCCCGCCGCCGGCAGCAGGTGTCAGGGACCCGGTCGTGACAGCGGCCGGCCCAGCAGGGCGGGCAGCTCGGCGAGGCCGGTGATCACCTGTCCGGTCCAGCTCGGGTCGGTGTCGTTCAGTTCGGTGGTCCGGAGCACGGTCATCCCGACCGCTTCCGCGCCGGCCAGTTCGCCGTCCGCGCCGTCTCCCACGTAGACACACCCGGCCGGGGCGACGCCCAACCGCTCGGCGGCGATGTGGTAGATCGCCGGGTCCGGCTTGGCCACCCCGACGTCGGAGGAGAAGACCGCGACGTCGAAGCGACGGGCGAGCGGGCCGTCCGGCCACGCCTCGGCGGTCTCCGAGGTGGCGTTGCTGATCAGGGCCAGCGGATGCCCGGCCGCGCGCAGCGCGTCGAGGACGTCGAGGGTGGTGGCCGGAGGCCGGGCCAGCACCCGACGGGCCAGGGCGCGACGGTGACCTGCGGCCCGGGCCACCTGCTCGTCCGTCGGCGCGCCGCCGAGGCGGCCGGCGAGCACGCGGACGGTCTCCTCGACGTCCCACCGGACCAGCCGGTCCCGCCAGGAGGCGTGGTAGGCGGCAACAAGCGCGGCCGGCTCCACCCCGACCACGAGCGCCATCTCGCCGACCACCCGGTCCCGCTCGTCGTCGGCGCCGTGCAGCAGCGTGTGGAAGAGGTCGAAGATCACCGGCTGGGGCACGCGGCGCATCATATCGAGATTCACCGCCGGTGATGGTTGGCGGTTTTGCCGTCCCATCGATGGCGTCGGTGCGACTATGGAGGGCGTGGGAACTGCGAAGACTGCCGCCATGCCGTCCATCTCGCCGCTGACCGGCGAGCCGATCAAGCGGGCCGACGCCGAACGCCTCGCCGGGGTGCTGAAGGCGTTCGCCGATCCGGCGCGGCTGCGGCTGCTCAGCCTGATCCAGTCCGCCCCGGAGGGTGAGGCGTCGGTGAGCGACCTGACCGCGCCGCTCGGGCTGTCCCAGCCGACGGTGAGCCACCACCTGCGCATCCTCACCGAGGCCGGGCTGCTGGAGCGGGAGAAGCGCGGCGTCTGGGCCTACTACCGGGTGGTGCCGTCCGCGATCGCCGCGATCGCCGACCTGCTGACCCCGCCCCGCAAGCGGGCGACGAAGCGCGCCCGCTGAGCGCGCCCACCCCGCCCCGGGCGCGGCAGGCGCAGCGCGAACAGCGCGCCGAACACGTTCACGGCGTCCGGCACCGCACCTTCTGAGGGCCGCCCGGACCGACCCGGGCCGGATCCCCGGCGAAGTCTGCCCGATCCTCCACCGGCGCGCAGTGCCGCCGATGTGTTCTAATTATTCGCGTCGATGTTCGCGCTAACATCGATGACCGGTCGCCACCACCACCGGCACCTCCGGCATCGAGACGCGTGCGGGCCTCGCGCCGGAATCGGGCGCCGGCGGTGGGTTCCCCCCTGCGCGCGCCAGCGTTCCATCGACGGCCATCACCACTCGTGAGGCTCCGCGCCGGTACGGAACGTCTCGGAGCCCTGCGCATCCGAGGAGCCGTCATGCCCCTTCCCCGTCCCCCATCCGTCCGTTCCGGACCCGCGCGCCTGGCGTTCGCGGCCCTGGCCCTCGTCCTGACCGTCGGCGGCGCCACCCTGGTCACGCAGGCCCGGTCGGCGGTCGCCGCACCCGGGCCGGGCTCCGTCGTCGGCGCGCAGTCCGGCCGCTGCGTCGACGTGCCGAACGGCAGCACCACCAACGGCACCCAGGTCCAGCTCTACGACTGCACCGGCGCCGCCGCGCAGAACTGGACCTACACGTCGGCGAGGCAGTTCACGGTGTACGGGACCAAGTGCCTGGACGCCAACGGCCAGGGCACCACCAACGGCACCGCCGTGATCATCTGGGACTGCAACGGCCAGACCAACCAGCAGTGGAACGTCAACGCCAACGGCACCATCACCGGCCAGCAATCCGGCCTCTGCCTCGACGCCAACGCCGCCGGCACCGCCAACGGCACCAAACTCATCCTCTGGACCTGCAACGGTCAGGCCAACCAGCGGTGGACCACCCCGACCACGCCGACGTCCCCGCCGCCCACCTCACCGCCGCCCGGCGGCGGCCGGCCGTGCGACCTCTACGCCGCCGGCGGCACGCCGTGCGTGGCCGCGCACAGCACCACCCGGGCGCTGTTCTCGGCGTACGGCGGCAACCTCTACCAGGTCCGCCGCTCCTCGGACAACGCCACCCGCGCCATCGGCGTGCGCAGCGCCGGCGGCTCCGCCGACGCCGCCGTCCAGGACGCGTTCTGCGCCGGCACGACGTGCGTGATCACCGTGGTCTACGACCAGTCGGGCCGCGGCAACGACCTGTGGTACCAGGGATCGACGCAGGTACCCGGTTCCACCTCCAGCCGGCCGGCGACCGCGACAAGCGAGTCGTTGACCGTCGGCGGCGCCCGGGCCTACTCGCTCTACATCAACCCCGGAAACAGCTACTGGCGTGACGGTCACCTGACCGGCGTCCCCACCGGCAGCGCGCCCGAGGGCATGTACATGGTGACCAGCGGCACGCACGTCAACAGCGGCTGCTGCTTCGACTACGGCAACAGCGAGACCACCCGCAGCGCCGACGCCGCCGGCGCGATGGACGCGATCAACTTCAGCACCAGTTGCTGGTTCGGCGGCTGCTCCGGCAGCGGCCCCTGGGTGCAGGCCGACCTGGAGTGGGGCCTCTACCCCGGCGGCAGCCAGACCTGGAACCCCAACCAACGCGCCTTCACCAGCAAATTCGTCACCGCCACGCTGAAGAACAACGGCACCTCACGCTTCGCCATCAAGGGCAGCAACGCCCAGTCCGGCGCCCTCTACACGCTCTACGACGGGTCACTGCCGCCCGGTTACAGCCCGATGCGGAAGCAGGGCGCGATCATCATCGGCAGCGGCGGCGACTGCTGCAAGCCCGTCGGCGGCGCCAACCTGAGCGCCGGCACCTTCTACGAGGGCGCCATGGTGGCCGGCTATCCCTCGGACGCCACCGAGAACGCCGTGCAGGCCGACGTCGTGGCCGCCGGATACCGCTGAGACCCCCGTACCAGACTCGAAGGGACAGTGATGTTAGCGCTATCAAGAAGGCCGGCGCGGCGCAGGCTCGCCCTGGTCGCCACGCTGCTCGCCCTGATCGGGCTGTTCCCGGCCGTCGCCCGGGCCGACAACCCGATCGTGCAGACGATCTACACGGCCGACCCGGCGCCGCTGGTCTACAACGGCCGCGTCTACCTCTACACCGGCCACGACGAGGACAACTCGACCTGGTTCACCATGAAGGAGTGGCGGGTCTACTCGTCCGACGACATGGTCAACTGGACCGACCACGGCTCGCCGCTCAGCCTGGCCACGTTCAGCTGGGCCAAGCAGGACGCGTGGGCCGGGCAGGCGATCTACCGCAACGGCAAGTTCTACTGGTACGTACCCATGGTCGTGCGGGCGACCGGTCAGATGGGCATCGGCGTGGCGGTGGCCGACAGCCCCACCGGACCGTTCCGGGACGCCATCGGCCGTCCCCTGGTGAGCAACGGCGAGATCGACCCCACCGTGTTCATCGACGACGACGGGCAGGCGTACCTCTACTGGGGCAACCCGAAGCTGTGGTACGTGAAGCTGAACGCGGACATGATCTCGTACTCGGGCAGCCCGACGCAGATCCCGCTGACCACCGCGGGCTTCGGGACCCGGACCGGGGACGCGAACCGGCCCACCCTCTACGAGGAGGGGCCCTGGGTCTACAAGCGCAACAACCTCTACTACAACGTGTTCGCCGCCAAGTGCTGCTCGGAGTTCCTCGCCTACTCGACCGCGCCCGGCCCGCTCGGACCGTGGACCTACCGCGGGACGGTGATGCCCACCCAGGGCAGCAGCTTCACCAACCACCCCGGGATCGTCGACTTCAAGGGCAACTCCTACCTCTTCTACCACAACGGCGCGTTGCCGGGCGGCGGCGGCTTCACCAGGTCGGTGGCGGTGGAGAAGTTCACCTACGGCGCGGACGGCTCGATCCCGACCATGTCGATGACCACCACCGGGCCCCCACAGGTCGGCACGTTGAACCCGCACGTCCGGCAGGAGGCCGAGACGATCGCCTGGGGGCAGGGCGTGGAGACCGAGCCGGCCAGCGGCGGCGGGATGAACGTCGGCTACATCGACAACGGGGACTACATCAAGGTCAAGGGCGTGGCGTTCGGGACCGGCGCGACCTCGTACACCGCCCGGGTCGCCTCCGCCGGCAGCGGGGGCACCATCGAGCTGCGCCTCGACGGCGCCAGCGGTCCGCTTGTCGGCACCTGCCGGGTGTCCGGCACCGGCGGCTGGCAGACCTGGGCCGACACCACCTGCGGGGTCAGCGGCGCCACCGGCACCCACGACCTCTACCTGCGCTTCACCGGCGGCAGCGGCTCGCTGTTCAACATCGACCACTGGCGGTTCAGCTCCGGGACCAGCACCCCGCCGACCGACCCGCCGCCCACCACCGCGCCCCCGACCACCCCGCCGCCCACCACTCCCCCGCCGACCACCCCGCCCCCGACCGGCGGCGCCTGCGCCGCGACCTACCGCACCACCAGCACCTGGTCCGGCGGCTTCCAGGCCGAGGTGACGGTCACGGCAGGCGCGTCGGCGATCAGCGGCTGGACGGTGGGTTGGAACCTGGCCGGCGGCCAGAGCATCAGCCAGATCTGGGGCGGCACGCTGAGCACCAGCGGCTCCGCCGCGACCGTGCGCAACGTGTCCTACAACGGCTCGGTGCCCGCCGCCGGCTCGACCACGTTCGGCTTCCTCGCCAACGGCTCGCCGTCGACCCCGTCCCTCACCTGCACCAGCCCCTGAGAGGAGCAGACCATGCGTACCAGGAAATGGCTCGCCGCGGTCGCGGCGCTGGCCCTGTCGGCCACCGGCGTGCTGGCCCCGGCCGGCCCGGCGGCGGCCGAGTCCAACGGCGGGGTGCGGGTGATGCCGCTCGGCGACTCGATCACCGAGGGCACCCAGGTCCCGGGCGGCTACCGGATCGGGCTGTGGCAGCGGCTCGCCGCCGGCGGCTACCGGATCGACCTGGTCGGCTCCCAGTTCAACGGGCCCGGCAACCTCGGTGACCACGACCACGAGGGCCACCCCGGCTGGCGGATCGACCAGATCGACGCCACCATCACCGGCTGGCTGAACACCTACCAGCCGCGCACCGTGCTGCTGCACATCGGCACCAACGACATCCTGCAGAACTACAACGTCTCCACCGCGCCGAACCGGCTCTCCACGCTGATCGACCGAATCACCGCGACGGCGCCCAACGCCGACGTGTTCGTGGCCCAGATCATCCCGCTGGCCAACGCCGGCCAGGAGTCGGCGGTACGCACGTTCAACGCCGCGCTCCCGGGCATCGTGCAGGCCAAGGTGAACGCCGGCAAGCGGGTCCACCTGGTCGACCAGCACTCGGCGCTGACCACCGGCGACCTGATCGACGGCATCCACCCCACCGCCACCGGCTACGACAAGATGGCGGCGGTCTGGTACCGGGCGCTCCAGTCGGTCGACGGCAGCATCGGCGCCCCGGGCACCGGCGGCGGCACCTACCAGAACGTGCAGCTGGTGGGCGGTGGCTCGGGCCGGTGCCTGGACGTCCCGAACGGCAGCACCACAAACGGCACCCAGGTGCAGCTCTACGACTGCTGGGGCGGCACCATGCAGCGCTGGACCTACACCTCCACGAAGCAGTTGCAGGTGCTGGGCAACAAGTGCCTCGACGCGAGCGGCCGGGGGACCGCGAACGGCACCGCGGTGATCGTCTGGGACTGCAACGGCCAGCCCAACCAGCAGTGGAACCTGAACACGAACGGCACGATCAGCGGCGTGCAGTCCGGGCGCTGCCTGGACGCGGCCGGCTACGGCACCGCGAACGGCACGAAGATCAACCTCTGGGACTGCCACGGCGGCTCCAACCAGCTCTGGAGCACCCGCGCCTGAGGTGCAAGGCGGGGCCCCTTCTTAACGCCTCAGGTAGAGGAAGGGGCCCCGCTTAACACTCGCCACGAAAGGAGTACGCCATGCCGAGACGTCCACTCGTCGTCGGTGTCGTCGCCGGGGTGGCGGGGCTGGTCCTCGCCATGGGCGGCGTCGCGCTCGCCGCCGGGCCGGGCAGCGCCGGCGCCGGCACGCTGGCGGCGACCGCCGGCTGCGGCAGAGCGCCGACGCTGACCAGCGGCTCGCACACCATCTCCAGCGGGGGCCAGAACCGCTCGTACATCCTGCGGATCCCCGACAACTACGACAACAACCATCCGTACCGGCTGATCTTCGGGTTCCACTGGAACGGTGGCAACTCCCCCGACGTGCTCATCGTCGACAACCCGGTGATCTCGACACTCGCCCAGGCCGGCGCGCTGACAGCCGCCGACGAGACCGGGCTGGACACCTCGGCCTCCGCGCCCAACCTGCTCGGCGCCGGCCGGCTCGACGGCAAGGCGTACGGCGTCCCAATCGGGGCGAACACGCTCGCGCTCTGGTACAACAAGGACCTGCTGGGCAGGGCCGGGGTGGACGTCGCGTCGATCCGGGACTGGCCGTCGCTCACCGCCGCGCTGGCGAAGGTCAAGGGCGCCGGCAAGAAGGGCATCACGTTCTCGGCGATCGGCACCGAGGAGGGCAGCTTCCAGTTCCTGCCCTGGTTCTGGGGCTCCGGCGCCCAACTGACCGCGCTGGACTCGCCGCGGGCGGTGTCCGCGTTGACGCTGTGGAAGGACTGGCTGACCCGGGGGTACGCGCCGAACTCGGTCATCACCAACACCCAGACGACGAGCTGGCAGGAGTTCGCCGCGGGCGACTACGCGTTCGCCGAGAACGGCACCTGGCAGCAGGCCAACGCGGAGAAGCTCGACTTCGCGTACGGCATCATCCCGGTCCCGGGCAGCGCGGGCGGCACCGCGCCGGCGCCCACCGGCGGCGAGTTCGTCTCCGTCCCGGTGCAGCGCGACACCGGCCGGTACGACGTCTCGCGCAAGCTGGTGGCCTGCCTGACCAATCCGGACAACCTGCTGACCACCGACACCACGCTGTCCTACGTCGCCCCGGTGGCGGCGGTGCAGCAGAAGCAGGTCGCGGCCGATCCGGGGTTGAAGGTGTGGGTCGACGCGGTGAACGCCGCCAAGGGCCGCACCGGCGACAACCTCGGCACGAGGTACCCGAGGATCTCCGAGCAGCTCTGGACGGCCGTGCAGGGCGCGCTGAGCGGTGCGAAGTCGCCGCAGGCGGCGTTGACCGCCGCCCAGGGCGCGGCTGCCGCCGCCAGGTAGCGCCGTGCGCGGCAACCGGTGGACGGCGTGGGCGTTCCTCGCCCCGGTGACCCTCTACCTGCTGGCCTGCTACGCCTACCCGCTCTACCGCAACGTCGAGCTGAGCCTGCGGCGCTACACCGTCCGGTCGTTCGTCTCCGGCGGCGCGCCGTTCGCCGGGCTGGACAACTACCGGGAGGTGGTGACCCATCCGACCTTCGGGCCGGCGCTGTGGCACACGGCGGTCTTCACGGCGGTGTCGCTGCTGTGCCAGTTCACCCTCGGGCTGGCGCTCGCGGTCTTCTTCCACAGGCACTTCCCGCTGTCGCGGACCCTGCGGGCGCTGTTCCTCGTACCGTGGCTGCTGCCGTTGATCGTCTCGGCCTCCACCTGGTCGTGGCTGCTCAACAGCGAGGCCGGCGTGGTCGACGCGGCGCTCGGCGCGGTGGGCGTCGACCCGGTCAACTGGCTGACCTCGCCGCGCTTGTCGCTGGTCTCGGTGATCATCGCGAACATCTGGATCGGCGTCCCGTTCAACCTGGTCGTGCTGCACAGCGGCCTCCAGGCGATCCCACCCGACGTGTACGAGGCGGCGGCGCTGGACGGCGCGGGCGGGGCGCAGCGGTTCTGGCGGATCACGTTCCCGCTGCTGCGTCCGGTCTCGGCGATCACGCTGCTGCTCGGGCTGATCTACACGCTGAAGGTCTTCGACCTCATCTGGGTGATGACCCGGGGTGGGCCGGCGGACTCGTCGACCACGTTCGCCACCTGGTCCTACCGGCTCGGGTTCGGCAGCCTGCTGCCCGAGTTCGGGCCGGGCGCGGCGGTCGGCAACCTGCTGATCGCGGTCGCCCTGATCGGCGGGTTGGCCTACGCCCGGGCGCAGCGGAGACCGCGGTGGTGACCCGGGCGCCGGCCCGCACCGCCTGGTGGCGTACCGCCCTGGGGGTGGTGTTCACCGCGCTGATGCTGTTCCCGGTCTACTGGATGGTCAACGTCTCGTTCACCCGCGACGGCGACCTGCGGGCCGACCCGCCGCACCTGTTCCCCGTGCACGGCACCGTGGAGGGCTACCGGGTGGTGCTGCGCGAGCAACTGCCCTACCTCGGCACCAGCCTGCTTGTCGGGCTCGGCACCGTGGCGCTGACCGTGGCGCTCGCCGCGCCCGCCGGGTACGCGCTGGCGAAGCTGCGTCCGCCCGGCGGCGGCGTGCTGACCTTCGTGCTGCTGATCGCGCAGATGATCCCGGGGATCATCATGGCGATGGGGTTCTACGCCATCTATCTGCGCCTCGGGGTGCTGAACTCGGCGGCCGGGTTGGTGCTGGCCGACTCCACCATCGCCGTACCCTTCGGGGTGTTGATCTTCACGGCGTTCATGTCCGGCATCCCCGACGAGGTGGTGCAGGCCGCGCTGGTGGACGGCGCCGGCCGGTGGCGGACATTCCGGTCGGTGGTGCTGCCGCTGAGCCGGGGCGCGATCATCACGGTGTCCCTGTTCGCGTTCCTCTGGGCCTGGTCGGACTTCCTCTTCGCGTCCACCCTGGACGCCGGCGGCGCCAGCCGCCCGATCACCCTCGGCATCTACCGCTACATCGGCAACAACAACCAGGAATGGAACGCGATCATGGCGACCGCCGTGGTCGCCTCCGTCCCCGCCACCGTTCTGCTGATCGTCGCCCAGCGGTACGTCGCCGCGGGCGTGACGGCCGGCGCGGTCAAGGACTGAGCCATCCGCACCCAGAAAGGCAGCCCCCCGATGACCGTCGCCCCCACCGGTCCGGAGTTTTCCGTCCGGGAGATCCCGTTCAGCCACCACGGTTCCTGGCTCAGCGTCTCCCCCGTGCTCGCCGAGCACCGCTACGCCGACGACCTGCACCTGGTCTCGCACCGCAACGGCATGCACCCGGTGCTCCGGTTCACCCCGTCGGGCGACGCCACGGTGACCACCCGGCCGGCGCTGCTGAGCTGGCAGGGCCGAACCGGCCGGGTGGAGCTGACCGGCGCCGGCCCGGACACGCTGCGGCTGCGCGGGCGCGGCGCCGGGCTGCGGATCACCGCCGCCGCCGCCACGCTCACCCCGTTCAGCGGGACCTATCTCTACGACGACCCGGTCTCCCGCGGGTCCGTGTTCACCTCCTACGAGACCGGTCGCCGCTACCGGGTGACCGTGCTCGACGGCGCCGCCGAGACCGTCGGCGCGCAGGCCCTCGGCACCGCCGAACGGGGCCTGGTCCTGCCCGCGGACCAGCCGTGGGAGATCGCGATCGAGGAGTACGCGACGGCCCGCGCGCCGTACCTGTCGAGCCTGGGCTTCGAGGACCTGGTGGACGCCGGCCGGGCCGAGTTCGCCGCGTTCGTCGAGGCGGTCGCGCCCTGGCGGGACGCGGAGACGCCGGCCGCCGAACTGGCCGCGTACGTGCTGTGGTCGGCGACGGTGGCGCCGGACGGCTTCGTCACCCGGCCCGCCGTCCTGATGTCGAAGCACTGGATGAACAAGGTGTGGAGCTGGGACCACTGCTTCAACGCGCTCGCGCTCGCCGACGGGCTCCCCGACCTCGCCTGGGACCAGTTCCACCTGCCCTTCGACCACCAGGACCCGGCCGGCGCGCTGCCGGACTCGGTGACGCACTCGGAGGTCCTGCACAACTTCGTCAAGCCACCGATCCACGGCTGGGCGGTGCGACAGTTGCGGCGGCGGTCGGGCCGGCCGGTGCCGCGCGACGAGCTGGCCGAGATCTACCGGCGGCTGGCCCGCTGGAGCACGTTCTGGCTGGCGCACCGGCGGGCGCCCGGCCGGCCGCTGCCGCACTACCAGCACGGCAACGACAGCGGCTGGGACAACGCCACCACCTTCGACGACGGCCGGGTGGTGGAGGCGCCCGACCTGGCCGCGTTCCTGGTGCTGCAACTGGGTCACCTCGCGGAGCTGGCCACCGAGCTGGACCGCCCGGAGGAGGCCACCCGGTGGGCCGGCGTCGCCGGGGAGGTGCGCGACGCCCTGCTGTCCGAGCTGTGGACCGGCGAGCTGTTCACCGCCCGCGACCCGGTGACCGGGCGGACCCGGTCCGGCACCAGCCTGCTGGACCTCCTGCCCGTCGTGCTCGGCGCGGAGCTTCCGCCGGACGTCGCGGCCACCCTCGCCCGACGCGCCGAGGCCCACCTGACCGAGCACGGCCTGGCCACCGAGCCGCTGGACTCACCGCACCACCAGGCCGACGGCTACTGGCGCGGCCCGATCTGGGCCCCGGCCACCGTTCTGGTCGAGGACGGGCTGCGCCGGGCCGCGCACACCGGGCCGGCCGACGAGATCAGCCGGCGGTTCCGGCTCCTGTGCGAGCGGTCGGGGTTCGCCGAGAACTTCGACGCCAAGACCGGCGCGGGCCTGCGGGACCGCGCGTACACCTGGACCGCGAGCGGCTATCTCCTGCTCGCCGGCGACGACCGCCGGCGGCGGGCCGCGCGGGAATGACCGGACCCGGCGGTACGCGGTCAGCGCGCGCCGCGGGCCGCGGGCACCGGGCCGGTGCTGGCGCGCAGCGAGATCGGCGGGCGGTAGAGCCGGTGCCGGGGCGCGGTGTCGGGCGCGGCGATCCGTTCCAGCAGGAGCGACACCGCCTCCGCGCCCATGTCGACGATCGGCACGTCCGCCGCGGTCAGCGACGGCCGGACGTTCTCCGCCCAGTGCCGCGCGGCGACCCCGGTGAGCGAGAAGTCGCGCGGCACCACGAGCCCGGCGCTCTCCAGCGCCCGCTGCATCCCGGGCAGGGCCGCCTCGTTGACCGTCGCCACGGCGGTGACCTCGGGGTGGGTGGCCAGCAGTTCCTCGACGCACGCCTCGCCGGCGGCCACGTCGTCGCCGCAGCAGACGTCGACGCCGGCCAGGCCGCGTGCCGCGGTCGCCTCGGCGAAGCCGGCCGACGCGCGGCTGCCCGGGCCGTAGCCGGCGGCGACCAGCTCGGCCGACCGGTTGACCAGGGCGACGTGCCGGTGCCCCAGGTCGGCCAGGTGGTGCACGCAACCGGCGATGAGGCCGCCGTAGTCCACGTCGACCCAGCTCATCCCCCGCGGCTGGGCGGTGCGGCCGATGGTCACGAACGGCAGGCCGGTCTGTTCCAGCCGGGTCACCCGCTCGTCGGTGAGCCGGATCTCCATCAGCACCACGCCGTCGACCCGGCGGCCGGTGACGATCCGCTCGAACGACCTGTCGTGGTCGCCGCCGGACGGCGACAGCAGCACGTCCAGGTCGACCCGCGCGGCGGCCTCGACCACGCTCGCCACGAAGCCGAGCTGCATGTCGGTGAGGCGCCGGCTGGCCGGCGGGATGACCAGGCCGAGGGTGCGGGTGCGGCCCTCCTTGAGGGCGCGCGCGCTGGCGTTGGGGCGGTAGTCCAGCTCGTCGATGACGGCCTGGATCCGCTGCCGGGTGGCCGCCGAGACCGGCCGCTTGCCACTGAGCACGTACGACACGGTGCTGCGGGACACCCCGGCACGCCGGGCGATCTCACCGATGTTCATCCCGCTCCCGGCAACGGTCGTCGAATCGGTTCACCTGGTGGGACGACCCTAGGGCGGGTCGCGCGCGACTGTCAACGCACGCAATCGACGTTGCTCGATGTTGATCCGGCCGACACGGCTTCTTAACATGAGACGTCATACCTATCTCTGTCGATACGTCGTGGAGGCTTCCGTGAACACATCCGCCCTGCGCCGACCGGCCGCGACCGGTCTCGCGCTGGCGACGGCGCTGGCCGGCGTCGCCGTGGCGGTCTTCGCCTCGTCCGCGTCGGCCGCCGTCACCACCCTCCACGCGTCCCCCGGCGGCAGCGGCACGGCCTGCTCGGCGTCCCAGCCCTGCTCGCTGGCCACCGCGCAGTCCACCGTCCGGGCCACCGCGCCGGGCATGTCGGACGACGTCGTGGTGGAACTCGCCGACGGCGTCTACCGGGTGACCTCGCCGCTGACCTTCGGCGCGGCCGACTCCGGCACCAACGGCCACACCGTGCGCTGGCAGGCCGCCTCCGGAGCGCACCCGGTGATCAGCGGGGCGAGGCAGGTGACCGGCTGGACGGTCGCGGACGCCGGCCGCAACATCTGGAAGGCGACAGTCGGCGCCGGGCAGGACACCCGGCAGCTCTACGTCGACGGCCAGCTCGCCACCCGGGCGCGCACCCAGGTCAACCGGTCGGACTTCAGCGCCTCGGCCACCGGGCTGCGGATCACCAACGGCAACCTCAACTACCTGAACAACCTGACCAACCCCGGCCGGGTGGAGGTCGAGGGGGTCAACTCCTTCACCGACCGCTACTCGCCGGTGCAGAGCATCAGCGGCGGCCTGCTGACCATGCGGCAGCCGGCCTGGAACAACAACAACTTCGGTTACGACACCCTGATGAACCCGTTCCGGGCCGGCCCGTTCTACCTGGCGAACGCCTACGAGTTCCTCGACTCCCCCGGCGAGTGGTACGTCGACCCCGGCACCGGCACGCTCTACTACATCCCCCGCTCCGGCCAGAGCATGAGCAGCGTCGACGTCGAGTTCCCGGTGGTGCAGTCGCTGGTGAACATCGGCGGCAGCTACGCGAACCCGGCGCACCACATCGCGTTCTCCGGCATCACCTTCACCGGCACCAGTTGGCTCGGACCCAGCGGCAACCAGGGCTGGGTCGACCAGCAGACCGGCTCGTACATCGCCGGCACCTGGTCGACGCCCGCGTTCGGCTCCTGCACCTCCGGCTGCCAGCAGTTCGAGGCGGCCCGGCCGAGCTGGTCGCAGATGCCCGCCGCGGTGCAGGTCTCGGCCGCCCACACCATCACGTTCAGCGACTCGCAGTTCGTCAGCCTGGGCCAGACCGCCATCGGGATCGGCAACGACGCCAACGCGCACGCCACAGGCGTGGGGCTGGGCGCCAGCGGCATCACGGTCACCCGCTCCGAGATCGCCCGCAACGCCGCCGGCGGCTTCGTCATCGGCGGGGTCCGGGCCGACGCGCACCACCCGAGCGACAGCCGGATGACCAACCGGGACATCACCGTCAGCAACAACCGCATCCACGACCTCGGCATCGACTACCGGGGCGTCAGCTCGGTGCTGCCCACCTACGTCACCAACGCCACGATCAGCCACAACGAGATCTACAACATGCCGTACTCCGGGATCACCATCGGCTACGGCTGGGGGGCCAACGACGCCGGCGGCAACACTGAGTACGCCAACCGCGGCCTCTACAACTACCAGCCCCGCTACAGCACGCCCACGACCGCGTCCAACACCCGGGTGGTCGGCAACTACGTCCACGACGTGATGCAGCAGATGAACGACGGCGGCTGCATCTACACGCTCGGCTGGAACCCGAACGCGCTGATCAGCGAGAACCACTGCCTGCGGACCAACGGCTACTTCGGCGTCTACTTCGACGAGGGCTCCAAGTACTACACCGTCACCGACAACGTCTTCTCGAACACCGGCACCTGGGCCACCGCCAACTACTGGGGCGGCGAGAACATGGGCAACTGGACGCTCACCAACAACTGGTCGACGAACAACAGCACCAACGTGACGAACGGCGACCGGGGCAACGTCGTCTACGGCAACACGGTGGTGGCCAACGGCGCCTGGCCGGCCGGCGCGCAGACCGTGATGAACAACGCCGGCCCGCAGGGCACCGGCGGCCCGACCACCCCGCCGCCCACCGGCACCGCCCAGCAGATCGTCGGCGCGCAGTCCGGCCGGTGCGTGGACGTGCCCAACTCGTCGACGAGCAACGGCAACCAGGTCCAGCTCTGGGACTGCGGCAACGCCACCGGCCAACGCTGGACCGTCACCGCCGGCCGGCAGCTCCAGGTGTACGGCGCCAAGTGCCTGGACGCCAACGGCCAGGGCACCACCAACGGCACCGCCGTGATCATCTGGGACTGCAACGGCCAGACCAACCAGCAGTGGAACGTCAACGCCAACGGCACCATCACCGGCCAGCAGTCCGGCCTGTGCCTCGACGCCAACGCCGTCGGCACCGCCAACGGCACCAAACTCATCCTCTGGACCTGCAACGGTCAGGCCAACCAGCGGTGGAGCCTGCGCGGATGAGCCGGCGACCGGCGCCGGGAGACGACCGTGAGGGTCACCGGCTGGCGCAGCCTCACCACCACGCACGACTGGGGACGGCCGACCGGCGACGCCAACGGCGTGATGCCCGGCCCGCGCACCGACGTGCACGTGCTGATCGTGGAGACCGACGTCGGCCTGGAGGGGGTCGGCGTCGGCCCGCACGCCGACGTGGGCCGCGTCTTCCCGGCGGTCGACGGCCGGGATCCGCGGGCCGCGCCGGCGCTCTACGACCGGATGCTGGACCAGGTGTTCAAGACCGGCCACGCCGGGGCCACGTTCGGCGCGATCGGCGCGCTCGACATGGCGCTGTGGGACCTCAAGGCGAAGGCCGCCGACGAGCCGCTGTGGCGCACCCTCGGCGCCGTCGACCGGTTCGTCCCCGGCTACGCGTCCGGGCTGGACATCGCGCTCGACGACGACGAGCTGACGCGGCTGTACGAGCGGTTCGCCGAGCGCGGCTTCGGCGGCGCCAAGCTCAAGGGCGGCCACGACGTCGAGCGGGACCGGCGCCGGCTGGAGGCGGTGCGGGACATCCTGCGCCGCAACTGCGCCCACCCGGCGCTGATGGTCGACGCCAACGAGTCGTGGAACCGCGCGCAGGCCGTCCGCCACGTCGCCGCGCTGGAACGTACCGTCGATCTGGCCTGGGTCGAGGAGCCGGTGCGCCGGTGGGACGCGGCCGGCCTGGCGTCGGTGCGCCGCGGCGTCCGGGCGGCGGTCGCCACCGGGGAGAACCTCACCGGCCTGGAGCAGTACCGGCCGCTGCTCGACGCGGACGCGGTCGACGTGGTGCAGGCGGGCAGCGTCTGGGGCATCACCCACTTCCTGCGCACGGCCGTGGTGGCGCACGCGCGGGACCTGCCGGTGAGCCCGGTGGCCTACCACGCCAACCCGCTCGCGCACGCCGCCGCCGCGGTGCCCAACCACCTGTCCTGCGAGGTCCAGGACTTCTCCTGGCCGCTCGGGTTGGCGGTGGACCAGGAGATCGCGGACGGCGGCATCGTCCTCGGCGACCTGCCGGGCCTCGGGATCCGGGTCGACGAGCGGCGCGTCGAGGCCGCCCGTGCCGCCGACCCACCGGCCGCCACGACCGGGCCGCACGTGCGGCCGGACCGGGCCGGGTTGCGGCTCGTCCCCGACCCCTAGCCGGGCGGCCCCTGGAGCCGGCGTCGCTGCCAGGAGGTGACGATGTGGTCGCGCATGGCGCGCTCGGCGCCGGCCGCGTCCCGGCGGGCGATGGCGTCCACCACCAGCGCGTGCTCGTCGAGCGTCGACTCGAAGGCACTCTCGTACGCCAGCCCGTGGAACCTGTCGCTCTCCAGCGCCCGCCGGTAGAGGCGCTTGCAGATGTTCTCGGCCAGCCGGTTGCCGGACAGCTCCATGATCGTGAAGTGGAAGACCACGTCCGCCTGGCGGGAGGAGTCGGTCTCGTGCCGGATCTCGCGCATCGCCGCGAGCGCGTGCTCGACCCGGGTCAGCTCCTCCGGCGTACGCCGGGTCGCCAGGGCGCCCGCCATGGCCGCCTCCAGGCTGCCCCGGACGACAGTCAGCTCGTCCAGGACGCCCAGCGACTCGTCGTTGTCGATGAGCGCGGACAGCACGACCGGGTCCAGCATGTTCCACGAGCCGGCCCGGGCCACCTGGGTCCCGCGCCCCTGCGAGACCACCACGAGGCCCTTCTCCTCCAGCCGCTTCACCGACTCGCGGACGACAGTGCGGCTCACCCCGAAGTGCTCGCTGAGCGGCCCCTCCGGGGGCAGCAGCCGCCCCTCGCCGAGTTGACCGGTGACGATGAGCTCGACCAGCTCGCGGACGACCGCGACGCCCAACCGCTCCGCCGGGCGACGGGGCGGAAGGGCGAACCGGTCCACGCGCGCCGTCATGGCCACACCCTAGTGCAGCGCCGCGCCGGCCCCCGGCGCCCGCGACCGGGTCACGCGCCGATCGCGTCCAGCTCGGCGAGCGCGTCGGCGGGCAGGTCCAGGGCCGCGCCGGCGACGTTCTCCCGCAGGTGCGCGACCGAGGAGGTGCCGGGGATGAGCAGGATGTTCGGTGAGCGGTGCAGCAGCCAGGCGAGCGCGACGGCCATCGGCGTGCTCTCCAGCCGCTTCGCCACCCGGTCCAGGCTGCCGGACTGCAACGGCGAGAAGCCGCCCAGCGGGAAGTACGGCACGAACGCGACGCCCTGCCGGGCGGTGTCGTCGACGAGCGCGTCGTCGGCGCGGTTGGCGAGGTTGTAGAGGTTCTGCACGCACACCACCGGGGCGATCGACCGGGCCTCGGCGAGCTGGTCCGCGGTGACCGTGCTCAGCCCCAGGTGCCGGATCAACCCCTGCTCGCGCAGCTCCGCGAGCGCCCCGAACGGTTCGGCGACCGAGCCCGGCTCCGGGGTGTCGAAGCCGCCGACGCGCAGGTTCACCACGTCGAGCGCGTCGACGCCGAGGCGGCGCAGGTTGTCGTGCACCTGCTGGGTCAGCTCGGCCGGCGTGCGGGCCGGCGGCCATCCGCCCCGCTCGTCGCGGCGGTTGCCGACCTTGGTCACGATGTGCAGGTCGTCCGGGTACGGGGCGAGCGCCTCGCGGATGATCTCGTTGGTCACGTGCGGGCCGTAGAAGTCGGCCGTGTCGATGTGCCGGATGCCCAGCTCGACCGCCGTGCGCAGCACCGCGACGGCGGCGTCGCGGTCGCGGGGCGGCCCGAACACGCCGGGGCCGGCCAGTTGCATGGCGCCGTAGCCCATCCGGGTCAGGGTGAGGTCGCCCACCCGGTAGGTGCCGCCGGGAAGCTTGTCGCCGGTCATGGTTCCCTTCCGCGCGCCGGCGTCTCCGGCGGGCACCCCTCACGGTGCCCGCCGGCGGCAGGCGCAACCAGGCCCCACCGATCCCAGGATCGGCGGGGCCTGGTTCACCGCTGCCGGAGCAGCCCGCGCCCGGCCATGAAGGCCCGCAGCGTCTCGGCGTCCGCGTCGGACATCAGCCGGCGGGGGATCACGGTCGCCGGCATCCGGCCGACGTGCACGATCCAGAACTCCGGGTCGTCCGTCACCTTGGCGACCCCGTCCCAGGCTATGCCGCCGGACTCCGAGCCGCTGCGCATCATGATGTTGTCGTCGGTGATGTCGTAGCCGCCCTCGACGGCGTAGCCACCCGAGCGGCGGCGCGCGCGCCACCGCACCCAGGGCGGGTGGAGCATGGAGAGCAGGCCGCCCACGAGCAGCGCGGTCCACAGCGACGTGAACCGGCCGTCGGAGCCGAGCGCCCACGAGACGGCCAGCCCGAGCACCCCGAGGCCGGCCAGCGCCGCGCCGACGTAGCCGAACCGGCGCAGCCGGACCCGGCTGAGCGCGGCGGCCACGCGGCCCGGATAGGTGGGGTCGGCCGGGACGTCGAAACGGATGTGCACGCCCGAACGATAGCGCCGAGCGCGGGCACGGCGCGGTGAGTCAGACGGCTCGCCGAGCCGCGACGATCTCGGGGTGGTGGTGGAGCGCCCAGCCGGCCAGCACGGCGAGCGGCTCCAGCAGGCTGGCGCCCAGTGGCGTCAGCCGGTATTCGACGCTCGGCGGCGACGTCGGAAGCACCTCCCGGTCGACCAGGCCGTCGCTCTCCAGCGTGCGTAACGTCCGGGTGAGCATCCGCTGGCTGATGCCGTCGACGGCCCGGTGCAGCTCGTTGAACCGGTACGGCCGCTGCCCGAGCAGGGTGAGCAGCAGCAGCGTCCACTTGTCACCGAGCCGTCGGAGCACATCGGTGACCGGGCAGCACTCGTACTCGCCGGCCGGCACCGGGTCCGGCAGCCGGTGGTCGTCGAGTCGGGCACGCACACCGGTGTTCCCTGTGTCCATCAAAGTGCCTTCTTTCGCCGTCGCCGACGCCTGCCGAGGATGAGCACGGTTGCCAGAGACGGTAGTGGAGGCGGAATGGGACTCGTGGTGGTCAGCGGCGGCACCAACGGCATGGGACGGGCGTTCGCCCTCGGACGCGCCGAACGCGGCGACCGGGTCCTGGTGCTCGGCCGCGACCACACGCGCGGCGCGGCGCTAGCGAGCGACTCCGTCGACTTCCTCCCCGTCGACCTGTCCAGCGTGCGCGAGACCCGGCAGGTCGTCGAGCGCATCCTCGCGGAGCACCCGGTCGTGGACGCGTTGGCGCTGTTCGCCAACGCGGTGGCGCCGCGCCGGACCGTCACCGCCGAGGGCCTGGAGCACACCTTCGCGCTCTACTACCTCAGTCGCTACCTGCTCGGTCTCGGCCTGCGGCCGGCGCTCGACCGGGCGGCCACGCCGGTGATCGTGAACGTCGCGGGCGTCGGCGTCACCAGGGGCGGCGTGCGCTGGGCGGACCCGCAACTGGAGTCGGGGTACTCGGCGGTCACCGCGCAGTTGCAGGCCGGTCGCGCCAACGACCTGCTCGGCGTGGGCTTCGCCAGGCGGTCGGGAAGCCGCGCGCGGTACGTGCTCTACCATCCCGGCTTCACCAGGAGCGGCGACCGTGGCCCGCTGCCGTTCGTCGTTCGCGGGCTGTTGGCGGCGGCGTCGCTCGTGGCCCGTCCCGTCGCGGCGGCGGTGGCCCCGATCCACGGGTTCGTGGACGCGCCACCCGACGCGCCGCTGACCGCCGTGGACCGCGGCAGGCGACTTCCGCTCACCTTTCCGACGCTCGACCCACGCGACGCGGATCGCCTGGCGGACCTCACGGAGCGGCTGCTCGCGCCCCACGACTGTTAACGCTCACTGCCGTCGGACCGGCTCGGCGTCGGAGTTTTCCGGATGTCGAGCCGAGAGTTTCGGCGCTCCGGACTCTCCTTTATTAGCAGCTCAGGGGCGAGCGGTCCGCACCGGCGCACGGCCGGAACGACGAACCAGGAGCACTCGTTCCGCAACACGAGCGGTTGAACCTGTTATCGATAAACTGCTATCTTTCGGCACGGGAGCGAAGGGCACGCTCCCGGTCACCGGCAACGCGCCGACGAGGGCACGCCCCTCCGTCGCCCGGCGACCAGTCCGGGCCGCCGTGCCGATGCCCGCAGACCGTCGCCGGAGGACCTCGCTCCTCGCCGGCCCGCCTCTCCGCGCCTCGCCGCAGGCGAATCCGCACGCGCACCACAGGCACCGGACCACCACCACTGGCAAGGAGGCACGCAACAGTGAAACGTACCCATGTTCTCTCCACCCTCGCCGCCGCGGCCCTGATCGTCACGACGGCCGCCGGCGGTGTGCTGAGCGGCGGTCTCGGCGGCGCGGCGGAGGCCGCGACGAACGGCACGCTCGCCGCCACCGCCGGCTGCGGCAAGGCTCCCACGCTCACCAACGGCACCCGCACCATCTCCAGCGGCGGGCAGAACCGCAGCTACATCCTGCGGATCCCGGACGGCTACGACCGCAACCGCCCCTACCGGCTGGTCTTCGGCTTCCACTGGCTGAACGGCTCGGCGAACAACGTCGCGTCGGCCGGCTACTACGGGCTGCTGCCGCTGTCGAACAACAGCACGATCTTCGTCGCGCCGCAGGGCATCGACAACGGCTGGGCCAACACCAACGGCCGGGACCTGACCCTCTTCGACGACATCTCCCGGCAGGTCGAGAACGACCTCTGCGTCGACACCACCCAGCGCTTCGCGCTCGGCTGGAGCTACGGCGGGGCGATGAGCTACGCGGTCGCCTGCGCCCGGTCCAGCGTGATCCGCGCGGTAGCCGTGCTCTCCGGCGCCAACCTCAGCGGCTGCAACGGCGGCACCCAGCCCGTGCCCTACTTCGGCATCCACGGCACGCACGACAGCGTGCTGAACATCTCCATGGGCCGCTCGCTGCGCGACACGTTCGTCCGGAACAACGGCTGCACCGCGCAGACCCCGCGCGAGCCGGCGCTGAACAGCTTCAGCCACATCACCACCGTCTACTCGGGCTGCCGCGCCGGCTACCCGGTGCAGTGGGCCGCGTTCGACGGCGACCACACCCCCAGCCCGGTCGACGGCTCGGGCAGCCCGAACGACTCCCGGACCTGGACCTCGGGCGAGATCTGGCGCTTCTTCAGCCAGTTCGAGTCGACCACGCCACCGACCACCACCCCGCCGACGAGCACGCCGCCCACCAGCACGCCGCCCACCTCGACCCCGCCCACCACCACGCCGCCGACCACTCCCCCGACGACCGGCTGTGCGGCCGCCTACCGCACCGTCAACACCTGGCCGGGCGGCTTCCAGGGTGAGGTCACCGTCGCCAACAACACCACCGCCACCGTCAACGGCTGGACGGTACGCCTGACGCTGGCCTCCGGGCAGGCCATCAGCAGCCTCTGGAGCGGCGTCAACACCGGCACCACCGGCACGGTCTCGGTGCAGAACGCCCCCTACAACGGCACGCTGGCCCCGAACGCGTCGACCACGTTCGGGTTCACCGCCACCGGCAACGGCGCCACCGCCCCCGGCAACGTCACCTGCACCGCCTCCTGAGCGCCCCGGGCCCGGAGCCGACCGGCTCCGGGCCCGCGGTTCCCCTGCGAGCGCCGGCACCGGTCCGTACAGTGCTCAGACAGTGCCGTCGCGAGGAGGAGAGTCATGTCGAAGCCGCCGCTGCCCGAGCCGGCCGTCGCCATGCTGCGCAAGCCGAACCCGGCCGTCATCGCCACGCTGCGGCCCGACGGACAGCCGGTGTCCGCGGCCACCTGGTACCTGTGGGAGGACGGCCGGATCCTGGTCAACATGGACGAGGGCCGCCGCCGCCTCGACCACCTGCGCAACGACCCCCGGGTCACCCTCACCGCCCTGGACGAGCAGGGCTGGTACACGCACCTGAGCATCGTCGGGCGCGTCGTCGAGCTGCGCGAGGACACCGACCTCGCCGACATCGACCGGCTCTCCCGGCACTACACCGGGAAGGCGTACCCGCGACGGGAGCGGGCCCGGGTCAGCGCGCTGATCGAGATCGACCGCTGGCACGGCTGGGGCGCGCTCAAGGACAACAGCCAGGTCGGCTGAGCGAACCGCCGCAGGAGGCGACGTGGGCATCCGATCCCGGCGGCGAGGACGCCGGGCCTGGCTGATGGCCGGGCTGGTCGTGCTGACGCTGGTCACGGTCGCGTCGGCGGCTCTGGCGTACCCCTCGGCGGCCGCGGCCGCCTGTCCCCGCTGCTACGGCCTGGTGCCGGTGCAGGGCCGGCTCCACGCCGAGCCCGGTCTGTCGGACGCCGACCGGCAGCGGCTCGTCGAGGTGTACCGCGAGGCGAACCGGCAGGTCGACGAGTTCTACCAGGGGCGGCGGAGCGATCCGACAGTCCTCGCCTGCCTGACCACCGACTGCTACCAGCGGATCGGTGGCGGCGGCGAGCGGGGGGCGGCGATCCGCACCTGGGCGCTGATGCTCTCCCCCCGTGGCATCTCCACGACGATCGCCGCGCACGAACTCTCCCACGTCGAGTTCCGTACGCGGCTCGGTTCCCGGCACGCGGAGGTTCCGCAGTGGTTCGACGAGGGCCTCGCGGTCCTGGTCGCCGACGACAGGCGTTACCTCGCGCCGCCCACCGCACCGGACCGCTGCCGGGACGCGGCCCCGGGACCGTTGCCGGAGACGCTTGCCGCGTGGCTGCGCGCGGCCGGCGCGGACGAGCAGGTGTACGCCAGAGCCGCCTGCCGGGTGAGCCGCTGGGTCGACGCGCACGGCGGCCGGCAGGCCGTGCTCCACCTCGTCGACCGGCTCCGAGACGGTGAACGCTTCGCCGCGCTCGTCGACGGCTGAGGCGGGGACGCCGCCGAGGCGCTCTCCGGCCCCCCGTGCCGCATCACCCAGGGTGGAGTCGTCGCAGGGCCGCGGCGGCCATGCGCCCGGGCCAGGGCTCGCGGGAGCCGGTTGCCGTCCGGTGCCCGCCGGAGAGCCGCCGGGCACCGGGGCGAGGGCCACTAGCGCGGCGCGGCCCAGAAGACGTATACCGCGCCGTAGGGCACCGCTGCGGTCGCGCCGTCGGTGCAGGGACCGGACGGGGCGACACCGCCGGAGGTCAGCAGCCGGTTGACGTACGCGACGTCGGCGAGGATGCCCGAGCCGGTGTGGGTGTCCACCGTCAGCAGCAGTTCCGGGATGGTCCCCGGCCGCGGGCTCTCCGCGGTCTTCTTCGCGGTGATCAGCGAGTTGTCGCGCTCGGACTGCCAGCTCGGGCCCTTGAAGTGGTGGACCCGGCCGCCGGTGCCGACCAACCGGGCCTCCGGCACGGACGCGCCGGTGAACACGCCACCGGCGCACGTGTAGGTCTGCGTCCCGCTCGCGACGACGTACGCGCCGACCGGGCGTGATCCGGCCGGCGGGCGGATCGCCGGGGCGATGCCGCCGACGGCGACCCGGTCGGTGTCGGGACGGACGGCGGCGGACGCCGGAGCGGTCGTTCCCCCGATCGCCGCGAGGACGCCGGCCGTGCCGACGGCGGCGAGCGCCCGGACCCGGGAGCGAGACGTGCTGGGCATGCGGTTCCTCCGTTCGGGCAGGCGCGCTCGCGCCTCCGCACTTCTCAACGGGCTCCGGCCGGGCGGCGATCAACGGTGCGCCGGTTCTGTCGGCCACCCGACCATCCCCTGTTGCGCAGACGTTCGATCCAAATCTCGGGCAACTGATCGACAAGCCGATCCGTATCGGACACCATCTATCTCATGAATGTCCGGTCCGCCGGCGCTCGGCCAGCCGCCGAGAGCGCGAGCCCTGATCAGATCCCCGACGAGCGCCCGCCGGGCGGACGGGGGCGGCGAATCCCGCGCGAGTGGGTCCTCGCGATCGTCGGCAGCGTGCTGCTGGCGGTGGCGCTGACCTGGCCCACGCTGCGGCACCCGGCGACCACGATCCCCGGCGACCTCGGCGACCCGACGTTGCAGGCGTGGCAGGTCGCCTGGTCGGGGCACGCCCTGCTGAGCAACCCGCTCGGTCTCTGGGACTCGAACACGTTCTATCCCGAGAAGTACACGTACGCCTACAGCGACACCCTGCTCGGGTACGCGTCGGCCGGGATGCTCGGCTCCGGCTTCGAGGCGGCCGTGGTCCGCTACAACGTGCTCTACGTGCTGCTGCACGCGCTCGCGTGCCTCGGGGCGTACGCGCTGGCCCGGCAGCTCGGAGCGAACCGGTGGGGCGGCGCGGTCGCCGGCGTAGCCTGGGCCTTCGCGCCGTGGCGGCTGGCGCACTCCGGCCACCTGAACATCCTGTCCAGCGGCGGCATCGCGCTGGCGCTGGCGATGCTGGCGCGCGGGCACGGCTGGTCGCTGCGCCACGGCTACCGGCCGGAGCGGCGCCGGCCCGGCTGGGCGCTGGCCGGGTGGCTCGTCGCCGCCTGGCAGGTCAGCCTCGGCTTCGGCATCGGGCTGCCCCTGGTCTACTTCCTGCTGGCCGCGGTGCTGGTGGCGGCCGGCTGCTACGGCTGGTCCTGGTGGCGGCGGCGGGAGCGACCACCGTTCGGCCGGCGGCTGCTGCTCGCCGACCTGGCCGGCGGCGTCGCGTTCGGCGCGGTGACGGTGCTGCTCGGCCTGGTCTACCTGCGCGTGGTCGACCTCAACCCACAGGCGCAACGGACGCTCGACTGGACGAAGATGTTCTCCCCGCCGCTGATGGGCTTCCTGACCGCGCCCGGTGACTCCTGGGTGTGGGGCGAGCGGCACGCCGCCGCGCGCGAGCAGTTGAGCTGGCCGCCGGAGATGGCGCTGCTGCCGGGGATGACGCTGATCGGGCTGGCCGCGGCCGGGCTGTTCGTCTCGGCCTACCCGCTCCGCCGGCGGCTGGCGCTCGGGCTCGGCGTGCTCGGCACGGTGCTGCTGGGGCTGGGCGCCACGTTCGGCGGCGACGGGGACCCCGGTTACCTGACGTTGTCCCGGCTCCTGCCGGGCTGGGACGCGTTGCGCACGCCGGGCCGGATGATGCACTGGACCAGCCTGCTGCTCGCGCTGTTGGCCGCCGGTCTGGTGACGGCGCTGGCCGAGTCGTCGGGGCGGGCCACCAACCGCCGCCGGACGCGGATCCTCGCCACCCTGGTCCTGCTGGTGCCGCTGGCCCTGGTCACCGTGGAGGGCGTCAACCGGACGCCGCACCCGACCGTGCCGCCGCCACCGGCGGCGCTGCGGAGCGCGCCGGACCCGATCCTGGTGCTGCCCGCCGGCGGCGTGGGCGACCTGACGTACATGCTGTGGACGACCGACGGTTTCCCCCGGGTGACTAACGGGCTCGGCGGGTTCGAGCCGGCGAGCCAGGCGCAGACCCGCGTCGCGGTCGCGTCCTTCCCCGACCCCGGCAGCGTGGCCTACCTGCGGGGGATCGGCGTGCGGTCGGTCGTGGCGGTGCCGAGCCGCGCCGCCGGCACACCGTGGGAGGGCATCGAGGCGCGACCGGTCGACGGACTGGGCATCACCCGGGAGGATCGCGATGGCGTGCTGGTCTACCGTCTCTGACCAGGGCCGGGCGAGGTGACGGTGGTGCGGCTGTCCGTCGTGGTGCCCTGCTACAACGAGGAAGCGTCGGTGGAGCGGTTGCACCGTACGGTGCGCGACGCGCTCGACGCGCTGCCCGACGTCGACGTGGAGGTGGTCTACGTCGACGACGGCAGTGCGGACGGCACGCTGGACGCGCTGCGCCGGCTCGCCGCCGCCGACCCGTGCGTCTGCTATCTGTCGCTGAGCCGCAACTTCGGCAAGGAGGCGGCGATGCTCGCCGGCCTGCGCCGGGCGACCGGCGACGCGGTCGTCATCATGGACGCCGACCTGCAACACCCGCCCCGGCTGCTGCCGGAGATGGTGGCGCTCTACCGGCAGGGTTTCGACCAGGTGATCGCCCGGCGGGACCGGCGCGGCGACCGGTTCGTCCGCACGCTCGCCTCGCGGTCGTTCTACCGGGCCATCAACTGGTGGATCGACGTGCGCCTGCTGGACGGGGAGGGCGACTTCCGCCTGCTGTCGCGGCTCGCGGTGGACGCGATCCTCACCATGCCGGAGTACAACCGGTTCTCCAAGGGCCTGTTCTCCTGGATCGGCTTCCGGACGGTGGTCGTGGCCCACCACAACGAGGCCCGGCAGGCCGGGCGGAGCCGCTGGACGTTCGGCAAGCTGTTCAACTACGCGTTCGACGGCCTGCTGTCGTTCAACAACCGGCCGCTGCGCCTGGCGATCTACGGCGGCCTGTTCCTCACCCTGATCGCGGTGGCCTACATGGCCTGGGTGGTCGCGGACGCGGTGGAGAAGGGCATCGACGTCCCCGGCTACACCACGATCATCGTCAGCGTGATCGGGCTCGGCGGCATCCAGATGATGCTCCTCGGCGTGATCGGCGAGTACATCGGCCGGATCTACTACGAGACCAAGCGCCGGCCGCACTATCTGGTGCGGGAGACGGAACGCCTGGTCACCGAGGCCCGCGACGAGCGCTGAGCACCGCCGCGCGGTCGGACCGGGCCGGTACGCGGCAGGCGTACCGGCCCGGTGACCGGATCGGGGGCGGGCGCTCAGCCCAGGACCACCCCCGAGGCGCCGACGCCGGCGAGGCCGGAGAAGATGTCCTCGTAGTACATCCGCCAGGCGCAGACCCGGCCGGTGGGGACGTAGCCGGTGCAGGCCGTCGAGGTGTTGGTGTCGTCGATGGCGGAGTTGGTGCCGGTGGCGTACACCTGGGTGGTGTTGGCCCCGTTCACGATCTCCACCGGGCCGCCGCTGTCACCCTGGCCGACCGCGTTGGTGCGGGTGGTGCTCTCCGCCTGCACCTGGCCGCAGACCGTGCCGAAGTTGCGGATGTTGATGCACAGGTCGCGGGCCTTGACCTGGATCGAGCAGCGGGTGCCGGAGTAGGCGCCGGAGGTGCACACGAAGTTGCCGACCTGGCTGGCCAGCGCGCCGATCACCTGGTTGCTGAACTCGCTGGTCACCGCGCCGGCCGCGTCGGTGGTGTTGTTGAAGACCCGGCCGCCCCCGCTGCCCGCGAGGAGCAGCGTGTCGGTGCCGACGTTGCGGGTGCCGACGATGCCGATCGTCTGCCCGGTCGGGTCGGTGGCGACGTTGTTGAGGTTGCCGCAGTGCGCGGCGGAGAGCACCCGCGACACCCCGCCCTGGAGGACGCCGAAGCCGGTCGAGCAGCCGCCGCCGGTGGTGGCGTTGCGCCAGGCGGCGCCGCCCCACCACGGCGGCGAGTCGTCCCACCGGGTGGCGGGCGCGGCGGCGACGCCGGTCTGCACGGTCACCGGGACGCCGGCGAGGCTCGCCGCGCCGAGCAGCCCGTGCTGCGTGCCGACGAGCAGGCCGGCGCCGTCGGCGCGCGGCCCCACCGTGGTGACCGCGTCGCCGGCCGCGGCGCGCAGCTTGGCCGCGGCCACCGCCAGCTCCCGCTGCGAGTACGCGGCGGGCAGCACCCGGGTCGGCACCACGCCCCGGGCGGTGGCCAGCAGGCCGGCCGGCGCCGTGCCCTTCCAGTAGACCCGCAACTGGCGGGTGGTGGGGTCGGCGACCACGCCGGCGAACCCGGAGTCGGGTCCGCGTCGCGCCGCCCGTTGGATCCGCTCGGCGGCGGTGTTCATCCGCTGCTGCACCGTGAACAGCTCCGCCCAGGACGCGAAGCCGGCCGGCGCCGGCGCGCTGTCGACGAACGACCCGGTGGTGGCGCCCTTGCCGGCCGGCGCGGCGGCGGTGGCCGGCGCGGTGGACACGCCGGTGGCGAGCAGCGTCAGGCCGACCGCCGCGACGGCGGCGCGGCGCAGCAGTCCCCCGGCCCGTCGGGCGGTCAGGTGTCGATGGCTCATCAGGTCTCCCTTTCCCCAGGTGGCATGGCACGGGCCGAGCCCGCACCGGGACGGTGGCACGGGCCGCCGGGGCGCCGCCGGGCATCCTGGACTGCGCTGGACACCGCCGGACACCGTCGGCCGCCCCGGCGGACGTCCGAAGTGGATCTGTCGGAGATCAGCATCGATCTATGGATGTCGTCGGCTCCGGATCTACAGTCCCGGTGTCGGCTCCCTCGGCAGCCGGGGTGAGGTCGGCGGGGGAGGCCGCATGTCCGACCAGGCGGAGCGTCCCGGTGCGGCGAGATCGCCGCGGGGCGCGACCAAGGTCGACCGATCCGCGTACCCGGTGATCCGCGCCGCCGACGCCGCGCGGACCGTGCCGGAGCTGGCCGGCCTGCTGCGCCAGCTCCGGCGGCGGGAGGCCCGGCAGCAGGGCGAGACGCCGTTGACCTACCGGCAACTGGCCGCCAAGACCGGCTGGTCGCGGGGCGTGATCGGGGAGTATTTCGCCGGCAACATCCTGCCGCCGACGGAACGGTTCGACGTGCTGATCCGGCTGCTCGGCGCCACCGCCGGCGAGCAGGGTGCGCTGGCCACCGCGCGGGACCGGGTGGAGGAGGCGCGGCGGCAGCCGGACCCGGGCGACACCCGTGCCGGGCGGGACCGCGCCCGGACGGCACGGCTGCCCGTGCCGCGCCAACTGCCCCCGGCGCTGCCCGGCTTCGTCGGCCGGGCCGACCAGTTGGCGCAGTTGGACGCCGGCGGCGGCCCGGCGACGGGCGACCCCGCTCCGACGATCCTGGTCCTGTCGGGCACCGCCGGGGTGGGCAAGACGACGCTCGCGGTGCACTGGGCGCACCGGGCCGCCGACCGCTTCCCCGACGGCCAGCTCTACGTCGACCTGCGCGGCTTCGACGCCACCGGCGCGGTGGTGACACCGGCCGAGGCGGTGCACGGCCTCCTGGAGGCGCTGGGGGTGCCGCCGGAGCGGATGCCGGTGCACCTGTCCGCACAGGTGGGCCTCTACCGCAGCCTGCTCGCCGACCGCCGGATCCTGGTGCTGCTGGACAACGCCCGCGACGTCGAGCAGGTCCGGCCCCTGTTGCCCGGCAGCCCCGGCAGCCAGGTGCTGGTCACCAGCCGCAACCGGCTCGCCGGCCTGATCGCCGCCGAGGGCGCCCGCGCGATCACCGTCGGGCTGCTCAGCACCGCCGAGTCCTGGCAGTTGCTGGCCCGCCGCCTCGGCGCGCAGCGGCTGGCGGTCGAGCCGCAGGTGGTGGACGAGATGGTCGAGCGGTGCGCGCGGCTGCCGCTGGCGCTGGCGGTGCTCGCCGCGCGGGGCGCCGCGCACCCCGCGTTCCCGCTGGCCACCCTCGCCGCCGAGCTACGGGACGCGGCCCGGCTGCTCGACGCGTTCGACACCGGGGACGCCGGCACCGGCGTGCAGGCGGTCTTCTCCTGGTCCTACCGGAGCCTGACGCCGGCCGCCGCGCGGCTGTTCCGGCTGCTCGGCTGCCACCCGGGACCCGAGATCGGCATCCCGGCGGCGGCCAGCCTGGCCAGCCTGCCCCGCAAGCAGGTGCCCCGGCTGCTCGCCGAGCTCGCCCACGCGCACCTGGTCACCGAGCACGCGCCGGGCCGGTACGGCGCGCACGACCTGCTGCGCGCGTACGCGGCGGAGCTGACCGAGCGCCTCGATCCGGACGGCGGGCGACGGGCGGCGATCCGCCGCGGCCTGGACCACCACCTGCACTCCGCGCACGCCGCCGCGGTGCTGCTGCAACCGGGCTGGGATCCGGCCGCCCTGCCCGACGCGCTGCCCGGGGTGCTGCCCGAGGAGATCGCCGACCAGGAGGCGGCGCTGGCCTGGTTCACCGAAGAGCACCGCGTGCTCCTGGCGGCGGTGCACCACGCGGAGTGCGCCCGCTGCGACGGTCACGCCTGGCGGCTGGCCCGAACACTTGTGGACTTCCTGCAACGGCAGGGCCGCTGGTCGGACCTGGCCGACGCCCAGCGGACCGCGCTGGCCGCCGCCCGGCGGGCGGGCGAGCGGGCCGGGCAGGCCCACGCCCACCGGGACCTGGCGCGGGCCCTGGTCCGGCTGGGCCACGAGGAGGAGGCCGCCGGCCACTACCGCGACGCGTTGACGATCTTCGCCGAGCTGGGCGACCACAGCGGACAGGCGCGCACCCACCGGGCGTTCGGCGCCCTGCTGGACGCGCGGGGCCACTACGAGGAGTCGTTGCACCACGCGGCGCGCGCGCTGGCGCTCTACGAACACGTCGACCATCCGGCCGGGCAGGCGAGCGCCCGCAACGCGATGGGCTGGGCGCACGCCCGACTCGGCCGTTACGGCCCGGCGCGCGGCCACTGCGAGCAGGCGTTGGCGTTGCTGCGCCGCACCGACGACCGGCACGGCGAGGCGAACACCTGGGACAGCCTCGGCTTCATCCACGACGGGCTGGGCAACCACCGCCGGGCCGTCCGGTGCTACGGCCGGGCGCTGACGCTGTACCAGCGGATCGGCGACCGCTACGACGAGGCGGACACGCTGACCCGGCTTGGCGACAGCCGCGACGCCGCCGGCGACCGGGCCGGGGCGTCGCGCACCTGGCGGCGGGCCCTGGTGATCCTCGACGGACTCGGCCACCCGGACGCCGAGCGGGTCCGCGCACGGCTGCTGCGGGCGCCGTGAGCACGCGGGCCGGGCGTCCGCGACGCCCGGCCCGTTCGCCTCAGGGCCGGGTCAACCGGCCACGCAGGACAACGACGGGACGCCGTTCGTGGCGCCGGACGACCCCAGGAAGCCGAAGGTCGTGCTGCCACCGGCGCCGAGCGCGCCGTTGTAGCTGACGTTGCGGGCGGTCACCGTGGAGCCGCTGCTGGTCACCGTCGCGCTCCACGACTGCGTCACCTGCTGCCCGTTGGCGAACGTCCAGGTCACCGTCCAGCTACCGATCGCCGACGCGCCGGCGGTCACCCGCACCTCGGCCTGAAAACCGCCCTGCCACTGACCCGTCACGGTGTACGACGCCGAGCAGGAGCGCCCGTTCGACGGTGGCGGGGTGGTCGGTGGGGTGGTGGTCGGTGGGGTGGTGGTCGGCGGCGGCGTCGTCGGGGTGCCGCCACCGACGGCGCTCATGATGGCGTCGATGATGCCCTGCTGGGTGACGGTGGCGGACGAGCGGTTGAACAGCCCGAACCCGTACGCGCCGTTGTATCCGTTGTCCCAGTAGGCGGTGGCCGCCCCGTACTTCTTGGCGGTGGACACCAGGGTGCGCGCGTAGTCCGCGCGGTACCTGTTGTTCGTCGAGTCGGCCGACGTCTTGTCGACCGAGCCGTACTCGCCGACGAACACCGGGTATCCGCGCGAGACGAAGGTGTCGCGCACCTTCTTGAGCTGCGCGTCCATGAAGTCCTGCTGTCCCCAGGTCGACTTCCGCGCCGGATTCGTGGCGGCCGGCCCCCACTGCGTGATGGTGCCGTTCTCCTCCCCGGCGAAGTCCCAGGGGTCGTAGTAGTGCACCGAGATCATGAGCCGCTGCTCGTTGGCCGGCACTGTCGACGACCGGTACTGGTCCGTCGGCAGCACGAAGCCGTAGTTGCCCACGGTGTAGTCGATGTTGGTGTTCCAACCGGGGACGAGCAGCCATCGCGAGGTGTTGTTCCCGCCGGTCCGGCGGACCGTGTCCACGAAGATCTGGTTGTAGGCGTTGATGTTCGAGTAGCACGGCTGGGTGGGATTGCCGTACTGACCGTCGAACTCCTCGTTCATGGACTCGAGGATGAGGCGCTCGCTGTAGCTCTGAAACCTGGTGGCGATCTGTTGCCACACCTTCTGGTACTTGTCCCGGATCGTCGTCTGGTCCGACGAGTCGCAGATCAGCCAGGATCCGGTGACGGTCTTGTAACCGTCACCGTGCATGTTGATCAGCACGTACAGGCCACGACCGTAGGCGTAGTCGACGATTTCCTGGATCCGGTTCAGCCAGGCAGCGCTGATCGTGTAGTTCGGCGCCGAGCCGATGTTCCCGAGGTAGGACACCGGGATGCGGATCGTCTTGAATCCCGCCGCCTTGACCCGGTCGATGAAGGCCTGCGTCACGACCGGGTTGCCCCAGGCCGTCTCGCCGGGTATCCCGTTGACGTTGGCCTCCAGCGTGTTCCCCAGGTTCCACCCCGCGCCCATGTCGGCGACGAGCTGCGTGGAATTCAACTGTCTGATGCTGTCGGCAGATGCGGAATTCGTCATCAGGGTCGCGGATCCGGCCACCGCCAATATGCCGGCAAGGAAGGCGAGGAGCGCCTTCCGCAGCGTTGATCTCACAGGTAACTCCCGTCCGAATCGGCCATCACGCTGAGTTGTCGAATTTATTCGACGATGACGGTCGATTACGCTTTCACGAACGATCAGGTCAATAAAAGCATAGACGTCGATCCATAGAGCAACAAGGCGGCACCGAGCGCTTCACCGATCGCAGCCGACAAGCTGCGACGTGACCACCGCGCTCACGGTCGTGTCCACGCTTGTCGCGCGGCAGGCGCCGAAAGCCACCGCGAGTGCCTCGGCGGTGACAGGCCGGACCGCTCGCCGCCGGGGAGTCGGCCGTACCCCTACCGGTGCAGGTGGGCCGTCCAGTCCGCCGGCACCCGACCCTCGGGTCCCGGCGCGGGCTGGTCGAGCGGATGCGCGTGCGGCTCCGCCAGGGCCGGGCCGTCGGCGTAGAGCTGATCACTGGAGTAGTCCCAGAACCACGACTCGCCGGGCTCGAAGCTCTGGATGAGCGGATGCCCCGTCTCAGCCGCGTGCGCGGTCGCGTGCCGGCTCGGCGAGGAGTCGCAGCAGCCGACGTGGCCGCAGGCCGCGCAGCGGCGCAGGTGGAACCACCACCCGGCGGAGGACTCGCACTCGACGCAGCCGGTCCCGCTCGGCGGGACGGCGGGGTCGATCGCCGGGTTCGGCTGGGACTGGTCGTCCACCACGTGGTTCCCTCCGCTTCGCGGCTCCGGCTGTCGAGCCGTCCCGGCTCCGAGCCCCGGGCCTCGGAGCCTACCCGGCAGCCGGGACGGCGGCGCGCCGTCCCGGCCGTCGCCGGATCACCTCACCCGCTCAGCGGTGGCTCCCAGCCGTCGCGGTAGCGCACCCCGCGCAGCCGGATCTGCTCGTGCACCGCCTCGGGGACGGGCTCGGTGCGCACCGCCTCGGGGCGGTCCACCACGACGCAGACGTCCTCGCCGGGCCACCACCAGCCACCGGAACGGGCCAGGTCGGCCCAGGTGTCGAGCTGCGCGTCCTCGTCCGGCCGGTAGCGGGCCAGGCCGAGCCGCCGCAGCACGTCGTAGTAGGCGATCCAGGAGGCGTCCTGCTGCCCGTACCAGCAGACCGGGACCGGGCCGTCGGCCGCGAGCGCCGCGCGCACGGGAAGGGAGAAGCCGTGGGCGAGGCTCCGGTGCAGTGCGGTACGGACGCCCTGGTGCAGCACGACGCCGAGCGGGACGCCGCGGGCGAGCGCCGGCAGCGGCGGCAGCTCGGGCCAGGGCTCCTTGGTCTTGCCGGCGCGGAGCGGCGTCAGCTCCGGGTCGGCGTGGGTGACGCCCTCGCTCAGTGCGCCGCGCAGTCGGGAGACCACCAGGGCGACATCGCTGGCCGGCGGTGGCGTTCCGCGCGGTCGGGGATCCCGGATCCACTCGTGGAGCCGGTCGAGGGTGGGCCAGCCGGCGACCAGGGGGCGTGCCTCGTCGGGCGAGTCGACCCATTCGAACCGGGGCCGGGGCCGGGACGCGCGGGCGTAGACGGCGGTCAGGCAGCGCTCGACGGTCGACCTCTCCGCCGGCTGCGTGGACAGGGCGTGGCCGAGCCATTCGCGCCGGATCTCGACGGTCTGCTGCCACAACTCGGTCGGTGAGAGGGTCGCGGCCTCGTCGTGCCGCGCGGGGGCGCTCAACGCGCCAGGGCGTCGCCGCCCTTCCGATAGGAGATCATGACTCCACCATGACCGAGCCGGGATGCCGGCGCAAGCCGGTTTCCGTCGGTGACGTCGAGGCGGTCACCCTCCCCCGAAACCGGTCGACGGGTCGTGGGCGGCCGGACCGGCACGCCCACGACCCTCCGGTCAGGACAGGGCGTCCGGGCGGTCGACGTCCCCGCGCCACGCACCGGTCGCGCTCCCCCGGTTCTCGATGAACTCCTTGAAGCGCTTCGCGTCGGCCTTCACCTGGTGGCTGTCCACCCCGACGGCGCTGCCGGCCTTCTCCACCAGCCCCTCCGGCTCCCAGTCGAGCTGGATGGTCACCCGGGTCTCGTCGTCGGAGAGCCGGTGGAACGTGACCACGCCGGCGTGCTTCGTGTCGCCACCGGTGCTCTTCCACGCCACCCGCTCGTCCGGGTGCTGCTCGGTGATCTCGGCGTCGAACTCCCGGGTCACCCCGGCCACCTTGGTCACCCAGCGGGTGTGCGTCGGGTCGATCTGCGTGATCGACTCGACGCCGTCCATGAACTGCGGGAACGACTCGAACTGCGTCCACTGGTCGTACACGGCGCGGATCGGAACCTGAACATCGACGGACTCGGTCACGGTGCTCACTGGGCCTCCTCAAGCGACTTGTCGTGATCTCGTGGTGCCCCGACGTGGTCGGTTCAACCCTGCGACCACGTCACACCCGCGCCCGATTCGGTCACGCCCGCCGTCGTCGGGCCAGCACGACGAGCACCACGGCGAGCGCCGCCACCGCGCCGATCGCGGCGACCGGCAGCGGCCGACGCACCTTCTGCGGCAGGTCGTGCTCGCGCAGCGACGCCTCGATCGACTCCGAGGTCGACGCGAGCCGGCCGGTGACCGCACCGGCGACCTCCCCGGCGCGCCCCACCGCGGCGTCCACCCTGGCCCTGGCCTGCGCGCCGGCCTCCTCGGCGGCGACCTTGGCGCGGGCCTTGACGTCGGTCTTGGCGGCCAGCGCCTCGACGGTGTCGCCGAGCGCGGCGCGGGTCTGCGCGATCTCGGCCCGCAACTGCTGCGGGTCCGACGGCGTGCTCTCACTCATGGCTTCTCCCCTCCCGGAACGCGGTCCGCACCGCGTCCACGTCCGCGGTGACGCCGGACACCGCCTCCTGCGGCGCCAGCGGGGTCGTCGCGCGCAACTGCCGGCGGCCGAGCAGGGCCAGCACCCCGGCGGCGGCGAGCACGACGACCATGACGGTCAGCACGGCCAGCCACAGCGGCCAGGCCAGGTCCAGCAGCACCACCGCCAGGACCAGCAGCAACGCGAGCCCGTACAGGCCGAGGACGGCGGCGCCGCCGAACAGGCCCCCGCCGAGGCCGGCGTGCCGACCCTTGGCGACCAGCTCGGCCCGGGCCAGGGCCAGCTCGTCGCGTACGAGCGTCGACAGTTGCTCGGTCGCGCGGCTGATCAGGTCCGATGTCGACAGGGTGTCCGCCGGGGCGGCACGACCCTCGCCGACGTGGACCGACGGGTCCGGTGCCATCGCATCCCCTCTCGTCGTGTGCACGCCTGATGCCCGGCTCGCCCGCCCCACAAACGGGCGGGTCAGCTCCAACGCGCCGGCGCCTGCCCGTACGCCGGCGGCAGGTGGGGCCAGCTCAGGGAACGGCCGTCCAGGCGACCCGGCGGGCTGATTCCGCTCCACCCGTCGCCGAGCGGGATGCGGTAGGCGTCGGCGCGGCGCTCCGGGTCGTCGCCGGCGCTCGGCCCGTCCGGGTCGCTGCCCTGGTCGAGCAGCCATCGCGCGGTCCGGGTGAGGGACACCGACACGTGGGTGGCGTCACCGGTGCGGGCGCGCCGGCCCAGCGCGGCAAGTGCGCCGGCGGCGACGAGGTAGCCGGTGGCGTGGTCGAGCAGTTGGCAGGGCAGCGCGCCGGGCCGGTCGCCGTCGGGGCTGGTGGCCCAACCGATGCCGGTGGCGACCTGCACCAGGCTGTCGAATCCGTGCCGGGCGCCCCAGGTCCCGGTCGTGCCCCAGGCGGAGAGCGTGACGACGCTGGTGCCGGGGTGCCGGTCGGCGACCTGGTCCGGGTCCAGGCCGAGACGGCGCAGCGCGCCGGGCCGGTAGCCGGTCACCAGCACGTCGGCCCGGTCGAGCAGGCGGTGCAGCGTCCGGCGGCCCGCCTCCGTGCCGACGTCCAGGGTGGCGCTGGCCTTGCCGATCACCCCGTCGACCGCGTGCAGGGCCAGCTCCGGCCGGCGTGGATCGTCGACCCGCAGCACGTCCGCGCCGAGCGCGCCGAGCATCCGGGTGCCGACGGGACCGGCGATCACCCGGGTCAGGTCGAGCACCCGCACGCCCGACGCCGGCAGGCGACCCGGGCCGGGCAGGGGGCCGGTGGCGCGGCCGAGCGGCGTCATGGTCACCAGCGGGGCCGTCCCCGCCGGGTCCTCCTCGCCGTCCGCCAGCCACTGCGCCCGGGTACGGGCCGCGACGGCCAGCCCGCCGGCGGCGTACGCGGCGCGTTCGACCTCCCGCGCCGGGCGGTCGGCGACGACGTCGGCCACCCGGGCACGCACCTCGGCGTCCGGCCCGTCGGCCACCCCGAGGGACGACAGCAACGCCGCCCGGTGCCACGGATAGTTCGCGTGGGTACGCATCCAGCCGTCCCCGGCCGGCCAGAGGCGGGACAGCGGGGCGAAGCCGTCGATCCCCCGCCCGTCCGCGTCGCGGAGCCAGACCTCGCCGCGTACCGCCGCCGCCACGTGCTCGGTGTCGAGCGTGAGGTCGGGTCGCCGGCCGGTGCGGTCATGCGCCAGGTCGGCGGCCGCCGCGAGGCAGGCGGCCACGGACGCGACGGCGCAGTCGGCGACGGCGAGCGGTGACGCCAGCGCACCTGGTCGGGGATCCCCGACCAGGAGCGGGCCGGAAGCGGCCAGCCCCAGGTCGGTCAGCACGTCGACCAGGGTCCTCATGCGCACATCCTGACGGCTCCCGCCGGCGGGCGCGGGCGCGTTGCCCGGACTCGTGGTCGCGGGACGGCAGCCCGCTCAGGCCCTTCCGCCTACCACCGGAGGCCGGTCGTCGAGGGCGTCGAGATAGCGGGCGAAGCCGTGCGGGGCGCGGCTTCGTCGCCGGGCGCTGGTGCGGACCGGGCAGGTGGCGTCGGCGACGACCCGCAGGGCACCCCGGCGACCACGCTCGACGAGGTCGTGGTCCTCGCCGTGGCGCAGGTCGGCGAACCCGCCGAGTCGCTCGTAGGCGGTGGCGGCGCAGCCCAGGTTCGCGCCGTGCACGTGCCGGTGACCGGTGTCCGTCAGGCCCTGCCGGTACCGGGTCTCGAACCGCGTGCGGACCTGCTCGGACCGGGGTGCCCAGTCGTGCACGCGTACGGTGCCGACCAGCAGGTCGGTGCCGGCGCGGCCGTGGCGCAGGTGCCATCCACCCCAGCGTCGGGGCACGCGGCTGTCCGCGTCGGTGGTGGCGAGCCACAGGTCCTGCGGGCCGTGCCGCAGCGCGTGCGCCATGCCGGCGGCGCGCGCCCGCCCGACGTTGCGGGCGCGCACGGTCACCACCACCGCGCCGAGGCGCCGGGCGACGGCGGCCGTCGCGTCCCGGCAGTCGTCGGCCACCACGATCACCTCGGAGCGCACCGGCAGGTGGCGGAGCGAGTCGAGGACCGAGGTCAGGCAGTCGGGCAACACCGCCTGCTCGTCGTGGGCGGGCACCACGACCGCCATCCGGTTCACCACAGGCCCTCGGCCTGCGCCACAGAGCGGGCCGGCGGCGGCACCCGGAGGAGGACGTCGAGCAGGAAGTCCGCCTCCTCGTGGCGAGCCGTCCGCTCCAGCCCGTCCACGTCGCCGAGCAGCCGGTGCACGTCGTCGCCACCGCGTGCGTGCTCGGCGACCGCCGGCCGCCAGTGCACGGCGACGAGCGTGCCGCCCGGTTCGAGCGACGCCACCGCCCGGCCGAGCAGCCGGTCCAGCCCGGCGTCGTCGAGGTAGTAGCCGAGTTCGGAGAGCACGACCAGGTCGAAGCGCGCGTCCGCGCCGGCCGGCCACTCGTCGGGGACGCGCATCCGCTCCACCCGCACGTGCGCCTGGTCGGCGAGGCGTCGCCGGGTGCTCGCCACGGCCGCGGCGGCGATGTCGACCGCCAGCAGGCTGTCGCACCGGGCCGCCAGACGGCGGGTGAGCATGCCCGTCGAGCAGCCCGGCTCGAACGCCGACCGGTAGCGCCGGCGCGGCAGGCAGGCGACGGTCAGGTCGTGCTTGCGTTGCTCGTACCAGCGGGTCTCGAAGCTCCACGGGTCCTCGGCCCGGGCGTACATGTCGTCGAAGTACTCGGCGGGGGTGCCGGGTGTGGTCATGGCACGAACACCGTTTCGTAGGGACGCGTGAAGCGTGCGAGGACGTGCGGGGGAAGGATCGCGGCGTCGGCGGGCGCCGGCCCGAGCGGCCGGATCTGGCTGTGGAAGGCGTCGATCGCCGCCTGCTTGGCCGACCGGGCGGCCACGGTCAGGTCGATCCGGCGCGCGCGGTGCCACGGCACGTCGGGTTCGTCCGGCTCGGCCCAGTGCCACGTCCAGACCGGGAACTCCAGCAGCGTCGCACCGGTGCGCCGGCAAGCGTCGGCGGCGGCCCGGCCGACCGCCTCGTGGTCCGGGTGGCCGTCGCCGCGCCACGTCGTGACACACCACCGGCCCGGGGTCAGCCGGGCGGTCAGCGCGTCGGCCAGCGCCGGCTCGTCGATCCCCCCGTCGGGATGCCCGAGGTGCTCGACGGCCGAGGCGGGGACACCGAGCCGGCCGCACGCCGTGACGGTCTCGGCCCGCCGGATCCCGGCCAGCTCGGCCGGCGCGTACACCGTGGAGCCGGGGTGCGAGGCCTCGCCGTCGGTGACCACCGTGATCTCCGCGCCGGCGCCGTCGGCGAGCATGGCGACCAGGCCGCCGACACCGAGCACCTCGTCGTCGGGATGGGGGACGACCACGAGCGGCGGCGCGGTCCGTGCCGGACCGGCGAGATCGAGTACGGGCCAGGTGGCCGGCGCCGGCCACGCGCGCCACGTCTCCTCGCCGGTGCCGGCGTCGACGATCGGCCTCACCATCCGGGCTCACCCGCCGCCGTCACCAGCTCGCCCAGGTGCGCCAGGTCCGCCTCCGCGTGGCTCTGCCGCAGATAGACCGTCAGGTCGGCGACCCGCCTGGCGTGCGTGGCGTCCTGGCACAGCGGCCCCGCCCCCAACGCCCGGCCGACCCGGTCGGAGACGGTGGTGGCGGTGGCCTCGACGACGGCCCGCACCTGGTGCGCCAACCGGTCGGCGTCGCGGGTGGGGTGCGCGTCGATCTCGTCGGCGGCGGCGAACAGCACGGCGCGGGCGGCGGCCAGGGCCGCGTCGACCGCGCCGAGGTGCGCCAGCGCGTGCGGGCCCGGGGACCGGCGCCGCGCCGCCGCGTGCAGCGTGTCCGCGACCCCGACGGCGCCGCCGTACCAGCAGGCGGCCACGCCCGCCCCGCCGTGCCAGAAGCCCGGCCGTGCGGTGTAGGCGCCGGGTCCGCCGACGGGTGTTCCGGGCACGCCGTCGAAGCGGACCGTCCGGCTGTCGCTGGCGGCCATACCGACGGCCGGCCAGGTGCCGGGCAGCGGGGTCACGCCGGCCCCGCCCACCTCGACGGCGAACAGTCGTACGCCGTCGGCGGCGGTCGCGGTCACCAGGGCGCGGGACAGCAGCCCCGCCCCCGAGCACCAGGGTCGGTCCCCGGTCAGCCGCCACCCGTCGTCGTCGCCGGTCGCGGTGAGCGAGGCCGGCGCGGCGGCCCACACGCCCCACGGCACGCGACGTGACGCCGGATCGATCGTCGCGCCCAGCTCGGCGAGGATCGCCAGCGCGTCGGCGTGCCCCTCCCCCAGCCGCGCCAGCGCCAGGTCGGCGCGACCGAGGTCGGCGAGGCGCCGGAACCGCTCGGCTGTCCGTCCGCCACCGGGCGTCGGCAGGTCGAGCCGCCCGTCGCGCACGGCCGACCGGAACGCCGCCGCCGTCTGCTCGCCTCCCACCGTCACCCGCCGGCCCCCGCTGCCGCGGACCGAACCGCGCGACGCCACGCCGACGCCGTCCGGACGGCGCTCACCGGAGGCGTTCCTGGACGCCGACAGTCATCGCGAACTCCGATCTCGGCAGGGACGGGGCGGCCGGAAGATGCCCCTCACGCCGACGGTGAAACCTCGCCCGACCGACGTCACCCGCGCCCCGACGGGCGGGACCGTCGCACGGACGCGTTGACTCTCGACCCGGTGGAGGGCGCATCCTCCAGCCGTGACATCGACAGAGCGCACCCCGCGACCGGACCGTCCGACGATCGACCTGGGGCGGCTGGCGCCGGTCCTGCGCGCGAGCTGGGGCGCGGACACCTGTGACCCGCACGACCTGCCGCACTGGCACCCCGGCAACCCGGCGCGCGGTCAGTGCGGCGTCACCGCGCTGGTCGTGCAGGATCTCCTCGGCGGGGACCTCGTCCTCGGCGAGGTCTTCGTCGGTGCGGCCAGGGTCGGGCACCACTACTGGAACCGGCTGCCCGACGGCACCGACGTGGACCTCACCGCGGACCAGTTCTTCCCGCGCGAGGTGGTCGTCGGCGCCCGGGTGCAGCGGCGTCCGCCGGGGCCGCCCGGTCGGTGCCGGCAGCAGTACGAGCGCCTGCGACAGCGGGTCGACTCGGCCCTGGCCGTCGCCGGCGAGGGAGCGCCGGAGTCCGTGTCGCCGGCCGGGGACGGCTAACCGGCGGACGGGCTCGGCGTGCGGGAGCGCCCGTACTCGGCGAGGGCGTGGAAGGCGACCTTCGGGGTCCACGAGCCGTCCGGCAGGACGCGCACGATCCCCCGCGACGCCAGGTCGTAGTCGTGCTCGGGGTCGCCGGTGGTCGGCAGGTGCCGATTAGCGAACGTGTACACGAACGCCGCCTCCGCCCCGCCGGCCTCGTAGTCGCGCAGCAGGTCGACGAGGTAGCGCGCCTGCCCCTCCTCGTCGCGCTCCAGCCGCGCGGTGAGCGTCGCCGCCCGGCCGTGCTCGTCGTAGGTCACCGGCTCGGTCGCGCCGGCGACGTCTGCCGCGCCGCGGTAGGTGCAGCACCCGAACTCGGTCGCCGCGTACGGCTTGCCCTGTCCTACGGCCGCCGCCAGACTCTGCGGGAACGCCTCGGCGTTGGTGGCGTCGCGGTAGCCGGCGTCGCTGGCGATGACGTCGAACGGCGCCCAGTCGACGTCCTCGAGCGGGATCGAGGCGTATCCGACCGGGCCGCCGAAGCGCTCACGCACGGCGGGCACCACGTCGGCGAGGAAGGCGCGCACCGCGGCCCGGGCGGCGGGGACCGCCTCCCGCATCCGCATCGGATCGGCGAACAGCGCCAACCGCTCGGTCAGGTCACGACCGGGCAGGAAGCCGTCGGTGAACAGGGAGATCTCGGAGCCGGTGAGATAGACGACCGACGCTCCGCCGCGCCGCAGCCGCTCGGCGCGCTCGGCGCCGTCGAGCAGGAACGCCGTCAGCCCGGCCCGGTCCAGGCCGTTGGTGAACGGGCAGTACCAGATCTCCAGCCCTGCCTCGGCGGCCAGCCGCGCGGTCAGCTCCAGCCGGTCCTGGACACCGCCGGTGACCCGGACCGCGTCGCAGCGCAGCTCGTCGCGGATGACCCGCAGGTCACTGCGGACCGTCTCGCTGTCGAACGGCTCGTGGGTGGTGGACCCGGCGCTGACGAAGCCGGTGTCGTAGTTCATGCCGAAGACACGCATGGGCGAACCTCCTCAGGGTACGCCGCGTACCCTATAAGGTACGTCGCGTACCCTGCAAGGCATGGGCACGAGGCGGCGGGGCGAGGAACTGGAACAGGCGATCCTGCGGGCCGCCGCCGAGGAGCTGCGCGAGTCCGGCTACCCGGGGATGACGATGGACCGGGTCGCCGCCCGCGCCGGCACCAACAAGAACGCCATCTACCGCAGGTGGCCGCACCGCGCGGCGCTCGGCGTCGCGGCCTACCGTCACCTGTCCGACGCCGCCATGCCGAAGCCGGACACCGGCACGCTGCGCGGCGACGCGCTCGAGATGCTCCGGCAGGCCAACGCGACATGGTCCTCGCCGTACGGCGTGATCCTGCGCGGCCTGCTCGCCGCCGCGGCCGACGACCCGGACCTGCTCACCCTCATGCGCGAGCGGTCCGGCGCCGACACGATGGACCGGGCGTGGATCGCGATGCTCGAACGGGCCGCGACCCGGGGCGAGGCGCCGGGAGCGGCCGTCCACCACCGGGTGGCGACGACGCCGATGATGCTGCTGCGCGCCGAGTACGCGATGCGCGGCATCCCCTCGGTCCCGGACGAGGTGCTCGTGGACATCGTGGACGAGGTGTTCCTCCCCCTGGTGCGCGGTCGCGGCTGACCGTCCGGGCGGCTGTCAGCCGAACCTCGTCCACTCCCCCTCGGAGACCACCTCGACCACGCCGTCGACGACGGTGAGGGCCGTCTGCTCGTCGATGGCGTAGGCCGGGACGCCGATCTCGGCCGCCCACCGCCGCGCGTGCGCCAGGGTGTTCGTCGGGAAGGCGTCCAGGTGCGGGAAGATCGAGAAGTCGACGACGCCCAGGGTGCGGTCGTCCGGCGCGGACGGCCACTCGACGAAGGACGTGCCGATCCGGGGCGTCATCACCATGCTTCCGGCGCTCACTCCCACCCAGACCGTGTCCGGCAGGGACGGCAGCAGGTCGGCCAGGCCGGACTCCCGCATCCAGTGGCACAGGTATGTCGCGTCGCCGCCGTCGACCAGGAGCACGTCCGCCTCCCGGACCCAGGGGACCCACCGCTCGGCGCCGACGCTGGGCAGCGCGCTGAGTTCGAGGACGCCTACCGACGCCCAGCCCAGGCCGGGTAAGTACCGCGACGGCGGATCGGCGGCGACGAAGCTCCGTACCGAGGCCGGGCCGCACATCGGATGGCCCCACTGGGCCGTCGGGACGCAGAGGGCGTGACACTCCTCGATCGGCTTGCCGAGGAGCGTCACGAGCGCCGAGTGGATGCTCGGGTTCGTGACGCCACCCGAGGTGAGCAGAAGCTTCACGGTGACTCCAGGGTCGCGGGAACGGTCGATGTGTCTGCAGACCGGGGAGCGCCCGGAACTCACCGGCTACCGGACGGTCGTGATCGCGAGCCGTCACCGCGCGGCGGGCGCCCGCAGCACCTTACGCAGGTGGACCGCCGACTCCTCGTACCCGAGCGCGACGTAGAACGGCGCGGCCCGGCGGGTGGCGAGCGTGACGAGGCCGCAGTCCCGGCTCGCGGCCCACCGTTCGAACGCCGCCATCAGGGCGCGGCCGACGCCACGGCCACGGACCTCGGCGCGCACCAGGATCTCCTCGACCACGGCGACCGGCCCGTTCGCGTAGAACGTGGGGTGGTCGAAGCCCAGCAGGTAGCCGAGCACGGCATCGCCGTCGACGGCGAGCAGCAGAGCCGCCCCGTCGGTGTCCAGCAACGCGGCATAGCCGGCGTCGAACCGCGTTCGGGAGAAGGGGAACGACTGCGCGAGCTGACCGGCGAGCTCGGCCACCGCCGCCGCGTCGCTGCCGGTGGCCCGCCGCACCGAGACCTGAGGGTCGTCCACCGCCGTCCGATCCACTACGCCCGGCGCACGGTCGCGGCTGTCGCTCACCGTCCGAGCACGCGGTAGCGGAGAAGGACGACACCGTTGCGGAACCGGCGCTCGTCGAGCAGTTCCAGGTCGACGCGCTTCCCGGTCGGCATCCCCGGCTTGCCGCCGCCGACGGTGATGGGCCAGACGAACATCAGGCACTCGTCGACCAGCCCGGCATCGAGGGCCTGCGCCGCGAGGTCGGCGCCGCCGACGGTGAGGTCGCGGTCGGCCCCGGCCTTCAGTTCGCGCACCGCGTCGGGGTCGAAACGGCGTTCGATCCGGGTGTCGGCGGTCGACGCGGAGGTGAGGGTGGTGGAGTACACGACCTTGCTCGCCGCCTGCCAGACGCTCGCGAAGTCGGCGGTCAGGTCCGACTGCGCGGCGAGCGCGGGCTCGGTCTCCCAGAGGGCCATCGACTCGTACAGGCGTCGCCCGTAGAGGAACGTGCCGGTAGACCGCAGGAGGTCGGTGTAGAACGCGAAGAGCTCGTCGTCCATCGGGAGCCAGCCGTACGCGCCGGCCTCGTCCTCCATGTAGCCGTCGAGCGACACGTTGTTCAGGTAGGTCAGCTTGGCCATGCTCAATGCCCTTCCGTTGATGATCTGGGGGCTGGTCAGCGCGGCGGTCAGCTTGGTGAACGCCTGGCGCCAGCCCTCGGCGCTGTGCGGCGCCATCCGTTCCGGCAGCCACTGGCGGATCTCCAGGCGCGTCCGCCCGTCGGCCTCGTCGTGGAACTCGACGCGCAGTCTCGTCGCGAACGGCTCGACGCCCTCCTGCAGCCGGCCGCCGACGTGCATGACGCCGTCGAGCAGTTCGCCGTCGGTGACGTCGGTGAGGTCGACGTGGACGCGCACCCGCAGGTCGGGGTCGGCGGGGTTGACCTCCGTCCACCGCTGGTAGCCGCCGGGGCGTACGTCGAACTCGATCTCGTCGGGCGGCAGGGTGTTGCCGATCGGGCCCCACCACGCCGCCAGGTGCTCGGGCTCGGTGAAGGCCCGGTAGACGAGCGCCCGGGGCGCGTCGAAGACGCGGGAGATGACGAGCTGCGCGGTGTCGGTGGTCATTCGCGTTCCCTGAGGTCGTCGGCAGTGCGGTCCGTCGCCGGTTCGGCGGCCTGCACCGCGGCGAGGTGGGCGTCGAGGCGGGTGAGGGAGGTGTCCCAGAACCGCCGGTAGCGCTCGATCCAGTCGGCCGCCTCGCGCAGCGGGGCGGCTTCGAGGTGACTCGCGCGCCACTTGCCCGACTGCGAGCGCGAGATGAGCGCGGCGCGCTCCAGCACCTTCAGGTGCCGGGAGACCGCCGGCATCGAGATGGAGAGCGGAGCGGTGAGCTCGGTGACCGTCGCGTCGCGGCCCGCCAGCTCGGCGATGATCGCCCGCCGGGTCGGGTCGGCGAGCGCCGAGAACACCGCGCTGAGCTGATCGGTGCCGGCCATCGGATCCTCCTCACTTAACCAACTCGTTAAGCGTATGGGAGCGCGCGGGATGTTGTCAAAGACCGCCACGCGTGTCCCGGTCGAGTTCTTACCTGTCGGTGACGTGGGCACGAACCGCTGAGCGTCGGGGGCCGGTGTCGCCGTACCCGGGTGCGACGACGGCCGCGACGACGGCCGGCCCTTCGAGCGAGGAGCGGACGACATGACAAGGCGCGATGCGAGGCGGGTGCCACCGGGTGCGACATCTGCCACGCGACTGGCCCTGGTGGCGGTGGTGCTCGCCGCGACCGGTGCGTTGACTGCCACGTTCGTCTCCGGCGGCGGCAAGGGCGCGGCGGACGCGGCGACCGCCCCGTCGGCCTTCGTGGCCATCGAACAGGTCCGGCCGAACGTGGTCCGTCCCCCGGCCGGGCCGAAGGCGTCGACCGGCCGGTTCACCGTCGACTGCGGCACGAACGGCGTCGGCAAGTTCAGCCCGGACAACCCGGTCGCCCAACCCGGCGTGCGGAACGGCGCCGAGCACGTGCACGACTTCGTCGGCAACCTCGCGGTCACCGCGGACTCCTCCGACGCGGACCTCGCCGCCTCGGGCACCACGTGCGCGAACGGCGACAGGTCCTCGTACTTCTGGCCGGTGGTGCGGATCGACCGCTCCGCGCGCGCCGACGCCGGCGACGTCCGCCGGGCGCTCGCCGCCACCTCGGGCGCCGTGGTGTGCCCCGCGGTACGCGACCGCCTGCCCGCCGTGCCCGTCGGGGCGCGAGCCGCCGTCGATCGTGGGCTCACCGAACTCGACCGGCTCGAAGCCTCCGCGAACCGGCGCGTCGCGCGTGCCCGCGGCGTGGACGTCGGCCTCAACGACGACGTGCTGCGGTGGCTCCGCGTGCGTCGCGCGGCGACGCTGGCCGGCATCGGCGCCGCGATCCGTGCCTCCGGTGGGCAGGCACCTACCGGTCTGGTCTCGCGGACCGACTGCGACGTCAGCTACGACGCCGTCCACGCCCGGTTGCACGCCGCGCACTCCCCCGCCGCGAGTTCGGCGACCCCGCAGGTGAGCTGCCCGTCGGTACGGGATCGGTTGCCGGGCGTTCCAGGGCCGGCCCTCGCCGAGGTCGACCACGCGCTCACCGAACTCGACCGGCAGGTCTCCGAGGCCAACCAACGCCTGGTCACCGGCCGTGGCGCGGGTGGCGCGGGCTTCGTGGAGAACGCCGTCCTCGGCCCGCTGACGGCCGGGCGAGCCGCGGTGCTCGACCGGATCGCCGTCGCCATCGGTCGCGCCGGCGCCCGACCTCAGGGCCTCGACACCCTCGCCCGGTGCACCGTCGACCGGTCCGACGGCCGGCCGGCCACGCCGCCGAGCGGTGCCGCGAGCCCGTTGCCGGACCCGCAGGGACCGAACCGGGAACTGCCCAACAACACCGGCCGGATCCTCCGGCCGGCGGCCGTCCTCATCGAGTACCGGGGAAACCCGGTGGGCAAGGTCGTACCCATGCCGAGGTTCCTGCGCGAGCTGACCGGTGACGCCAAACCGACCAGCCGCGGACCGGCGAACGCCCGCGCCACCTGGACCTGCTCCGGCTTCGACGACCGCCTCTCCGACCGGTACCCGATCTGCCCCACCGGCCGCCAGGTGCAGCGCGTCCACGACTTCCCCGGCTGCTGGGACGGCCGGAACACCGACAGCGCCAACCACCGGGGCCACGTCGCCTTCGCCGACCGGACCACCGGCGCCTGCCCGCCGGGCTTCGCCGCGATCCCGCAGCTCCGCATCACCATCTCCTACGACATCCCGCGCCGCGTCCAGCTCAGCGGCCAGTACGCCCTCGACTCCTTCCCCGAGGAGAACCACAACCCGTTCTCCGACCACAACGACTTCATCAACGTCAACTCCACCCGGACAATGCAGCGCATCGCCGCCTGCCTGAACAGCGGCCGGAACTGCCGGTAGTCGTCGAGGGCGGTCGGAGGCGACAGCGCCTCCGACCGCCCCGGCCGCGGGTCAGCTCCCGCAGATGCCGTACGCGTTGAGGCTCCACGAGCCGGCGAAGCCGTCGGCGTCCTCGTCCGCGCGTACCCGCGCGGTGTTCCCCCCGGTGATGTTGATCCCGGTCAGCAGCACCTGCCCGTTGCCGGCGTTGATGTCCGCGCCCGCACTGTAGAGGCCCTTGCCGGCCGGGCACGCCCGCAGGCCGCTGTCGGACGAGTTGCTCGCGCTCGTCCCCGTGGCCACGACCCGCTCCAGCCCGGCGGGCGCGGTGGCGCAGACCGCGATGGAGGTGGCACTCCAGCCGGCCGGCGCGGTGCCCTGCACGGCGACCGCCCGGACGGTCACCGACGTCAGGTCGAACGACGGCACCACCTGGTCGAGCACGACGTCGCCCAGGCCGCTGTTGATCCGCCCGCCCATTCCGATGACCTTCTTGGTCCCGCAGCTCGCCGTGACGTACTCCGTCCCGACCGCCCCGGTCGCGGTCACCACCTGGTAGCCGGCCGGCGCGGTGGCGCACTGGGCGAGGGTCTGCAACCCCCAGTCGCCGGCGAAGTTGACCGGGCCCGCCTCGCGCATCGTCGCGATGAACCCGGTCCCGTTCGCCAGCGGCTCCAGCCGGTCCAGCGCGACCTTCCCGGCGGCCGACGAGCCGGCGGGGAGGAACCCACCACCCCCGGTGACCACCTTGCCGGCCGGGCAGGACGCGAGCGCCGACTTGTCCACGCTGCTCTCGCCCACCGACTGGATGACCGTCTCCAACCCCGCCGGCGTCGCGAGGGCCGGTGCCGCCCAGCCCAGACCCGCCACCACGGCCGCCGTCGACACGACGGCCGTCAGCGCGCCACGCCCCCTGGTTACTCGCATGTCGCTCTCCCTGTCCACCTGGGCCGGCGACGTGCCGGCCCGCCTCCCGCCGAGCCAGTGGGCCGGCGACCTGAGAGGAGCCTGGGCGGGGCCGCTTGCCGTCCACTATCCGACGGCTTGGCGCCGGTCGCGCCGGCCGCGCGATCCATAGACTGACGTCGTCCGACCACTACCGACGAGGAAAGCCATGCGGTGGTCCCTCCTCGGCCCCGTCCAGGTGACCGCCGGAGGGCGGGTCCTCCCCATCGACCGCCCGCAGCAACGCGCGGTGCTCGCGCTGCTGCTCCTCAATGCCGACAAGCTGGTGCCGTTTGGGCAGGTCGTGTCCGCGCTCTGGGCCGACGGGCCACCGGCCAGCGCCCGGACCCAGGTCCAGGTCTGCGTCTCCCGGATCCGGGCGGCCCTGCGGGACGCGGGCGCGGCCGACCTGCTGACGACCCACGGCGGCGGCTACCGGCTGACCGTACGCGGGACCGAGCTGGACCTCGCCGAGTTCACCGGGGCGGTCGAGCGGGCCCGGGTCGAGGAGGCTGCCGGACGGCCGGCGGAGGCCGCGCGGCTGCTGCACGACGGCCTGGCGCTGTGGCGTGGGCCGGCGCTGGCCGGCGCGGCCGGAGCCTTCGTCGAGGCGGCCGCCGCCGGTCTGGACGAGCAGCGGCTGCTCGCGTACGAGCGGCTCGCCGCCGTGGAGCTCACCCTCGGCCGGTTCGCCGCGACCGCGCGCGCCCTGCGCCCCCTGGTGGCCGAGCATCCGCTGCGGGAGCCCCTGGTGGCCGGTTACCTGCTCGCCCTGGCCGGCTGCGGTCAGCAGGCGGCCGCGCTGCGGCTCTACGCCGAGACCCGCCGCCACCTCGTCGACGAGTTGGGCGTGGAGCCCGGTCCCGAGTTGAGCGGGGCGCACCTGCGGGTGCTGCGGGGGCGCATACCGGCCGAGCCCGCGCCGGCGCCACCCACCGCGCCGCCACCGGCGCAGCTTCCCGGCGAGCCGGCCTGGTTCACCGGCCGGGCGGCGGCGCTGCGGCACCTGGACGCGCTGCTGCCCACCGTCGACGTGGGGGCCGCCCGGGACGGCGGCGCGGGTGCTCCGGGCCGGGCGGTGGTCATCTCCGCCATCGCCGGGACCGCCGGGGTCGGCAAGACCACGCTCGCGGTGCACTGGGCCCACCGGGTCGCGCACCGCTACCCGGACGGGCAGCTCTACGTCAACCTGCGCGGGTTCGACCTCGACGGTCGGGCCATGCCGCCCGGTGAGGCGCTGCGCGGCTTCCTGGAGGCGCTGCACGTGCCGCCCCAGCGGATGCCACAGGACCTGCTCGCGCGGGCCGCCCTGTTCCGAACCCTGGTCGCCGGCCGCCGGATCCTGGTGCTGCTCGACAACGCCCGCGACGAGGAGCAGGTGCGGCCGCTGCTGCCGGGATCCGCGGGCAGCCTGGTCGTGGTGACCAGCCGCAACCGGCTCACCGGCCTGGTGGTCAGCGACGGGGCACACCCGGTGACGCTGGACCTGCTCCCGCCGGCCGAGGCCCGGGAGTTGCTGGCCGGTCGGCTCGGTCGTGGTCGGGCCGGGCGCGAGGCGGCCGCGTTGGACGAGATCGTGTGCCGCTGCGCCGGGTTGCCGCTGGCGCTGGCCGTCGTCGCGGCCCGCGCGGTCGGGCAGCCCGACGTGCCGCTGGGGGCACTGGCCGCCGAGCTGCGGGACACCGACCCCGATCGGCTCACCGCGCTGGCCACCGGCGACCCGGCGACCGACGTACGGGCCGTCTTCTCCTGGTCGTACCGGGCGTTGGACGCCGACTCGGCCACCCTGTTCCGGCTGCTCGGTCTGCATCCCGGCCCGGACGCCGGGCGGGAGGCGGTGGCCAGCCTCGTCGGCCGGCCACCGGCCCGGGTCGGCCCGCTGCTGGCCACTCTCACCCGGGCGCACCTGCTCACCGAGCGGGCACCCGGCCGTTACGCGATGCACGACCTGCTCCGCGCGTACGCCTCGGAGCTGTGCCACGGCACCGACCCCCCGGCCGAGCGGGAAGCGGCCCGGCGCCGCCTGCTCGACCACTATCTGCACGCCTCGCACGCGGCGGACCACCTGCTCGACCCGTACCGGTTGGCGCGGCCGGCCGCGCTGCCGCCGCCCGCGCCGGGCGTGACGGTGGGCGACCACCCGGAGCACGCGTGGGCGACCGCCTGGTTCGCCGCCGAGCACCACGTCCTGCTGGCGTGCGTGGAGCGGGCGGCGAGCACCGGCCTGGACCGGCACGCGTGGACGCTGGCGGCGGCCCTCACCACGTACCTCGATCGCAGCGGGCACTGGGCGGAGCTGGCCGCCGCGCAGCGGACCGCCCTGGCCGCGGCCCTGCGCCGAGGCGACCTGGCCGGTCAGGCGCTGGCGCACCGGGGGCTCGCCATCGCCTGCACCTGGTCGGGCGAGCACGAGGCGGCACACCGGCACTACCGGCGCGACCTGGAGCTGTATCGGGAGATGGGCGACGACACCGGCCGCGCGCACACGCACCTCGGGGTGAGCTGGGTGCTGGCGCGGCAGGGCAGGCTACGGGCGGCCCTCGACGAGACCCGGCTGGCCCTCGACCTGTACCGGGCCGGCGGCTACCGGGTCGGGCAGGCCAAGGCGCTCAACAATCTGGGCTGGATGCACGCCAGGCTGGGCGAGCCGGAGGCGGCGCTACGCTGCTGCCGGGCGGCCCTGCGGGTGCACGAGGAGACCGGCGACCGGCACGGCGCGGCGTTGACCTGGGACAGTCTCGGCTTCGTCCGGCACGGTCTCGGCGACCACGACCGGGCCGCGGACTGCTACCGGCGGGCGCTGGCGCTGCACCGGGAACTCGGCGACCGGTACGACGAGGCGGAGGTGCTGGACAACCTCGGCGACGCCCTGCGGGCCGCCGGTGACCTCGACGCCGCGCGCCGGGCCTGGCGAGAGGCGCTGGTGATCTTCGACGAGCTGCGCCATCCGGACGCCGACCGCCCGCGCGGCAAGCTGGCCGCCCCGATGCCGGCGGGTCACGCCGGCGCGGGGTGAACGCGTCCCGACAGCCGAGCATTCAATTGACTGATCTCGATGTGATGGCGATAGTGGCCGCAGGCGGCGCGACGGCGCCACCCACGGGAGGGCGCATGAGACGGACATCGAAGGTCTTCGTGGGTCTGGCGGCCGTCGTGCTGCCGCTCACCTCCGTGGTCATGGCGCTCGGCGGCACGCCGGCCGATGCCGCGACAGGCGGTTCCGGCCCCTACCCCGCCGACTACGAGACCTCGACCACCCTGGCCAACCACACCATCTTCCGGCCCCAGACGCTCCCGACCGATCGCCTCCCCATCGTCGTGTGGGGCAACGGCGGCTGCTCGGCCAACGGCCTCTCCCAGGGCACCTTCCTCCGCGAGATCGCCTCCCACGGCTTCCTCGCCATCGCCAGCGGCGCGCCGAACGGCTCCGGCTCCACCACCTCGCAGATGCTCACCCAGTCCATCGACTGGGCCGTGGCGGAGAACTCCCGGCCGGCCAGCAAGTACTACAACCGCCTCGATCCGTCCCGGATCGCGGTCGCGGGTTTCTCCTGCGGCGGCCTGGAGGCGTACGCCGTCTCCGCCGACCCACGGGTCACCACGACCGGCATCTTCAGCAGCGGCCTGCTCAACGATGCCGACGACTACCAGCTCCGGCGGTTGACCAAGCCGATCGCCTACTTCGTCGGCGGTCCCGGTGACATCGCCTACCCGAACGCCATGGACGACTGGGGCAAGCTACCGGCCGGGCTGCCGGCGTTCATGGGCAACCTCGACGTCGGGCACGGCGGCACCTACGACCAGCCCAACGGCGGCGAGTTCGGCCGGGTGGCCGTGCTCTACCTCAAGTGGCGCCTCAAGGGCGACACCACCGCAGGGCGCGCCTTCGTCGGCGCGGACTGCGGTCTGTGCCACAGCCAGTGGACCGTCCGACAGAAGAACCTGACGCTCGACGACGGCCCGCCACCCACCACCCCACCGCCCACCAGCCCGTCGCCCGGCGGTTCCCCCGCCTGCACCGCGGTCTACACGGTGCAGGACCAGTGGAACGGCGGATTCGTGGCAAGGGTCGACGTCACCGCCGGCACCACCGCGCTCACCGGCTGGCGGGTCACGCTCGGCCTGCCGGGCGGAGCGTCGATCACCTCGGTGTGGAACGGCGTCGCCAGCGGCACCAGCGGGACGGTCACCGTCGCGAATCAGAGCTACAACGGCCGGCTGGCCGCCGGACAGTCCACCACCTTCGGATTCCAGGGCAGCGGAACCGGCGGCGGAGCCACCGCCGCGTGCGTCGGAAGCTGACGCCCTGTCGGGCACCTCGACCGGTCGGGTGCCGACCAACGACGCGGTGATCGGGTCACTCGACGCGGGTCCTTCGGGGCGGGTCGGCGACGGACGGGTGGGTAACCCCTCCCGAACAGAACAGGCCGGGTGCCACCGCGATATCGGCCGAATATAGGCCGTCTCGGCAGGATGGCTGCGTGGTGACCAGGCATGAGGCTACCGACACGCCCACGGCGGAGCCGTGCCCCCGCCATCCGTGCCGTGGTGGTGCCGACCCGTCCCTGGCCGCCGGGATCGCCGCCCTACTGACCGAAACCCACCCGCTACGTGTCGGTGCGGAACTACGCCGGGTGGCGGCGCTGCTCGATGAGCTCGCACCGGCGGAGGTGGCCGCCGCGACGCTCGACCACGCCGTCGGGCTCGCCCTGGCCGCCGGCACACCCCCTGAGGCCAGGCGACAGCGGGAGGACGGGGCTGATTCGGAACCACACCCGGCCGGGCCGGCGGATGCCCCCCGCGAGCCGGACGCCGACCCGAACCGTCCGGGCGAATACGGACGCCTACCCCTGCCGCATATCTGACTCGGGCAACCCGCGTGACAAGCGCTCCGAAACGGCCGTCTGCACAGGTCGAACGCAGTCGAGGCGGTCGCGATAAAGTGCACGCTCCCGGGGCCGGTCGAAGGCGAAAACCGAGAGTCGGGTCGCCCCGGCGGCATCAATGAGGTAAATGCGCGAAAGGCCGCTCCTCGGGGGCCCACCAACGCGGTTGACCTGGGCCGGAAGAGGAATCCGGTCCGCGCCGAACACGCGGCAGCGCGGCGCGACATGCCGGGCATCCCGCCCCAAGACGGCTTAAGCCGCGCCCGATGAAAGGCGATCCGCATCCCCCCGACGGCATGAGCGCAAGGTAGTTCCTCCGTATCTTCTCGTGTATGCTGGCGCCGCGTGCGATGTTCTTCGCCGAACCAACGGGGGTTGGAAATATGCTTGCGCCATTGACTTTGCGCTTTGACGCGCCTCAATCGCGGTGCCGAATCGGCGATCGGGGTGTCCGTACCGCGCCGCGGCGAGCAGGCTCTCCCCAGCACACCAGGTGACATTCGGTCCCGTTCGCCTCGCGACGGGACCCCACCCATTCGCACATCCGAGCCTGCCCGCCCTGTTGCCCGGCTGGCCGCGCAGTCGCGCCGCCGCCGGGACGATGCGCGCCGTCAAGGAGCCGCACCATGGAGATCCGCATCCTCGGACCCGTCAAGGTCCTCTCCGGCACCACGGAGATCGGCCTCAAGGGTTCGAAGCAACGCACCTTCCTGGCCGCACTGCTGCTCGCTGGTGAACGAGTCCTGTCCGACAGCACCCTCAGCGAGATGTTGTGGGGAAGCCGGCCGCCGGCGACCTACCAGGCCCAGATCTACACGTACGCCTCGCAGTTGCGCCGGCAACTCGGCCGGTCAGCTCGCATCGCCCGGCAGGGCACCGGCTACGTCCTGACCGTCGGATCAGCCTGGTTCGACTACCGGGAGTTCGAGCGCCGGCACCGCGCCGGGCGGGCGGCCCTGCAGCGAGGCGAGCACGAGCAGGCAGCCGACCTGCTCCGGTCCGCGCTCGGCCTCTGGCGCGGCCCCACCCTCGCCGACGTCAGCGCTCCCTTGGGCGAACGGGAGCGGCCGGGCATCGAGGAGGTCCGGATCGAGGCACTGGCGGCCCGGATCGACGCCGACCTCGCGCTGGGCCGCCACCGCGAGATCCTGCCGGAACTCATCAGCATCGTGGGCGCGCATCCGTTGCGCGAGCGTTTCCGCGCCCAGCTGATGACCGGGCTGCACCGGTCCGACCGGCAGGCCGAAGCCTTCGACGTCTACTACCAGGGCTGTCGGCTGTTGCAGGAGGAGCTCGGCGTGGACCCGAGCCCCACCCTGCGATCCGCGTACGAGTTGCTGCTGCACGCCGACGGCGACCGGGCTCCGCAGCCGGCGCCGCCCGCGAGCACCGAGCCGATCGACGTCGGCCAACCGGTTCCGGCGATGCTCCCGGCTGACACCCAGGACTTCGTGGGTCATCCCGACGCCCTGCGCCAGGCCACCCGCCTGCTGCGCCGCGGCGCCGCCGACCAGCCGCAGCACTCGACGCTCGTGGTCACCGGCATGGGCGGGGTAGGCAAGACCGCGCTCATGGTCCGGGCCGCGCACATGTGTGCCGACGACTTCCCGGACGGCCAGATCTTCCTGGAGCTGCGGGGCAGCACGCACGCGCCGCTGCCGACCGGGGAGGCGCTCGCCGTCCTGCTCCGCGCGCTCGGTGCGGCCGAGCCGCTGCCACGGTCCCTCGAGGAGCGCACGCACCTCTACCGCAGCCTGTTGGCGAACCGCCGGGTCCTCCTGATGCTCGACGACGCCGCCGACACCAACCAGATCCGGGCGCTGCTCCCGGGTGGCGTGCACTGCCGAACGATGGTGACCTCCCGGCCCTTCCTGAGCATCGCGGCCGGTCAGCACACCGTGTCACTCACACCGTTCTCCCCGGAGGAGGCGCTCGACCTCCTCCGCCGGATCGTCGGTACGGAGCGGGTCGACGCGCAACCGGAGGCCGCGCGACGGATCGTCGAGCTGTGCGGCTCGCTGCCCCTGGCCGTGCGGATCGCCGGAATCCGTCTGGTGAGCAGACCACACTGGACGTTGACGCACCTCGCCGACCGGCTCACGGACGATCTGCTGGACTCCCTGCGGGTCGGCGACCTCGATCTACGCGCCAGCCTCGAACGCAGCTTCCAGCGGCTCGGGGCGATCCAGCGGCTCGCCCTGCTGCGCCTGGCGACGGCCGGACTGGACTCGTTCACCTCCGCCACCGTCGCGACCCTGCTCGGTGTCACCGAGGCCGAGGCCGAGCACCTCGCCGAGGGCCTCGTCGACGTCCGGATGCTGGACCTGGCCAGCCTCGACGACAGCGGCGGATGCCGCTACCGGGTCCACCAGTTGGTCCGCCTCTTCGCGCACGACCGGCTGCAGGAGCCGACGAACGACCTGCCCACCCTGAGCACCCCGGTCCCCCGCACCCGCCTCGACGCCCACTCGCCGGCCTGGTACGCGCGGCGGACGGTGCAGGCCGGAGGGCCGGCACCGTCGTTGGTGCCGACCCCCGGGCGATACTGACCTCAGCCGTACCGCTTCAGCTCGTCGAAGAAGTCGACGATCTCGTGCAACACACCCTCGCCCGCCAGTTCGTCGTAGACGTACCGGGCGACGGCCAGGTCGAGGACGCCGAGACCGAACGGTGAGAAGATCACCGGCCGGTCCGCCGGTATCTCGAGGTTGTCCGTCACCACGTCGTAGAGCGTGCCGGCGATGAAGTCACGGTTGCCGGCACGCTGCTCGGCGAGATGCGGTGAGGTGCCCGCCTTGAGGCAGTGATCGATGTCGTCGACCACGTTGAACGCGGAGAGGATGATCTCCGGCGCCAGATCCCGCAGCGATACGTGCAGCACGAGCGGGTTGTGCTGGAAGAGCGCCGGGTCGGTGACGTGCGGGCTGCCCGTCACGGTGGCGAAGACGACGAGGTCACTGGCGCGGAGCAGGGAGTCGACGTCCGCGTACACCCGGCCGGGCGCGGACCGGGTCCGCTCCAGGTACCTGCGGAACCGCTCGGCGTTGTCCGGGAGCGTGTCGTGCACGCCGACCTCGTCGAAGACGAAGCCGTTGCGCTCCAGGTAGGTGTGGATGTATCGGGCGATGAGGCCGGCGCCCACGAACCCGACCCGCCGGGGGACGGAGCCCCGGCGGGTGCTCAACTGCATCGCCGCCAGCGCCGCCGACGCCGCCGTCCGGGCCGCGCTGATGATCGAACCCTCGATGCAGGCGAAGGGGTACCCGGTCTCCGGATCGTTCAGGATGGTCACCGCGGACGCCCGGGGCAGACCGTGCTCCGTGTTGTCCGGGAAACTGGAGATCCACTTGATGCCGTGCACGTTGACGTGACCGCCGGCCGAGGCGGGCAACGCGATGATGCGGTCGGCCGGACGTTGCGGGAACCGCAGGAAGTAGGAATCGGGGTTGATGGTCTGCGCGGTGCCGTGCAGCCGGTAGGCGGACTCGACGATACGGGTGACGACGTCCTCCCGACCCTGCAGGACGCCCCGGACCTGCACTCCGGAGACCACGGCGAAGCGAGGCGGTTGGTTCATCGCTGCGGCCCCGCCGTGCTCACCGCGACGTCCGGATCGGAGCCGTCCACGGTCGGGACGGTCGCCTCGGCCTCCGGCTGCGGCCGCCGGTCGTCCCGCCGGCCGGGGAAGGCCCAGGCGCCCCGACCCAGCAGGGAGAGCACGGCCGGCAGCAGCACCCCTCGGACGACCGTCGCGTCGATCAGGACGGCCACCGCCATGCCGACCCCGAGCATCTTGTATTCCACCGCGGTGAGGGTCAGGAAGATACAGAACACCGCGACCATGATCACCGCCGCGCTGGTGACCACGCCGGCACTGCTGGAGATCCCGCGTGTGACCGCCGTCTTGGGATCCGCGCCGGCGAGCCATCGCTCGCGGACCCTGCTCAGGATGAAGATGTGGTAGTCCATGCTCAGTCCGAACAGGATGACGAACATGAACAACGGCAGCCAGCTGACGACGCCGCCATAGCTGGTGAAGCCGAGCAGGGAGGCCAGGTGCCCGTCCTGGAAACCCCAGGTGATGACGCCGTAGGCGGCGCCGATGGACAGCAGGTTGAACAGGATCGAGACCACCGGGATGGTCAGCGACCGGAACGTGACGGTCAGCAGCACGAAGGCCAGCGCCAGCACCAGACCGAAGATCCACGGGGTACGCCCGCTCAGCGCCGCCGCGAAGTCGTGCGCCACGGCGGTGTCGCCCGCCACCGCGACCTGGACGCCGTCGACCGCGCCGACGGTGGCGGGGAGCAGGTCCTCGCGCAGGGTCGCCAGGGACTTGTTCGACACCTCGTCCGTCCCGGTGCCGGCCAGTGGCACCTTCACGATCAGCGCGTTGCCGACCTGGGCGGTGGACAGCGTGGTGCCGAACTGCGCCGGACGGGAGGCGACCTCGGTGCCGAGCCGCTCGACGGCGGCCCTGACCTCCGGGCTGTCGACCTTGTCGCCCCAGACGACGACCTGGGCCGGGCTCGGCCCACCCGGGAACGCCTCCTCGATGCGGGCCACCGCGTCGACCGCCGGCAGGCTGCGGGGAAGGCTGTCGGTCAGGGACGGATCGCGCAGCTTCAGGTGCGCCGCGGGCGCCGCCAGCAGGAGCAGGAGCAGGGTGGCGAGCCCGCCCCACAGGAGCGGACGCCGCACCGCGCCGCCGGCGACGCGCGACCACACCCGGGATTCGGCGGCCGCGGTGCGGCGGCGGCTCAGCCAGGGCAGCCGGCCGCGGTCCACCCGGTGCCCGAGCAGGGCCAGCATCGCCGGGAGGAGCGTCACCGAGCCGAGCACGGTGAGCCCGACCACCAGGATGGTGCCGACGGCGACGCCGTTGAAGACGTCCATGCCGGACAGGAAGAGCCCGGCGAGGCACAGCATCACGGTGAGCCCGGAGACCACCACGGCGTGACCGGAGGTCCGGGCGGTGATGCGCAACGCCTCGACGACGTTGCGGCCCGCCAGCCGTTCCTCCCGTTCCCGGCGTAGGTAGAACAGCGAGTAGTCGATGCCGACGGCCATGCCGATCAGCAGCACCATCGAGGCGACCGTGCTGTTCACCGGCATCCAGTGGCCGATCGCCTGGAGCAGACCCAGGGTGGCCAGCACCGCGGTGAGCGACAGCAGGAGCGGGATGCCGGCCGCGACGAGCGCGCCGAAGACGATCAGCAGGATCACGATCGTCACCGGCAGGGTGATGATCTCCGCCCGGCGGAAGTCGTCGTCGTAGGCGCCGTTGGCCGCCGCGGTGATGCTCATGTCGCCGGCCTGGAGCACCCGGACGTCCGAGTGCCGTCCGGCCACCTTCTCGATCGCGGCTGCCGACTCGTCGAAGTTTCTCGGGATGTTCTCCACCGGCGTGGCGATCTGGAAGGACACCAGACCGGAACGCCCGTCCGGGGAGACCAGGCGGCCGGCGGCCGGGTCGAGCGGCGAGCGGATGTCCGTCACCTGGCCGTTCAGGCCGCGCAGGGTGTTCACGACGTCCTCGGTGGCCTGCCGCACCTTCGGGTCGGTGAACGACTCGCCGTTCTTGCCCTGGACGAGGACGTTCTCCCGGATCTGTTCGTCGGCACGCTCGGCGCGGATGACCCGCTGGGCGCGGCCGGCCTCGCCCGGGTCGGTGGTGCGGGCCTCGTCGCCGGTGACGAGCACGCCCGCCAGCAGGCCGATGATTACGACGGCGAACCAACCGCCGATCGCCAGGAGGCGGTGGCGCACGGACCACATCACGATCCGCTCGACGAACGGCGCGCGCCGCGGCCGCTCTGTGGTGACCGGGTCTTTCGAGCTGGTCATGCGGGCGTTTCCTTCCTCGGTGGTGAAGCTATCCCGGGGCATATCTGGGCAGGGGCGATCGACGGCGGTCCCGCGAGCGCGGAACTCCGTTGTGGGGTGGGGCGGTACCGAGGGGACCGGGGGCCGGCGACGGGAGGGCCGGCTCTCGGGGCTCTGTTACTCGACTTCCTTCAGGATCCGCTCGAAGGAGTCGAGCCTGCCGCGTACCTCCTGCAGCTGAGAGTTGATCTCGGTGAGGTGCCGGTCGGCGCGCTCCTGGGCGGCGACGGCGCCCTCGGCGAGCTGGCGGTACTCCTGCTCCCGCACGAGTTGGGCCTTGGCGCGGATGGTTGCGGAGCGGTGCCAGATGAGGACCGTCACGACGGCCGTGACCAGGATGAAGAGGCCGATGATGGCCGCCGTGGCCGGCCAGGTGTAGTCGTCCGGTGTCGGCTGGTAGTCCATTATCCGTTCCCCTTCTCCGCCTGTCCGGGCTCCTCCGTCAGGCCGCTGAGTGTCTTCGATGCGGTGGCGATCACGCTCGGATCGAGCTGCAGTGAAAAGTTGGTCACCTCGTAGAACTTCATCGCTTTGCCCTCGTCGGAGAGCTTGAGTGTCGAGGTGACCAGCCCGGCACCCTCCAGCTTGCGCAGGTGCACCTGCAGGAGCGGGCGGCTGATCTCGAGCTCTCGCGCGAGTTCGCTGACATAGGTGGTGCGTTTGACCAGGGCGGCGATGACGCGCAGGCGATGCGGATTGCCCAGGGCCGCCAACACTCGGAGCAGGCCGTCGCCCGTCATCGCCTCCGTGTCCATGCAGACTCCCTAGGGCTCATGCCAAGAAATTATTGCACATGCCCGCCGCGATTGCGATGCCAAACCTCCGATCGCCGAAAGCTCCCGACCCGACCCCGCCGACCCGCGGCCCGCCACCCCGTACGGGCGTCGCACGCCACCGGCCCCGCCGTCCCGCATCGCCCCGGAGGAGCCCGAGAGCGACGGTATGGTTCTAGTCCCCGCATCGATGATCAACCTATGTTGGCCCTATTTATCGCGGCCCTGTCCAAACAAATGGCGAGCCCCACCCGACCGGGATCGCCGGTGTTAGCGTCGGCCGACCGAATTGACGATCAGCCAACAGGGAAAAACCATGTCCCTCACCAGCACCATCCCCCTTCCTTCCGGCGGCGCGCTGACCGACATCGTCACCCGGGTCACCGAGATCTGGCCTGAACACGCCGCCTTCCTGGCACAACGCTTCGCCGAGGAGTCCCCCGAACAGCTCGCCGCCGCCGAGGCCGTGGCCCGTCGGATCGCCGTGCTCACCGCCGGCGAACTCGACGAGGTGATCGCCGGATACCGGTGGGCCTGCCGGCGACTGACCGGTGAGCAACTGTTCTTCCGCCGGCACGGTCGCTACCGATTCACCTCGGTCGACGAGGTCTGGGAATCGGGCCTGCTGAACGACCCCTACATGACCTATTACCAGCAGGGATTGCTTCTGTCGCACATTCTGTGGACCAATCACGCCCGGGTCGACGAGGTCTACCAGCACGAGTTCCTGCGGCGCCGCGGCGGCGACCGTGAACGGCTGCTCGAGGTGGGTCCCGGGCACGGCCTGCTGCTCTCCCTCGCCGCGGAGGTCGTCACCGGCGAGGTCGCGGGCTGGGACATCAGCGAGTCCGCGCTGCGGCACACCCGGCGCAACCTCGCCGCGCTGGGCGCGCGCGAGACGTCCCTGGTCTGCCACGACATCCGCTCCGGCCCGCTCGACGGCACCTTCGACCTGGTGGTGGCGAGCGAAGTGCTCGAGCACGTCGAGGACCCCGCCGGAGTGCTGACGTCACTGCTCAAGCTGATGAGCGAACGGGGACGGATCTTCCTCAACGTGCCGGTCAACAGCCCTTCGCCGGACCACATCTACCTCTGGCGCACCCCCGAGGAGTTCTTCGCCTTCACCCGGGAGTGCGGCGTCCGGCCGCTGAGCACCTACACGTTCCCGATGACCGGGCACAGCGAGCAGCGAGCCCGCGAGGAAAAGCTGACCATCTCCTGCGTGGTGATCGGCGAGGCCGTCGGCGCCTGACCGCAGAGCAACGGGACGTCGCCGCGCGACGTCCCGTTGCCCGATCCGGGTCTCAGCGCCGCGCGGTGGCCTCCTTCCGCAGCGCCTCCGTCAGCGCGTCCACCGTCGGGTGGTCCCACATGAGGTTCGGGTCGAGTTCGAAGCCGAGGTGGTTCTCCAGCTCGACCATCATCGACACCGCGGCGACCGAGTCCAGGCCGTACGAGGACAGCGGCACGGCGGGATCGATGTCGCCGGGCTCCCGGCGGACGAAGGAGGCGGCGCAGTGCCGCACCCAGACGTGCAGGTTCTCCAGGTCCGGCTCGGTGGCGGTGGACGTAGTCGGATCGGACAAGGCATTCCCCTTTTCCCGTAGGGACGTCACAGTCGGTCTTCGTAGAGGGAGGCGAGGTCACCCGCCAGGTACAGCTGCCGCATCTCGCCGCGCTGGATCTTGCCGCTGGTGGTGCGTCGGGTGGTTCCGGGACGCAGCAGCACGACCGCACCCACCCGGACGCCGAACTCCCGGCTGACGGTGTGCCGCATGGCGCCGGCCAGCTCCGGCAACCGCTCCCCCGGCACCCCCCGGACCTCGTGGGTCACCACCACGTCCTCGACCTGCTCGTGCGCGTCGTCCAGCCTGGGCACGCCGAACGCGGCACCGAGGGAGCCGGCGAGTTCACGGTGGTGGGACCGCAGTTCGTGCTCGATGTCGTGCGGGTAGATGTTGCGACCGTTGACGATCATCATCTCCTTGATCCGGCCGACCACGAACAGCTCGCCGTCCTCGACCGCGCACAGGTCCCCGGTACGCAGGAACCCGCCCTCGCCGTCCGCGGTCACCGCCCGGAAGGTCCGCTCGGTGGCCTCCGTCCGCCCCCAGTACCCGGGCGACACGCTCGGCCCGCGCAACCACAGCTCACCGATCCGACCCGGCCCCACCGGCGCGCCCGTGGCCGGGTCGACGATCCGCACGTCGTACCCGATGGGGGTGCCGCAGCCGACCACGTTGCGGATCGGTTGTCCCTCCCGGGCCTCGACGAACTCGCCGTGTTCGAGCCGTTCCGCGTCGACCGCCCGGACCAGCGGCGGCCGGTCGCCGTTGGTGGACACGTAGACGACAGCCTCGGCGAGACCGTAGGACGGCGTGAACGTCGCCTCACGGAAGCCGTGGGCGGCGAAACGCTTGGCGAAGGCCGCCATGACCGAGGGTTGGATCGGCTCCGATCCGTTGATCGCGAAGCGCCACCGGGACAGGTCCACCCCCTCGACCTGCACGTCGGTCACCTTGCGGGCGCACAGGTCGTAGCCGAAGTTCGGGCCGTAGGAGACACCCACCCCGAAGCGGTCGATCGCCCGGAGCCAGGTGTCGGGCCGACGCACGAACGCCATCGGGTCGAGCAGGACCGCGTGGCTGCCCATCATCAGCGCCGGCATCAACTGCCCGCTCAGCCCCATGTCGTGGTAGAGCGGGAGCCAACCCCCGGATACCAGGTCCGCGGTCAGGCCGATCGAGGTGATGTAGCCGTCCATGTTGGTCAGCAGGTTGCCGTGCGTCAGGATGACGCCCTTGGAGTCGCCTGTCGACCCGGAGGTGTACTGCAGCAGGGCGATCGTGTCCCGGTCGATCGGCGGCGCGGTCCAGGCGTCCGGGTCCACGTCGTCGAGGACGTCGGTGACCACCACCGCCGCATCGATCCCGTCGGCGCCGGTCACCCAGTCGGTCACCGCGGCCCGGTTCGCGTCGTCGGTCAGGACGGCCACCGCCGCCGAGTCCACCGCGATGCCCCGCAGCCGGCGACGCTGGTGCGGGAACTGGCCGGGCAGCGGCGCTGGGACGGCGATCACGCCGGCGTACAGGCAGCCCAGGAACGCGGCCACGAACGACAGGCCCACCGGGTGGAGCAGCAACACCCGGCTGCCCGCGGGACAGCTCCGCCGCAGGTGCACGGCCACCCGCCGCGCCTCGCGGTCCAACCGCAGGTACGTCCAGGTCCGGAACCCGTCGGGCGCGTCCACGTCCGTCACGTGGAGCACGGCCGGCCGCTCCGGGGTGGCGTCGACGTGCGTCCGGAACCGGGTGACCACGTCGGGCGCTGTCGTCAGGTCGCTCACTTGTCTGCCTCCTGGCCGTCCCGGCGCGGCGCCAGGACATCGTCGAAGTCCACGGTCAGCACCTGCGGCCCACGCAGGCTGAGGTTCGCCTTGTACGAGATGCCTCCCGCGCGGAGCCGCGGCTCCCGCAACCGGTCGGTGACCGCGCTCAGCGCGATCTGCGCCTCCAGCCGGGCCAGCCCGGCGCCCAGACAGAAGTGCGGCCCGGCGGAGAACGCCAGGTGAGGTGCCGGGTTCCGGCGGCGGATGTCGAACCGGTCCGGGTCCGGATAGACCGCGGGGTCCCGGTTCGCGGCGCCGAGCAGCAGGACGACCATGTCGCCGGCCGACACCTCGGCGTCGCCGAGCCTGGTGTCGTGCCGGGCTACCCGGCTGGTGATCTGCACCGGCGCGTCGTAGCGCAACACCTCCTCGACCGTCGCGGCCGCCAGACCGGGCTCGGCACGCAACGCGGCGAGCTGCGCGGGGTGGCGCAGCAGTGCCAGCACCCCGTTCGCGATGAGGTTGACAGTGGTCTCGTGGCCCGCGTTGATCAGCAGGATGCAGGTGGCGAGGATGTCGCTGCTGTCGAGCCGGTCGCTGGCGTCCTCGACCGCGACCAGGTGTGACACGAGGTCGTCGCGCGGCGCGCGCCGCCGGTCGGCGATCAGCGCCTGGAAGTATGCGATGAAGCTGGTCCGCGCGCGTGCCGCCTCCCGTGAGACGGCGGGACCCACCAGCCCGGGAATCGGTGGCTCCAACGCCTCGGACAACCGCGCCGACCACTCCTGCACGAGCTGCTGGTCGGCCAGCGGCACGCCGAGCAGCTCGCAGATGACCCGCAGCGGCAGCGGGTAGGCCAGGTCGGCGACGACCTCCATCGAGCCCCGCGCCGCGGCGGCGGTCACCAGGTCGTCGGTCAACCGGCGGATCCGCGGCTCCAGGGTGGCGACCACCCGCGGCGTGAACGCCTTGCTGACCAGCCGTCGCAGCCGGGTGTGGTCAGGCGGATCGAGGTGCAGGAAGTTCCGGGTGCGCGGACCGCGCGCGGCCGGCGCCAGCGTCGCCCACTGCCGTTCGCTGCTCATGGTCGGGTCACGCAGCACCGTCGAGCAGACCTCGTGCGTGCCGGCCAGGACCAGCCCGGGCAGTGCGACGTACGGCGAGGCCCGCCGCATGCGGTGCAGCAGCGGGTACGGGTCCTCGCGGCCCATCCGGTCGGCGAGCAGCGTGATGTCCTCGGCGGGTTCCGCGGTCGCGGTCATGCGGCACGCTCCGGTCGTCCATGGTCCGTGGCGCCCGGCGGGACGGGGGCCGGCTCACGCACCAGCCCCACCAGGCGGGTGTACGCGGTATCGAGCAGCCGGGCCGCCTCGGCCCCGGTGAACGCGTCGGTCCGGTGGTTGAGCATCAGCCGCAGCTCCGGGCCGGGGACCGCCGCGAAACGCAGCGGATACTGGGTGCCCTCGTGGGCGGTGACGGCGTGCACCGTCAGGTCCCGCAGCCGGGCGTCGGCGGCCGCCGCGGTCACCTCGTGGTCGAGCGTCAGGGTGGTGGTGTCGAACATGTCGCGGTGCCCGCAGGCCCGTTGGATGTCGGCCAGCCCGAGGAACTGGTAGGGCAGCAGCTCGGCCTGCTCGCGTTGGACGCGGTGCAGCAGGTCGAGGGTCGGTTCGCCGGGGTGCAGGCTGACGCGTACCGGAATGGTGTTGGTCAGGAGTCCGACCATCGACTCGACGCCGGGCACGCGCGGGTCCCGGCCCGACACGGACGTGCCGAACACGACGTCGGTCGACCCGGTCAGCTCGGCGAGCACCTGCGCCCACAGCCCTTCGACGGCGGTGTGCAGCGTGAGCCCGTGCCGGCGCAGCAGGGCGGTGAGCCGCGCCGTCTCGTCGGCGCCGAGCGTCCGGCTCACGCGCAGTTGCGGGGCGGTCGCGTCCACGGCGACCCACGGCGCGGCGAGCGTCTGCCCGGCGAAGCCGTCGAGCGCCTGGTGCCACGCCTTGCCGGCCCGATCGCGGTCCTGGTCGGAGAGCCAGGCCAGGTAGTCCTCGTAGTCCGGTGCGGGAGGCAGCGCGGCGTCCTCCCCCGGCTGGTCGTACGCGTCCAGCAGCTCCCGCAGCAGGACGGCCGTCGACCAGGCGTCGAGCACGATGTGGTGCCCGGTCAGCACGATGCGGAACGAGTCGTCGCCCAGGCGCAGGACGAGGAGCCGGACCAGCGGCGGGTCGGTCAGGTCGAATCCCCGCCGACGGTCCTCCCCGGCGAGCCGGTCCGCCTCGGCGGCGCGACGCGACGCATCCGTGCCTCGCAGGTCCACCTCGACCGGCGCGACCGGTGGGGTGCGGCAGACGAGCTGCACCGGTTCGGACAGCTCGTCGAGGAGGAATGCGGTCCGCAGCGCGGCGTGCCGGTCCAGCACCGTGTGCAGCGCCGCGGCCAGCCGCTCGACCTCCAGCGGACCCTCCACGTCGAGGGTGAGCTGAGCGCTGTAGATGTCCGCGCCGGCGGCGGCGAACGCCGAGTGCAGCAGGAAACCGGTCTGCAACGGTGACACGGGCAGCACCCGGAGCAGGCCGGGATGACGTCGGCGCAGGTCCGCGAGCCGGTCCGGCGCGACCTCCACGACGGCCGAGCGGACCGGCTGCCGCGTGGCGGCCGTCGGGCTCGCGACGGCGGCCAGGCCGGCCGGGCTCAGCTCGGTGAAGACGTCCCGGGTGCTGATCTCGACGCCGGCGTCGCGGGCACGGGTCACCAGCCGGTGCACCATGATGCTGTTGCCGCCCAGGTCGAAGAAGCGGTCGTCGACGCCGACCCGGGGCAGGCCGAGCACCTCCGCGTAGACCGCGCAGAGGATTCGTTCGACGGCCGAGGTCGCCTCGCGGTCACCTGTCACGGCCGCCAGGTCGGGAGCGGGCAGGGCGGCTCGGTCGAGCTTGCCGTGCGCGTTCAACGGCAGCGCGGGCAGCACCACGACGGCGGCGGGCACCATCGCCGGCGGCAGCCACTCCCCGGCGGCCCGGCGCAGGGCCAGCGGGTCGACCGTCGCGCCGGGCGCCGGCACGACGTAGGCGACCAGCCGCCGTTCGCCCGGCTCGTCCTCCCGGACCACCGCCACCGCCGCGCCGACGGCCCCGTCGCGGGCCAACGCCTGCTGGACCTCGCCCAGCTCGATGCGGACACCACTGATCTTCACCTGGTGGTCGGTCCGGCCGTGGAAGTCCAGGTTGCCGTCGGGGAGGTGACGCACGAGGTCACCGGTGCGGTACATCCGCTCCCCCGGCTCGCCGAACGGGCAGGGCAGGAAGCGCTCCGCGGTCAGCGCCGGGCGACCCCGGTAGCCCCGCGCCAGGCCGACCCCGGCGAGGTACAACTCGCCCACGGCGCCGGCCGGCACCGGCTGGAGGCTGTCGTCGAGCACGTAGACCCGGGTGTTGCGGATCGGCCGGCCGATGGGTGGGGAGACCGCCCGACGCAGCGGGTCGGTGGCGGTGGAGACCACCGACGCCTCGGTCACGCCGTAGACGTGCACCATGCGCCGCCCGGCCGACCACCAGGCGACGGTGGGCGCGTCGATCGGATCACCGCCGGTCACCAGGCTGCGCAGCTCCGGCAGGTCGGCGCGGCCCAGCGCGGTCGCGACCGCGGCCGGCCACACCGTGTGGGTGACCCGATGGTGGCGCGCGTAGCGGGCGAGATCCTCACCGACCCGCAACCGCTCGGCGGGCATGAGCACCAGACACGCGCCGGACAGCAGCGTGCACCAGATGTCGAGCGCGGCGACGTCGAAGCTGGGCGAGACGAACTGCAGGAACCTGTCCCCCGGCCCCACCGCCATCCGGTCGACGTGGTCGCACGCCACGTTGACCAGCCCGGCGTGGGTCAGCAGCGCACCCTTCGGCAGCCCGGTCGAGCCCGAGGTGTAGATGGTGTAGGCGCAGTCGTCGGGGTCGATCGGCACGACCCGGTCGGCGTCGGTCAGGTCGGCCGGGTCGTGGCGCGCGATCGCCGCCGCCACCGCGGGATCGTCCAGGACCAGCCGCGCCACGCCGTCGGGCAGCCGGTGGGCGGCGTCGGCGACGGTGAGGACGCACTGCGGGGCGGCGTCCTCGATCATGTAGGCCAGCCGCTGCGGCGGATACGCCAGGTCGACCGGCAGATAGGCGCCGCCGGCCTTGAGCACCGCGAGCATGGCCACGATGTAGCGGGTGCTCTGCGGAATGCCGAGCGCGACGAAGGTGTCCGGACCCACCCCGTGCTCCCGCAGGTGCCGGGCCAACCGGTTCGCGCGGGCGTTCAGCTCGGCGTAGCTCAGGGTGCCGTCATCGGCCGTCACGGCGGGGGCGTCGGGGGTGGCGGTGACGCGCGACTCGAACCGGCCGGGGACGGTCACCGGCCTCGGCAGCGGCGCGGCCGTGGCGTTCCGCTCGTGCACCAGCTCGTGCCGCTCGGCCGCGGAGAGCAGGTCGACGTTGCCGAACGCGGTGTGCGGGGCGGCCGAGAGGGCGCTCACCAGGCGCAGGAACCGGTCGAGGTGCGCCCGCAGCGTCGGCGTGTCGTAGCTGTGCGGGTTGGCGTCCAGCAGGATGGCGGTGCCGCCGTCCGGGGCGCCCCGCCGGACCTCGACGGAGACGTCGATGGCGGACGGGCTGGCCACGGTGCGGCTCGACACCGGGCGGCCACCGAAGTCGGTCTCGACCTCGAACGACATGATGTTGACCATGGCGCCGACCAGCCCACCCCGCCGCGCGTCGAGGCCCAGGTCGCGATGCAGGTCCTCCTGCCGGTAGTGCTGGTGGCGCATCATCTCGCGCAACCGCCGCGACACCTGGGGCGCGAGGTCGACCAGGCAGTCGCCGGGGCGCACCCGGACACGCAGCGGCAGCGTGTTCGCCACCATGCAGGGCGTCCGCCGGGCCGCCGGTGTCGTCCGGGCGATCAGCGGCACGGCGACCACGACGTCGGTGTCCCCGGTCGCCCGGTGCAGGTACGCGACGGCGGTCGCGATCATCATCGTGACGCTGTCCACCCCCGCCGCGGCGGCGGCCCGGTCGAGCCGGTCGACCTCGGCGGCCGGGATCGTGCCGGTGACCCGCACCCGGTCGGCGCCGCGACGGCCCGGTGACGGGGGCGGCGCCAGCCGCGTGGGCGCGGGACGGTCGGCGAACCGGTCCAGCCAGTACGCCCGGTCGGCCTGGTAGCCGGCTGATTCGCGGTACGCCGCGTCCTCGGCGACCACGTCGGCGAGACGGCCGAAGACGGCCGGCACCGCCGGCGTGCCGGCCAGGATGGCGGTGTAGAGCGCGGACAGCCGCCGGGTGAGCTGGGCGATGCCGAAGCCGTCGAGCAGCACGTGATGGAACCGCTGGTGGTAGAGGTACCGGTCGGCGCCGACGCGGATCAGCGCCCAGTTGGCGAGCACCGCCCCCGGCGCCGCGCCGGGCTCCGCCGCGTCGGCGGCCATCCACGCCTGCGCGGCCGCCTCCGGGTCCGGCTCCTCGCTGACGTCGAGCAGCGCGAGTTCCCGGTCCGGGTCGTCGTCGAGCACCTGCCACCAGCGGGCGTCGCGCTCCACGAGCATGGTCACCCGCATGACCTCGGCCTCGGCCCGCAGGTGCCGCCAGGCGACCCGGAACGCGTCCGGGTCGAGCCCGCCGGCGAAGTCGAGGTAGCCGGCCATGACGAAGTGACGGCCGCCCGGATCGTCCAGGCAGGCGTGCCACACCGCGGTCTGCGCGGGCGAGAGGGGGAGCAGCGGGACCTCGCGCTCAGCCAACGTCTGCTCCTTCGGTGACCGGAGCGGCGGTCGGCTCCAGGACGGCGGTCAGCAGGCGGGCCAGCCCCGCCGGGTCACTGTCGAGATAGAAGTGACCGCCGGGAACGCTGTGCGCGGCGTACGAGCCGATGGTGTGCGCCGACCAGCGGGCGGCGTCGGCTGCCGACACGGTGCTGTCCTGCTCGCCGACGATCGAGACGATCGGGCAGGTCAACGGCGCCCCCGGGGCGTAGCGGTAGCCGCGGACCAGGTTGAGGTCGTGCCACAGCGGCGGGGCGACGAGTTCCCAGATCGCGTCGTTGTCGACGATGCCGGCGCCGGCCCCGCCCAGCCGACGCACGTAGTCGCGCAGTTGGGCGTCGGTCACCGGCAGGCCGGCCGGCGCGCCGCCGGTGGGCGCCTTACGCGCGGACACGATCAGACCGGTCAGCGGGGTCGGGAAGCGCGGCGTCAACCGCCGGGCGGTCTCGTACGCGACTGTCGCCCCCATGCTGTGGCCGAACAGCGCGGTCGGCCGGTCCAGGCGGTCCTGGACGACGGCGGCGATCTCGTCGGCGAGGTCGCCGATCGAGGCGGCGTACGGGTCACCGCAGCGGTCCTGCCGGCCCGGGTACTGCACGGCGACGACCTCGATCGAGGCCGGCATCAGTTCGGCCCAGGCCCGGAACGAGTTGGCCGCGCCGCCGGCGTGCGGGAAGCAGATCAGTCGCCGGGGAGCCGCGAGCCGCCGCGGCGACAGGGAGCGGAGCCAGGTGGACGACGACCCCACGTCACACCCTGCGCTGTTCCGCGGGGGGCGTGTACGCCTCCGCCATCGCCACGGCGATGCGCCGCCTGCCCGTGAACGGCTCCCGCCCGTGCGCGGCGGCCATGTTGTCGACGACGAGCATGTCGCCCTCCTGCCAGTCGAAGCGCACGGACGCCGCCCGGTAGCAGTCGCGCAGGTGGGCGACCACGTCGTCGGGAATCCGGCCGCCGTCGCCGTAGTAGGTGTTGCTGGGCAGCCGGTCCTCGCCGCCGAAGAGCTCCAACAGCCCCTCCCGCACCTCCGCCGGCAGCGTGGTGTGGTGGAAGAACGTGATGTGGTTGAACCACACCGGCAGGCCGGTGTCGGGGTGCAGGTGCACCGCGTCGCGCACGGCCCGGGTGCGGAGGCCGTCCGCGCCGACCCACTCGAACGCGAGGTCCTTGCCACGGCAGTACGCCTCGACCGCCGCCCGGTCCTCGGTGTTGAAGATGTAGCGCCAGGACGAACCGAACTGCTCGTGGAAGTTGCGCACCACCATCCACCGGCGACGGACGAACTCCTCGCGCACGGACGGGTCGACGGACTCGTGGACGCGCCGGATGTCGGCCAGCGGGGTGGCGCCGAGGGTCGACGGCGGGACGTCGCAGTAGAAGAACAGCAGGCGCGGCCAGGACGCCTGGTAGGAGTTCTCGTTGTGCAGGAAGATCTCCTCCTCCGGCGGATAGTCGGTGGAGGTGTAGATGCTCGCCTCGATCTCGCTGCGCGGCGACGACCGCTCGGCGTACGTCAGGGGTTCGCCGGAGAAGGCACGGACGGCCTGGCCGAAACCGTCGACGCCGCCGACCGGGAAGCCGCGCAGCAGCACGGCGCCGTGCTCGGTGAGCAGGCGACGGATCCGGGGGCGCTCGGCGTGCAGCGCGGTCGCCAGGTCGGGCCCGTCGGGGTCACCGTCGACGATCAGAGGCAGGGTACGCAACCCGGAGGCTGTGTCCATCAGTGCACCTTCGTTCACGAGTGGTCGGATCAGTCGGACATGGCGACGAGGATGCGTCGCGGGCCGGTGAACGGGCGCCGGCCGTGCCCCACCGCGACGTTGTCGATCACCATGAGGTCGCCCTCGCGCCAGTCGACGTCGACCGCCTCGGCGAGCGCCTTGTCCCTGATCTCGGTGATGTAGTCGGCGGGGATGGGCGAGCCGTCGGCGAACGTGACGTTCTGCGGCAGCTCCTCCTCGGGCAGGATCTGGTAGAGAGCGGCAGCGGTGTCGTCACCGAGGCCGGCGGCGTGCCACTGGTCGGCCTGGTTGAACCACACCTCGTCGCCGGTGACCGGGTGCCGGATCGTGGCGCGGCGTTGCTGCACCACCCGCAGGCCACCGTCGGCCTTCCACTCCCACTCCGCCTCGGACCGGGCGAGGAACTCCTCGACGACCGCCCGGTCGTCGGTCTCGAACGTCTGCTGCCAGCTCCGGCCCAGGCCCATGCCGCCGTGCAGGTTCTGGGTGTAGCGCACGCCGCCGGCGAAACGCTCCCGGATCTCGGGCCGCAGGCAGGCGAGCCAGCGGGTCCCGTCGACGACCGGGGTGGCGCCGTCGGTCAGCGGCGCGGTCTGGCAGTAGAAGAGCAGGCGGGACGGCCACTGGCTGGCGTACGACATCTCGTTGTGCATGGAGATGGTGAACTCGGCCGGGTATTCGGTCGAGGTGTACACGTTCTGCCCGACCTTCGTGCGGGGCGAGTTGCCGTGCACGTAGGCCAGCCGGTTGGGCAGCAGCACGTCCATCACGTCCCCGAGCTGCTCCGGCGTGACACCGAAGCCGCGGAAGACGAGCGCCTTGGCGTCGGTCAGCTCACGGCCGACGTCGATCTGGTCGAGGAACTTGAGCAGGCCGGCCGCGCTGGCCTCGAAGCCCTCCTGGGGGCCGATCTCACGCGGCCGCCAGTCACGTGCGTCCATGGCGTTCTCCCTCCGTAGGCGCCCGACCCAGTGTGGGAACGGCATCTATAGTTCTTCGGTATCCGGTCTATCGGGCGCCTCGCCGGTCCGGGTCGCGGTCCGCACGGCGGGCGTCACGAGGGCCAGCGCGGCCATGGTGGTCATCGCCGCGGCGGCGTACCAGAACGTCGGTCCGGTCCCCCAGGCGGTCAGCACCACCCCGGCGAGCACCGCGCCCAGCGAGTTGGCGCCGGAGGACAGCAGGGCCGCGGCGCTGCTGACCCGCCCCTGCAGGCCGTCCGGCGTGATGTGAACCTGGTAGATGCCGGCGGCCACGTTGAGCACCGCGCCCGCGCAACTGGTCACCGCCAGCAGGGCGCCGAGCAACGGCACCCGGGTGGTGAGCGCCATGGTCGCGGTCGCGGTCGCCCAGACCGCGAACGTGGCCAGCAGCACGCGCGCCGGGCTCAGCCGGCGCACCGTACGCACCGCGGCCAGCGCCCCGACCACCCCGCCGGCACCGGACAGCAGGCCGATGAGACCCAGTTCCGCCGGGGACCCGCCGTTGTCCCGGACCACGAGCACGAGCCCCAGGTTGATCGACTGGAACACCACGTTGCTGCCGGCCACGAGCCCGATCGCGAAGCGCAGGAACCGCTGCCCCCACAACCACCGCAGCCCCTCGGCGATCTCCGTACGCAACCGGCGGGCCGGCGCGGACCGCTCGCTGCCCAGGGGCCGGCGGATGAGCAGCAGAGTGGTCAGGGCGATCAGGTGGGCGAGCACGTTGAGGGCGAACGGCGCCCAGCGCAGGGCCGCGAACACCGCGCTGCCGGCGGGCTGGCCCAGCAGCCCCGCGGCCCGGGTACGCGCCTCGTACTGCCCGAGCGCGGAGCCCAGGTGCGCGGTGTCGACCACGTGCCGGACCGCGGCCCGCTCCGCGATCCGGTAGAAGATCCCGGCGCACCCGCCCACGAAGGCGACCGCCATCACGTGCGGCAGCCACAGCCTGCCGAACAGCAGCGCGACGGCCAGGCTGCCGACGGCCAGCGCCCCGGCGAGGTCGCTGAGGATCATCACGGTGCGACGGTCGTGGCGGTCCACCATCGCGCCGGCGGGCAGTTGCACCAGCAGCAGGGGCAGCAGGCCGGCGAAGCCGACCAGACCCGCGGCGAGCGCCGACCCGCCGTGCCACACCATCAGCAGCGGGTACGCCGCCGCCCCCACCCGCATGCCGAGGGTGGACACCCCGGCGCCCACCCACAGCAGCCGGAAGTCGCGGTTGGCGCGCCACGCGCCTTTCGGCGCCCGGTCCTCCACCGCCGTGGCGCCCGGCCCGGCTGCGGTCATGCGCCGGATCCGGTCGCCGGCCCGGCCGAGCAGCACCACTCCAGCGCGGCCATGGCGCTGTGCAGCTTGAAGCGCGCCTGGGTGAACGCGATGCTCGCCGGCCCGTCCAGGACGTCGGCGGTGACCTCCTCGCCCCGATGCGCGGGCAGGTCGTGCATGAACAGCGCCTTCGGGCTGGTCTCCCAGAGCTGCGCCGTGACCCGGAACGGCGCGAACGTGTGACGCCAGCCGGGGTCCGGCTTGGCCGTGCCGGTGGTCTGCCAGCGGGTCGTGTAGACGACGTCGAGGTCCGGTGGCAGGTCGGCAAGGTCGTGCCGCAGGTCCAGCACCGCGCCGCTCCGGGCGGCGTGCGCGTGCGCCCGGGCCAGCACGTCGGCGGTGAGCCCGTATCCCGGCGGGGTGCGCAGGCAGAGCCGGACGCCGGGGAACCGGGACAGGGCCAGGGCGAGCGCCGCCGCCGTGTTGTTGCCCTCCCCCACGTACAGGATCCGCAGGCCCTCGACCCGGCCGAACCGGCTGCGCAGCGTGGCCAGATCGGCCAGCGCCTGCGTCGGGTGTTCCTCGGCACTCATCGCGTTCACGACAGCCATCCGGTCCTGAGTCGCCCAGCCCCGCATCTCGGCGGCCGGTCCGGCGGTGCGGGCGACGAGGCCGTCGAGCATCCCGGCGAAGATCCGGCCGGTGTCCTCGGTGGTCTCGCCGGTCACCGTCTGCAGGTCCTCCGGGCCGTACGCGACGATGTGCGCACCCAGTCGCAGGGCCCCGGACGAGAACGCGGTCCTGGTCCGGGTGGAGGTCTTGCGGAAGTAGATGCCGATCACCTGGCCGGCCAGCGGGCGTTCCACCGCCAGGTCCCCGGTGGAGAACCGCACCGCGCGCTCCACCACCCGGCAGAGGTCGTCGTCGGACAGGTCGTCGGTGGAGATCAGGCTACGAGCGGTCACGGCAGCTCCGTCCTTTCCTCGGAGGCCATCAACGCCCGGGCGACCTGGTCCCCCCGGTCGCCGTTGGCCAGGAACACGAACCCGTTGCCCCGCCGCAGCGTGCACAGCCCGAGGGCGTGGTAGCCGGGGGCCTGCCCGGCGTGCCCGAACTGCCGGTCGTCGCCGAGATCGTCGACGACGGCGCCGAGGCCGTAGGCGCTGCCCGGATGGGCGGTCAGCATCGCCCTCGCCGTGTCCGGTCGCAGCAGCGCCCGTGGCCGGCCCAGGTAGGAGCGACGCAGTTCGCACAGCAGCGCGGCCATATCGCCCGCGGTGGTCCACATGCCGGCGGCCGCGGCGTCCGGCCGGATCAGCCAGCCACCCGCGAGCGGCACGCCGTCGCTGTCGTGGCCGTGGGCCAGCGGCCCCCGGGGCGGCTCGGGCGCCTGGTCGAAGGTGGTGCCGTCCAGGCCGAACGGGTCCAGCACCAACTCCCGCATCAGCTCCGGGAACGGCGCGGCGAGCAGGTTCTCCAGGACCGCCTGCAGCACCGAGTAGTTGACGTTGGCCTTGTGGAACGTCGCGCCGGGCGGGCTCTCGCGCCGGACCGGCTCGCCGTCCGCCGGCGTCCGGGCGTGCAGCAGGTCGAGCACGCTCGGCACCGGCTCCGCTCGGTAGCCCTTGCGGTGGGTCTGCGCCAGCCCGGACAGATGCGCGAGCAGGTGCCGCACGGTGACCGGCGGGCCGGCGGGCAACCGCCAGCCGTCGAGGTGGCGCTCGACGTCCTCGTCGAGCCCGATCCGACCCGCGTCGACCAGCCGCAGCACACCGACGGCGGTGACCAGCTTGCTCATCGAGCCGGCCTGGAACCGCGTCTCCGCGGTGACCGGTGGCCCGCCGTCACCCCCGGTCGTGCCGGCGGTCTCGATCGCGACCAGGTCCCCGTCGGCGAGGCGGGCCACGACCGCGCCGGGCACCTGCGGGACCTCGGCGAGGATCCGACCCAACGGGGTCGGGGCGGGCACCGGCACGGCCGTCGCGGGTCCCGGGGCGGGCGCCTCGGCGGCCTGCCCGTCGACCGCCGTGGCCAGGTCCCGCAGCCTCGCGTGCTGGTAGAGCATCGCCAGGCTGAGCGGCAGCCCGGCCTTGCGGGCGTCCGCCACCAGCCGGATGACCAGGATGGAGTGTCCGCCCAGGTCGAAGAAGGAGTCGTCCCGGCCGACCTGCGGGACCTCGAGCAGGTCCGTCCAGAGGCGGGCCAGGGCCTGCTCGGTCGGCGTCGCGGGCGGCGTGTGGGGGCGCGGCGCGGCGCCGCCCTCCGGAGCCGGCAGCGCCGGGCGGTCGATCTTGCCGTTGGCGTTGAGCGGGAAGGCACGCAAGGGGTAGAACACGGCCGGCACCATGAACTCCGGCAGCCGTCGGCCGCAGTACCCGGCCAGCTCCGGCGCGTCCGGCAGGTCGTCGCCGACCACGTACGCGACGAGCCGCGGGCTGCCCGGCACCGGCTCGTCGACCGTGACCACGGCGTCCCGGACCCGGTCGTGGCCGCGGAGGACCGTCTCGATCTCACCCGGCTCGACCCGGTAGCCACGGATCTTCACCTGGTGGTCGGTGCGGCCCAGGAACTCGACGTCCCCGGCGGGGAGCAGCCGCACCACGTCCCCGGTCCGGTAGAGCCGGGCGCCGGCGGCGCCGTACGGGTCCGGCACGAACCGGTCGGCGGTGAGCGCCGGGCGGCCGGCGTAACCACGCCCGACGCCCGTCCCGCCGACGTACAGCTCGCCGGGCACGCCCACCGGCACGAGCCGCAGGTGCTCGTCGAGCACGTACATGCTGACGCCGGGCAGCGGCCGACCGATGGGCACCACCGGCGCGTCGTCGGAACCGGTGATCTCGTAGGTGCAGGCGCCGACGGTGGTCTCGGTCGGCCCGTACTCGTTGATCAGCATCGTCGAGGGAGCGAGGTCGCGCCACAGGTCGAGCACCCGCCGGGTGAAGGCCTCACCGGCCACCACCACCGCGGCGGCCAGCCCCCGGGCCTCGGCCGCCGGCACCTGGGTGGCCAGCAGCTCCAGGTGCGCCGGGGTCAGCTTGATGAAGCTGTACGGGGCGCCCGCGCCGAGCCACTCGCCGAGCCGGGACAGGTCGTCCTCGGCGCTCATCAGGTGCACCGCCTGCCCGGCCGCGAGCGGCGCCCACAGGTTCGGCACCACCAGGTCGAACGCCACCGAGGAGAAGACCGGGGCGCCGCCGGAGCCGCGGGCCGCCAGCTCCCGCACCGCCCAGCGCACGTGGTTGGCGAGACCGCGATGGGTGATCTGGACACCCTTGGGGCGGCCGGTGGAGCCGGACGTGAAGATGACGTAGGCCGTGGTGTCGAGGTCGAGGACCGCACCGGGGCGGTGTGCCGAGGCCGCGGCGATGGCGGTGGCGTCGCCGTCCACGGTCACCACGGCGACGGCGAACCGGCCGGCGAAGGCGGTACCGGTGACGACCAGTTCGACGCCGCCGTCGGAGAGCATCGCCGCCATGCGGTCGTCCGGGTACGCCGGATCCAGCGGCACGTACGCGCCACCGGCCTTCCACACCGCCAGCAGCCCGACGATCAGGTCGACCCCGCGGTCGAGCAGCACGCCCACCACCGTCTCCGGACCCACCCCCCGGTCCCGCAGGTGGTGGGCGAGCCGGTTGGCCCGCCGGTCCACCTCGGCGTACGTGTACCGCTCGCCGCCGGCGACCACCGCGACCGCCGCCGGGTCCTCGTCGACCCGGGCCTCGAACTCGGCGAGGACGCCGGTCTCCACGTCCGTGGTCGGGTGCACGGCGAACTCACCGAGGATCCGCTCGCGCTCGCCGTCGGGCAGGAAGGCGGCGGTCGCGTCGCCGTCGGCGTCCGCGGCCATCGCCTCCAGCACGGACCGGTACATCTGCGCCAACCGGTCGGCGTTCGCCCGGCTCACCGAGCGGGTGCTCGCCCGCAGCACCAGCTCACCGGGGGCGGTCGCGACGGAGAAACCGAACTCGTTGACGCTGAAGCCGCGGGTCTCGCCCACCGACCGCTCGGCCGCGGCCGAACGGTCGAAGTCCTGGTAGCTGAAGTAGACATCGACCAGCCGGCTGCCGTCGCCCAGCTCGCGTTGCAGGGCCGGCATCGGGAACTGCCGGTGCGGCCAGATCTCGGCCTCCTGGCCGAACACCTGACCCACCAGGGCCCGCCACGTGGTCGCGGTGCGGTCCGCGGGGAACGGCAGGGTGTTGAGGTGCATGCCGTAGACGCGGTCCGCCCCCTCGGCCGCCGGACGGGTGTGGAACGTCAGCCCGGTGTGGAACCGGCGGGCGCGGGTGAGCGTGCCGAGGACCTTGAGATGCGCGGCGAGCAGCACGCTCTTCATCGGTGCGCAGGCCGCGGTGGCGAGGTCCCGCAGGGGACCGTCGAGGTCGGCGAACGACACCCGGACGCTGTACGACTCCTCCGGCCCGCCCGCCGGGTCGCCCCACCCGGCCGGCAGGGCGAACTTCTCCCGGTCGGCGAGGAGCGCGCGCCAGAAGTCCCGGTCCTGCGGGCCGGCCAGTGACCGCAGCTCCGCGGCCACCGCGTCGGCGAACCGGATCCCCGGCGCGGGCGGCGCCTCCGGCTCGCGGCCGTCCCGCAGCGCCTCGTACGCGGCGGTCAGCTCGCCGACCAGCAGGTGCACGCTCCAGCCCTCGAGGATGACGTGCGAGTAGGTCATCGTGAGCTGCCAACTGTCGTCCGGGAAGCGGTGCACCGTGATCCGTGCCAGCGGCGCCGTCCGGTGGTCGAGCACCGCCTCGCTCTCGGCGGCGACGTGCTCGGCGACGAGCCGGTCCTGCGCGGACCCGTCCGGGGTGTCCACGTCGACGACGCGGACCGGCAGCTCCGCGGTCTCGTGCACCACCTGCATCGGCACGGAGAAGCCGTCCAGGTGTGCCGAGGTCCGCAGCACCTCGTGCCGGGCCACGAGCATCTCGACGGCGCCCCGCAGCGCCGATGCCACGAACGGCCGGCCGTCGCGCAACCGGACCGAGTTGACGAGGTGGTAGCGCCGGGGTCCGGTCCCGGCCATCATCTCGATCAGCATGCCGGTCTGGTTCTGGGTCAGCGGGTAGGCGTCCGCCAGCCCGGCGGGCAGCGACGGGCGGTCCTGCGGATCGACGAGCGCGAACGGCTCGACCGGGCGCCGCTCGTCCTCGCCGAGCGCGCCCCGGCCCTGGGCCAGGGCGCCGAGGTTCTCGACGGTGCGCCGGTCGAGCAGGTCGCGCACGCTCAGGTCGTACCCCTCGGAGCGCAGCGCGCCGATGACGTTCACCGCCCGGATCGAGTCGCCGCCGAGGTCGAAGAAGTCCTCGTCGGCACCGACCCGGTCGAGGCCCAGCGCCCGCGCGTAGACGGCGGCCACCCGCTCCTGGACCGGGTCGGCGGGCGCCCGGTACGTCCGGCGCAGGCGGGCGGCGGTGTCCTCGGGCACCGGCAGGGCCCGGCGGTCGAGCTTGCCGTTGACGGTGAGCGGCAGGGCGTCCAGCGTCACGTACGCCGCCGGGATCATGTACGGCGGCAGGGTCAGCGCGAGCAACGCCCGCAGCTCACCCGGATCCGGCACCACGTCGCCGGCCGGCACCAGATAGCCGACGAGTTCCTGGGCCCCGGGCACGTCCTCCCGCAGCAGCACCGCGGCCTCGCTGATGCCGGGGTGCGCGGTGAGCGCCGCCTGGATCTCGCCGAGTTCCACCCGGTAGCCGCGGATCTTGACCTGGTGGTCGATGCGGCCGACGAACTCCAGGCTGCCGTCCGGACGTCGCTGGGCCAGGTCGCCGCTGCGGTACAGCCGGGAGCCGGGGGCGCCGAACGGGTCGGGCACGAACCGCTGCGCGGTCAGCTCCGGACGGCCGAGATAGGCCCGCGCGACGCCTGGTCCACCCACGTGGATCTCACCGGTCACACCGACCGGCACCAGCTCGCCGGCGCTGTCGAGGAGGTGGATCTGGGTGTCGCTGAGCGGGCGGCCGATCCGGTTGGGGGCGCCCGGCTCGACGTCACGCTTGGTGAGCCGGTGATAGGTGGAGTGCACCGTGGTCTCGGTGATGCCGTACATGTTGACCAGCACGGTGACGCCGAGACGCCGCCGCTGGATCCACGGCCGCAGCGCGGCGGCGTCGAGCCGTTCACCCGCGAAGACGACGGCTCGCACGGACAGCTCGTCGATCCGCGGGTCACCGGCCTCGGCGGCGGCGACCAGCGACCCGAACGCGGTGGGCGTCTGGCTCAGCACGGTCACCTCGTCGGCGACCAGCAGGTCGAGGAACTCGTCCGGGGACCGGGTCACGTCCTGCGGCACCACCACGAGGCGGCCGCCGTGGAGCAACGCCCCCCACATCTCGAACACCGAGACGTCGAACGCGTACGAGTGGAACATCGACCACACGTCCGAGTCGTCGAACGCGTAGTGCTCCTGCGCCGTCTCTATCAGCCGGACGACGTTGGCGTGCGTCACCGCCACGCCCTTCGGGCGGCCGGTGGACCCGGAGGTGTAGATGACGTAGGCGCAGTTGTGCGGGTCCACCGGGACGCCGCCGGCCCCGGCCGGGGCGGGCCCGGCGAGAGCGGCGCCCGCGTCGAGGACCGGTCCGTCGAAGAAGGAGACCTCCCGGTCGGAGACCACCACCGAGACGCCGGCGTCGGCCGCCGCGAACGCGAGACGTTCGGCCGGGTTGGCCGGGTCCAGCGGTACGTAGCCGCCACCGGCCTTCAGCACGCCCAGCAGCACCGGGATCAGGTCCGGGCCGCGCCGCAGGTGGACCCCGACCAGCGACTCCGGGCGCACGCCCAGCGTGCGCAGCCGGGCCGCGACCCGGTCGGCGCGCTCGTCCAGCTCACGGTAGGTCAGCGAGGCCGCGCCGCTGGTGACCGCGACCGCGTCCGGCGCACGACGGACCTGCTCCTCGAACAGGCCGGGCAGGGTGGCGGTCACGGGTGAGACCGGGGTCGAGGCTCCCGCCAGCACCGCCTGCTCCCCCGCCGGCAGGATCGCCGGCCGCGCCGAGGCGTCCACGTCGGCGACGATCGCCTCGAGCACCGCCCGGTACATGCCGGCCACCCGGTCCGCGCCGGCCCGGTCGAGCGCGGCCGGCCGGCCCCGCAGCACGAGCGCGGCGGTGCCGTGCGCGTGCACGGCCAGACCGAACTCCGTCGGCGCGTTGCTGACGGCGAGCTGGACGTCCTCGGTGTCCGCGCCGCTGAAGTCGACGAAGTTGAACATGACGTCGAGCAGCCGGCCGCCGTCCGGGCTGAGCCGCTGGATCTCCGGCAACGGGAAGTGCCGATGCGGCCACGCCTGCAACTCGCGCTCGAACACCTGCCGCACCAACGCCCGCCACGACCCCACCGGACGATCCACCGCCAACGGCACCGTGTTCAGATGCGTCCCGTACACCCGCTCCGCACCCGGCAACTCCGGCCGCGCATGCATCACCAGACCCGCGTGGAACCGCTCCTCCACCGTCAACTGGCTCAACACCTTCACATGCGCCGCCAGCAACACGCTCTTGACCGGCACGCCCATCTCGGCGGCGACAGCACGCAGCGGTTCCGCCAGGTCGGCGACGGGGATCGGCACGCCGTAGGAGTCCTGGTCCGCGGCCGAGGGATCGGTGAGGGCCGCCGGCACCCGGAAGCGGGCGTACCCGTCCACCACCGACCGCCAGTACGCGCGGTCCTCCGGCGACGCCAGCGAGCGCAGCTCGGCGGCGATGAAGTCGGCGAAGCGTGCGGTGGGCGCCGTCACCGGCTCGGGGGCCGCCCCGTCGCGGATCCGGCGGTAGCAGGCCACCAGCTCGCTGAGCAGCAGGTGGTAGCTCCAGCCCTCGAGGATGGCGTGGCTCTGGGTGAATGTGCAGAACCAGGCGTTCGCTCCCTGCACGTGGGCGTACACCCGGAACGGGAGTTCCGAGCGGGCGAGGTCGAACGGACGCCCGCGTTCCGCGGCGACGAAGGCGAGCAGCTCGGCCCGCTGCGCGTCCTCGTCCAGGCCGCTCAGGTCACGATGCCCGCACGGCACCTCGACGTCGGCGTGGACCACCTGCATGGGCACCGAGAAGCCGGTGAGGTGCACCGTGGTCCGCAGGACGTCGTGGCGCGCGACCACGACGCGTACCGCCTCGCGGAGCGCCTCGACCGAGAACGGCCGGTCGTCGCGGACGACGAAGGACAGGACGTTGTGGTAGTTGGCGCGGGTGTGGTCGGCGAGCGTCTCGACAAGCATGCCGGTCTGGTTCTGCGACAGCGGGTAGGCGTCGACGGCGTCCGCGTCGAGCAGCGCCCGATCCGCGGCGTCGATCAGTTCGAACGGCTCGACCCGACGCAGCGAGCCGGGTGCCGCCTCGCCCCGCGGGGCGAGCAGCTCGGCCAGCGCCGCGACGCTGCCCGCCTGGAAGACGTCCCGCACGGACACGTCGTAGCCCTCGGCCCGCAGGGCGGCGACCAGGGTGACGGCGCGGATCGAGTCGCCACCGAGGTCGAAGAAGTCGTCCAGGGCACCGACCCGCTCGACGCCCAGCACCTGGGACCACACGGCGGCCAGGGCGGCCTCGGTGGGGTTGCGCGGCGGCAGGTAGCGGCCACGGGCGAAGGAGTCCTCGTCCGGCGCCGGCAGGGCGGCCCGGTTGAGCTTGCCGTTCACGGTCAGCGGCAGGGCGTCGACCACGACGTAGGCCGCCGGGACCATGTAGTCCGGGAGGTCCTGGGTGACCAGGTCGCGCAGCTCGTCCGGGCGCGGGGTGACGCCGGGCGCCGGGACCACGTAGGCCACCAGCATCGGCTCACCGGGGTTGTCCTCGCGGACCAGGACGACGCCGTCGAGCACCGCCGGGTGCGCCACCAACGCGGTCTGGATCTCGCCGAGTTCGACCCGGTAGCCGCGGATCTTGACCTGGTCGTCGGCCCGGCCGGTGAACTCGAGGCTGCCGTCGGTGCGGCGCCGGGCGAGGTCGCCGCTGCGGTAGCGGCGGGAGCCCGGCGGACCGTACGGGTCGGGCACGAACCGCTCCGCCGTCAACGCGGGCCGGCCAAGGTAGCCGCGGGCCACGCCGGCCCCGCCGACGTACACCTCGCCCGTCACCCCGACGGGGACCGGCTCACCGTGCGGATCGAGGAGCACCGTGGTCAGGTCCGGCAGCGGGTGCCCGACCGGGCTGGCCGCGCCGGGCAGGTCGTCGTCCCCGACCCGGTGGTAGGTGGTGTGCACGGTGGTCTCGGTGATGCCGTACATGTTCACGAGGGCGATCCGGTCGGTGCCCATCCGGGCGGTCCAGGGGCGCAGGTCGGCCATCTCGAGTTTCTCGCCGCCGAACACCACGGTGTGCAGGGCGAGGTCGTCGACGCGCGGGTCACCGGCCGCCGCGGCGGCGGCCAACGCCCGGAACGCCGACGGGGTCTGGCTGAGCATGGTGACGCGTTCCCGGACCAGCAGGTCGAGGAAGTCCTCCGGGGATCGGGCCACGTCCTGCGGGACCAGGACGAGACGGCCGCCGTGCAGCAGCGCGCCGAAGTACTCCCACACCGAGAAGTCGAAGGCGTAGGAGAAGAAACCGGACCAGACGTCGGCCGGACCGGCCCGGAAGAACGGCTCGGTGGTGGTCATGAGTCGCACGACGTTGGCGTGGGTGAGCGTGACGCCCTTCGGCCGACCCGTGGAACCCGACGTGTAGATCACATACACGCAGTTGTCCGGACCCACCCCCGACTCCACCACATCCACCACACCCGAACCCGCCACCACCTCACCAGCAACCACCACCGGACCCTCGAAGAACGACACCTCCCCATCCGAAACCACCACCGACACACCCGCATCAGCAGCCACAAACCCCAACCGCTCCACCGGATTCACCGGATCCAACGGCACATAACCCCCACCCGCCTTCAACACCCCCAACAACACCGGCACCAGATCCAGACCACGCCGCAGATGCACACCCACCAACGACTCCGGACCCACCCCCAACCCCCGCAACCGCGCCGCCACCCGAGACGCCCGCACATCCACCTGCGCATACGTCAACGACTCCGCACCACACACCACCGCCACCGCATCCGGCGACCGACCCACCCACTCCTCGAACAACCCATGCACCGTCGACGACACCACCGACACCGACGCCGCACCACCAACCACCACACCCCGCTCACCCACCGGCACCAACACCGGCACCGCCGAACCCTCCACATCCCCCGCCATCGACTCCAACACCAACCGATACATCCCCGCCAACCGACCAGCATTCGCCCGGCTGAGGACCGCCGGTCGGGCCTTGAGGTTGAGCCGGCCGGCGGTGGCCGTCACCGCGAGCGGGAACTCCGTCGCGCCCTCGCCGAACCCGGCGTCCCGGTCCACCACCGAGTCGTCGACGACGTGGAAGTCCTGGTAGGTGAAGACGACGTCGATCAGCCGGGTGCCGGCGTCCGCCAGCCCCTGCACGGCCGGCAACGGGTAGCGACGGTGCGGCCAGCTATCCACCTCGCGGGCGAAGACCGTCGCGATCAGCTCCCGCCACGAACCGGTCGGATGCTCGGCCGGGAACGGCAGCGTGTTGACGTACATGCCGTAGACCCGTTCGGCGCCGAGCACCTCCGGCCGGACGTCGCAGACCAGTCCGGTGTGGAACGCCTGCGCCTCGGTGATCTGGCTCAGCACCTTGAGATGGGCGGCGAGGAGCACGCTCTTCAGGGAGGCGCCGGCGGTCCGGGCGGCGGCCCGCAGGCCGTCCTCCAGGTCACGCAGGTCGACGGCGACGTTGTGGTCCCCGGTCTCCCCGGTCTCACCCCAGCCGTCGGGGATGCGCGCCGGCGCGTGTCCCGCGACGACCCGCTGCCAGTAGTCCCGGTCCTGCGCCGAGTCGAGCGACTGGCGTTCCGCGGCGACGAAGTCGGCGAACCGGACCGGCGGCAGGTCGGCCGGCTGCGGGTCCCGACCCTGCCGGTGCTGCCGGTACGCGGCCACCAGGTCCATCATCAGCGTGTTCTGGCTCCACCCCTCGGTGATCCCGTGGAACTGGGTGAGGCTGAGCCGCCAGCCCGCGTCCTCGACGTGCACGGTGAGGCGCAGGAGCGGGGCGTGCACCAGGTCGAACATGCGGGCCCGCTCGGTGGCCAGGAACTCCCGCAGCCGGCGGTGGTGCTCGTCCGTGCCGACGCCGCGCAGGTCGTGCACCTCGATCGGGACGGTGACCGACTCGTGCACCAGTTGCAGCGGCTCCGAGTAGGTGTCGAGGTGGAAGCTGGTGCGCAGGACGTCCTGGACGGCCGCGACCCGGGCGGCCGCCGCGGCGAGCGCGTCCCGGGAGAACTCCGCGTCGTCGCGAACCAGGTAGGACGCCACACCGTGGTAACGGTTGTGGTCGGTGTCCGCCAGCATCTCGACCGCCATGCCGATCTGCACCTGCGACAGGGGGTAGGCGTCCACGACGCCCGCCGGCACCAGCGCGCGGTCGGCGGCCGTGATCAGCTCGAAGGGGCGGACCGGCTGCCGCGCGGCGGCGTCGAGGTGGTCCCGGCCGGCGACGATCGCGGCGAGCCCGGCCACGGTACGGGCCTCGAACACGTCCTGGACGGACAGGTCGTAGCCGTCCGCCCGCAGCGCGCCGACAAGCGTCACGGCGCGGATCGAGTCGCCACCGAGGTCGAAGAAGCCCTCGTCCCGGCCGACCCGGGCGATGCCGAGCACGTCGGCCCAGACACCCGCGATGACCGCCTCGACCGGGGTGGCCGCCGCGACGTAGGCGGCCCGGCTGAAGGCGTCGCCGTCCGGCGCCGGCAGCGCACGCCGGTCGAGCTTGCCGTTCGGGGTGAGCGGGAAGGCGGGCACGGTGACGAACGCGGACGGCACCATGTAGCCGGGCAGGCTGCGGCTCAACTGCTCGCGCAGCTCGTCCGGGCGGGGCTCGGCGCCCGGGACCGGGACGACGTAGGCCACCAGCGTCCGGTCGCCCGGGGTGTCCTCGCGCACGACCGCCACCGCCGAGCCGACAGCCGGGTGCCCGGTCAGCGCCGCCTCGATCTCCCCGAACTCGATCCGGTAGCCCCGGAGCTTCACCTGGTCGTCGGCGCGACCGACGAACTCGAGGCTGCCGTCGGGGCGGCGCCGGGCGAGGTCGCCGCTGCGGTACATCCGGGCACCGGGCGGGCCGAACGGGTCCGGCACGAACCTCTCGGCGGTGAGCCGGGGCCGGCCGACGTAGTGCCGGGCGACGGTGCCGCCCCCGATGCACAGCTCGCCGACGACACCGAGCGGAAGCGGTTCACCGGCCCGGTCCAGCACGAGCAGCCGCTGCCCGGCGATCGGCGTGCCGATCGGGATCGGGCCGCCGGTCAGGTCGTCCTCGCCGACCCGGTGCGCGGCGCTCAGGATGGTGGTCTCGGTGATGCCGTACTCGTTGACCAGGGCGATCCGGTCGGTGCCCATCCGGGCGGTCCAGGGGCGCAGGTCGGCCGCCTCGAGTTTCTCGCCGCCGAACACCACGGTGTGCAGGGCGAGGTCGTCGACGCGCGGGTCGCCGGCCGCCGCGGCGGCGGCCAACGCCCGGAACGCCGACGGGCTCTGGTGCAGGACCGTGACACGCTCGCGGACCAGCAGGTCGAGGAGATCCTCCGGGGATCGGGCCACGTCCTGCGGGACCACGACGAGACGGCCACCGTGCAGCAGCGCGCCGAAGATCTCCAGCGCGGAGGCGTCGAAGGCGTACGAGAAGAAGCCGGACCAGACGTCGGCGGCGGTCGTGGTGAACCTCCGCCCGGCCGTCATGAGTCGCACCAGGTTGGCGTGGGTGAGCGTGACGCCCTTCGGCCGACCCGTGGAACCCGACGTGTAGATCACATACACGCAGTTGTCCGGACCCACCCCCGACTCCACCACATCCACCACACCCGAACCCGCCACCACCTCACCAGCAACCACCACCGGACCCTCGAAGAACGACACCTCCCCATCCGAAACCACCACCGACACACCCGCATCAGCAGCCACAAACCCCAACCGCTCCACCGGATTCACCGGATCCAACGGCACATAACCCCCACCCGCCTTCAACACCCCCAACAACACCGGCACCAGATCCAGACCACGCCGCAGATGCACACCCACCAACGACTCCGGACCCACCCCCAACCCCCGCAACCGCGCCGCCACCCGAGACGCCCGCACATCCACCTGCGCATACGTCAACGACTCCGCACCACACACCACCGCCACCGCATCCGGCGACCGACCCACCCACTCCTCGAACAACCCATGCACCGTCGACGACACCACCGACACCGACGCCGCACCACCAACCACCACACCCCGCTCACCCACCGGCACCAACACCGGCACCGCCGAACCCTCCACATCCCCCGCCATCGACTCCAACACCAACCGATACATCCCCGCCAACCGACCAGCATTCGCCTGACTGAGGACGGTGGAGCTGCTGCGGAAGGTGACCAGACCGTCGAGGGTGGTCACGCCGAGGCCGAACTCGGTGGGGCTCTCCGAGAAGCCGGCGCCGTCGGTCACCACGTCCTTGTCGAGCTCGTGGAAGTCGAGGTACGCGAAGAGCACGTCGACGAGCCGGCCGCCGTCCGGGGCGAGCCGCTGGATCTCCGGCAACGGGAAGTGCCGATGCGGCCACGCCTGCAACTCCCGCTCGAACACCTGCCGCACCAACGACCGCCACGACCCCACCGGACGATCCACCGCCAACGGCACCGTGTTCAGATGCGTCCCGTACACCCGCTCCGCACCCGGCAACTCCGGCCGCGCATGCATCACCAGACCCGCGTGGAACCGCTCCTCCACCGTCAACTGGCTCAACACCTTCACATGCGCCGCCAGCAACACGCTCTTCAGCGAGACGCCGGTGCTGGCGGCCACCTCACGCAGCGCCGGCACCAGGTCGTCGATGCGGCAGCCGGCGTAGACGGTGGTCGCCGGCGCGGCGGCGTCACCCCAGCCCTCGGGCAGGGCGAAGGCCTGACGCTCGGCGACCACCGACCGCCAGTACTCGCGGTCCGCGGCCGACTCCAGGGCCCGCAGCTCCGCCGCGATCACGTCGGCGAACCGCGACTCCGGCGCCTCCCAGCGGGCCGGCGCGAGTCCGTCGCGCAGGCGCTGGTAGCACTGGACGATCTCCATCGACAGCAGTTGGTTGCTCCAGCCCTCCAGCAGCGCGTGGTGCTGGGTGACGACCAGATACCACTCGTGGCCGGCGTGCAGGTGGGCGGCGATGCGCAGGGGCGGCCGCGTGCCGGACAGGTCGAACCGCTGCTCGCGCTCGCGCGCGACGAACCGCTTGAGCGCCGCCGGCTGCGCCGCCGCTTCCCGGTCGCTGACGTCGTGGACCGTGACCGGCACGTCCACGTGCTCGTGCACCACCTGCATCGGCACCGAGTAGCCGGTCAGGTGCATCGAGGTGCGCAGGACCTCGTGGCGACCGACGACGATGCGCGCGGCCTCCTCGAACGCCGCCGCGACGAACGGGTGCTCGTCGGCGACCCGGTAGACGTTGACGTTGTGGTAGTTGCCGCGCTCGGCGTCGGCGAGCGTCTCCACGAGCATGCCGGTCTGGTTCAGCGACAGCGGGTAGGCGTCCACCACACCCGCCGGCAGCAGTGCCCGGTCCTCGGCGCCGAGCAGCGCGAACGGGCGCACCGGCTCGATCGACTCCCCGTCCGGGGTGGCGCGGGCCGACGCCACCTGGGCGAGCGCGGCGACAGTGCGGGCCTCGAACACGTCACGTACGCCGACGTCCAGGCCCTCCCTGCGCAGCGCGCCGACAAGCGTCACCGCCCGGATCGAGTCGCCGCCCAGCTCGAAGAAGCCGTCCAGCACACTGACCCGCTCGACGCCCAGCACGCGCGCCCAGACCTCGGCCATCGCCTGCTCCTGCGGCGTGCGGGCGGCCACGAACGTCCCTCGGGCGAACGCGTCGTCCCCGGGCGGCGGCAGGGCGCGACGGTCCAGCTTGCCGTTGGCGTTCAGCGGGATGCGGTCCACCGTGACGAACGCGGACGGCACCATGTAGTCGGGCAGGTCCTGGCTCAGGGCGGCGCGCAGCTCCTGCGGTCGGAGGTGAGCCGCCGGGGCCGGCACCACGTACGCGACCAGCAGCCGGTCCGTCTCGGACGCGCCATGCAGCACCACGCGCACGTCGGCGATCTCCGACCGGGCGCCGAGCACCGCCTCGATCTCACCCAGCTCGACGCGGTGGCCCCGGATCTTGACCTGGCCGTCGCGGCGTCCGACGAAGGACACGTTGCCGTCGGGCAGCACCAGTGCCACGTCACCGGTGCGGTAGAGCCGGGCGCCGGGAGCGCCGAACGGGTCCGGCACGAACTTCTCCGCGGTCGCCTGCGGCTGGCCCGCGTACCCGCGGGCGACGCCGACGCCGCCGACGTGAAGCTCGCCCGGGACACCGATCGGCACCGGCTGCATCCGGTCGTCCAGCACGTACATCGCCATGCCGGGCAGCGGCCGGCCGATCGGGGCGACCTCCTGGGTCAGCGGCCCGGTGACGGGGTAGACGCAGGTGCCGACGGACGCCTCGGTTGGCCCGTACTCGTTGACCACCGGGGTTTCCGGCGCGAGTTCCCGCCAGCCGCGCAGCGTGTGCTCGGTGAACGGCTCCCCGGCCGCCATCAGCACGGCGGTGAGCCGACTCGCCTGCGCCGCGGTCAGTTGCTGGTTGAGGATCTCCAGGTGCGACGGGGTCAGCTTGACGAACCCGAACGGCCCGGACTCGTCGAGCCAGCGGCCGAGGTGGGCGAGATCCCCGTCCTGCGGCATCAGGTGCACCGGCCGCCCGGCCATCAGCGCCGCCCAGAGGTTCGGCGCGACCAGGTCGAAGGCCACCGAGGAGAAGACCGGCGCGCCGCCGACGCCGCGCCCGGCGAGTTCGGTGGCGGCCCAGGACAGGTGGTTGGCCAGTCCGCGGTGCGGCACCTGGACGCCCTTGGGGCGGCCGGTCGAGCCGGAGGTGTAGATCACGTAGGCGAGCCGGTCGAGGTCCGCCGGGACGCCGGGCGACGACGGCGGGTACGCCGCGAGGTCGACCCGGTCCAGCAGGACCGGCCGCCGACCGTCGCCGGCGATCCGGTCGAGGTGGGTGGAGTGGCTGACCACCGTGGTGGCCGCGGCGTCGCCGAGCATGTAGGCGATCCGGTCGGCCGGATACGACGGGTCGAGCGGCACGTAGGCCCCGCCGGCCTTCCACACCGCGAGCAGCGCGACCATCAGGCCGGCGCCGCGGTCGAGCAGCACACCGACGGTGGTCTCCGCGCGGACGCCCTCGGCGCGCAGGTGGTGCGCCAGCCGGTTGGCCCGCTCGTCCAGCTCGGCGAAGGTGAGCACGTCGCCGCCGGCCACCACCGCGGTGGCCGCCGGCGCCCGGCGGGCCTGCTCCTCGACGTCCTCGTAGGCGCAACGGGTGACCTCGGGGCCCGCCGTGGTGGCCCAGCCGGCGAGCAGGTCCGCCTCGCCCGCGGGCAGGAACGCGGCCCGCGCGTCACCGTCCATGTCGGCGGCCATGGCGGCCAGCACCTGCCGGAAGAGGTCGGCGATCCGCTCGGTGTCGTCCCGGCTCAGGCAGCGCGAGTCGGCGGTGAGGATGATGTGCTGGTTGCGCGAGGAGATGGTGAGCGGGAACTCGGTCGGGCTGTCGTCCACGCCGACCCGGTTGTCGACGAGTGACAGGTCGACCTGGTGGAAGTCCTGGTAGTTGAAGAACACCTCGATCAGCCGCTGTCCGGCGCCGAACTCCCGCTGCACGGCGGGCAGCGGGAAGCGCCGGTGCGGCCAGGACCGCACCTCGGTGTCGAAGGTCCGGCGCACCAGCTCGCGCCAGGTGGCCGGTGGCTGCTCGACCGGGAACGGCAGCGTGTTGAGGTACATGCCGCTGACCTGGTCGACGCCGAGGATCTCCGGCCGGGTGTCGTAGACCAGGCCGGCGTGGAAGGACGGCGCGTCGGTGAGCAGGCTCAGCACCTTGGCGTAGGCCGCGACCATGATGCTCTTGAACGACACGCCGGCCGTCACGGCGAACGCCCGGAGCCGGTCCTCCAGGTCGGCCCAGGATGCGGCGGCCTGGTGCTTGGTGTGCGGGGCCGAGCGTGCGTCACCCCAGTGGCGGGGCAGCGTGAACACCTGGTGGCGGTCCACCACGTCGCGCCAGTGGGCGCGGTCCTCGGCCGAGTCCAGCGACGCCAGCTCCGCGGCGATGGCGTCGGCGAACCGGACGGCCGGCGGGTCGTACGGCGCGGGCTCCCGTCCGTCGCGGAGTCGCTGGTAGCCGTCGAGCAACTCCATCAGCAGGGAGTGGTGGCTCCATCCCTCGAGAATGGGATGGCACTCGGTGACCGACAGCCACCAGCCTCCGGTCCCGCCGGCGTGCACCGCGAACCGCATGAGCGACGGGCGTTCGAGATCGAAGGTGTTGGCGCGCTCCTCGCGGACGTGCTCCTGGACCTCCGCCATGACCTCGGCCTCGTCGCGCCCGGTGAGGTCGAAGACCGCGACCGGCAGGTCGGCGGTGGCGTGCACCAGTTGCAGCGGAGTCGAGTAGCCGGTGAGGTGCACGGAGGTCCGCAGCACCTCGTGCCGCTCGACGAGCAGGGCGGTCATCGCCCGGAACGCGTCGGCCGAGAACGGGCGCTCGTCACGGATCCGGAACGAGCTGACGTTGTGGTAGTGGTTGCGGTCCTCGTCGGCGACCATCTCGACGACCATGCCGATCTGGATCTGCGACAGCGGGTACGCGTCCACGACGTCCTCGCCGAGCAGCGCCCGATCCTCCTCCTCGACCAGCTCGAACGGCCGTACCAGCGCCTGGGCGTCACCACCGAGCGGCGCGCGGCCAGCGGCCACCCCGGCCAGCGAGGCGACGGTCCGCGACTCGAAGACGTCGCGGACCGCCAGGTCGAACCCCTCGGCCCGCAGCGCGCCGACGACGGTGACGGCGCGGATCGAGTCGCCGCCGAGATCGAAGAAGCCGTCGTGCCGGCCGACCCGCTCGACGCCGAGCACGTCGGCCCAGACCTGCGCGATCCGCTCCTCGCCGATGCCCTGCGGCGCGGCGTACTCGCCCCGGGAGAAGGCGTCGTCGGCGGGTGCGGGCAGGGCCCGCTGGTCCAGCTTGCCGTTGGCGGTCAGCGGGACGGCCGCCAGCTCGACGAACGCCGACGGGACCATGTAGGCGGGCAGGCTGCGTCCGGCGAGGTCGTGCAGCTCGGCGGCGGGGGGCAGGGCGCCGTCCGACGGCACGAGGTACGCGGTGAGCTGCCGGTCGCCGGGGTTGTCCTCCCGGACGACGACCACCGCCTCGCGGACCGCGGGGTGCGCCGCGAGCACGGCCTGGATCTCGCCGAGCTCGATGCGGTAGCCACGGATCTTCACCTGGTGGTCGATGCGGCCGACGAAGTCCAGGCTGCCGTCCGGGCGACGGCGGGCCAGGTCTCCGCTGCGGTACAGGCGGGCGCCGGGGGCGCCGTACGGGTCGGGGACGAACCGTTGCGCGGTCAGCTCGGGGCGACCCAGGTAGCCGCGCGCCACGGCCGGACCGGCGACGTGGATCTCCCCGACCACGCCCGGCGGGACCGGGCGACCGAGCTGGTCGAGCAGTCGGATCCGGGTGTCGGAGAGCGGGCGGCCGATCGGGTTGCCGGGGCCGGTGAGGTCGTCCGCGCGCAGCCGGTGGTAGGTGGAGTGCACGGTCGTCTCGGTGATGCCGTACATGTTGGCGAGGACGACCTCGTCCGGGCCGACGCGGTCGGTCCAGGGCGTGAGCTGGGACAGGTCGAGGCGCTCGCCGGCGAAGATCACCGCGCGCAGGGACAGCTCGTTGATCCGCCGGTCCCCCGCCCCGGCGGCGGCGACCAGCGACCCGAACGCGGTGGGGGTCTGGCTGAGCACCGTGACCCGCTCACGGACCAGCAGGTCCAGGAAGTCGTCGGGTGAGCGCGTCACCTCGCCGGGCACCACCACCAGGCGGCCACCGTGCAGCAGCGCCCCCCACATCTCGAAGACGGACACGTCGAAGGCGTACGAGTGGAACAGCGACCACACGTCCGCGGCGTCGAAGGCGTAGTGCTCCTGGGCGGTGGTCAGGAGGCGCACGACGTTGGCGTGCGTCACCACCACCCCCTTCGGCCGGCCGGTCGAGCCGGAGGTGTAGATCACGTACGCGCAGCCGTCCGGGCTCACCGCGGTGGCGAGACCGACCTCGACGCGCTCGTCGGTGGTCACCGACGCGGGCACGACCGGGCCGTCGAAGAACTCCGTCGGACGGTCGGCCACGACCACCGACACACCGGCGTCGGCGACCACGAAGGCCAGGCGCTCGGCCGGGTTCACCGGGTCCAGCGGCACGTAACCCGCGCCGGCCTTGAGCACGCCGAGCAGCACCGGCACCAGATCCGCGCCACGGTCGAGGTGGACGCCGACAAGCGACTCCGGGCCCACGCCGAGCGCCCGCAGCCGGGCGGCGACGCGGTTCGCCCGCGCGTCGACCTGGGCGTACGTCAACGAGTCGGGCCCGCAGCTCACCGCCACCGCGTGCGGGGACGCCGCCGCCTGCCGCTCGAACTCACCGTGCAGGGTGGACGTGACCGCACCGGCCGGCGCCGGACCGCCGGCGACCTCGGCGAACTCGGCGTCGTCCATGATCCGCAGCGAGGACACGCGCGCGTCCGGGCGGGTGAGGGCGTCGTCCAGCAGGGTGGCGAAGTGCCCGGCCAGCCGGTCCATGGTGGACCCGTCGAACAGCGCGGTGGCGTACTGGAACTGCGCGGTGAGGCCGCCGTCGGCCGCGGTGACGACCTGCAGCTCCAGGTCCACCTTGGCCACCGTCCCCGCGTCGCCGTAGGGCGCCACCCGCAGGCCGGCCACCTCCACGGCGTCGGGTCGCTGCTCGTGCAGGGTGAAGGCGACCTGGTAGAGCGGGGTGCGCGACAGGTCACGCTCGGGTTGCAGCTCGTCGACCAGCCGGGCGAACGGCACACTCTGGTGGTCGTAGGCGTCGAGCAGGGCGGTGCGGCCCCGCGCGACCAGGTCGGCGAACGAGGGATCGTCGGTCCACGCCGAGCGCAGGACGAGGTTGTTGATGGCGTACCCGACCATGTGCTGCACCTCGGGTCGCCCACGGGTGGACACGACGGTGCCCACCGGGACGTCCTGCACGCCCGTGTACCGGGCCACCAGGAGCTGGTAGGCGGTGAGCAGAACGACGAACGGCGTGGTGTTCAGCTCCGCCGCGAGCGCGGCGACGCGGGCGCCGGCGCCCTCCGGCAGCGCGATCGGGTACGCCGCGCCGTGGTGGTCGCGGATCGCCGGGCGGGGCCGGTCGGTGGGCAGTTCGGTGGGGAGCAGGCCGGCCAGCGTCCGCTTCCAGTGGTCGAGCTGGCGGTCGAGGGCCGCGCCGGACGCCTGTTCGCGCTGCCAGGTGGCGTAGTCGGCGTACTGCACGGTGAGGTCCGGCAGCGCGGCCGGGCGGTCGGTGGTGAACGCCTCGTAGAACGCGAAGAGTTCCCGCCCGCAGAGCTGGGTGGACCACGCGTCGCAGGCGATGTGGTGGAACGTGACGACGAGCAGGTGCTCGTCGGCGGCGAGCCGGAACAACCGCACGTGTGTCGGCCAGTCGCGCTCCAGGTCGAAGGAGGCCGTGGTGGCGGCGTCGAGCACGTCGTCGAGTGCCCCGTCGACCACCTCCACCGGCACCTTCACGGCGGCCGGCGGATCGATGACCTGCGCCGGGCCGCCCTCGGTGAGCAGATAGCGGGTGCGCAGGATCTCGTGCCGGGCGACCAGGGCCGACCAGGCGCGCTCCAGCGCGGCGACGTCGAGGTCGCCCTGGACGCGGAAGGCGATCGGGACGAGGTACTCGGTGCTGTCCGGCGCCAACCGGTTGAGGAACCACAACTGCTGCTGCCCGTCGGAGAGCGGCAGCGGGCGGTCGCGCGGCACCCGCTCGATGCTCCGGCGGGCGGTCGCGGTCGGCCCGCCCAACCGCCGACGGAGCAGCTCGGCGCGCAGGTCGGCGGCGCTCTTGTGGTTCTCGGCGATCGTCATCGGGTGTGCTCCTCCAGCGACGCCGACTGCGCCATCAGTTCGTCCTCGGTCATGCTCGCGATCTCGGCGCGGACCAGGTCCTCGACGGCCGCGGCGAGTTCGGCGACGGTGGGTCCCTCGAACACCGCGCGCACCGGCACCACCACGCCGAACTCCTCCTGGAGCTGGGCGATCAGCCGGATGGCGAGGATCGAGTTGCCGCCGGAACGGAAGAAGTGGGTGGTGCGTCCCGCCGGCGCGCCCAGCAGGTCGCCGACGACCGCGGCGACCCGCGCCTCCAGCGGTGTCATCGGCTGCTCGGGCTCCGCCGCGGCCGGGGTGGGCAGCGCCAGCAGCGCCCGCCTGTCGACCTTGCCGTTCAGCGTCAGCGGGAACGCGTCGACAGGCACCAGCCGGGACGGGACCAGGTAGTCGGGCAGCGCGGTGGCGCAGAACGCGGCGAGGTCGCCGGGGTCGGTGTCCGGGCCGGCGGGGACGTAGTAGGAGACCAGCATGCGGTCGCCGGTGGCCGTCGGGGCGGCAAGCGTCAGCGCGGACCGCACCTGCTCGTGCCGGCGCAGGACGGCGTCCACCTCGCCGGGTTCGATGCGGAACCCGCGGATCTTGACCTGGTGGTCGGACCGCCCGACGAACAGCACCGCGCCGTCGGGCAGCAGCCGGACGAGATCGCCGGTGCGGTAGAGCCGGGACCCGGGTGGGCCGAACGGGTCGGGCAGGAACGACGCCGCGGTCGCGGTCGGGTCGCCGGCGTAGCCGCGCCCCACCCCCGCGCCCCCGACGTACAGCTCGCCCACGATCCCGACCGGGGTACGGCGCAGGTTCCGGTCGAGCACGTGCATGGTCACGTTGGGCAGCGGACGGCCGATCGGGACGTCCTCGCGCGTGGCGGCGTCGGTGACCGGCTGGGTGCAGGCGCCGACGGAGGTCTCGGTCGGGCCGTACTCGTTGACGAGCGTCCCGGGCCAGCGCTGCGCCAGCCGCGCGGGCAGCCTCTCGCCGGCGACCACGAACACCTCCGCGAGACCGGCCCGGCGCTCCGGCGGGATCTGGTCGCAGAGCAGTTCGAGGTGCGCGGGGGTGGCCTTGACGAAACTGAACGGGGCGTGCGCCGACAGCCGCTCGCCCAGCCGGCCGAGGTCCAGGTCGGCCGGCAGGACGACCAGTCGCTGGCCGGTCATCAGCGGCGCCCAGATGTTCGGTACGACCAGGTCGAACGCGACGGACGAGAAGAGCGGCGCGCCGCCGGAGCCGGCGGCGGCGAGTTCGTCGGCGGCCCACCACAGGTGGTTGGCGACGCCGCTGTGGTGGATCTGTACGCCCTTCGGCGTGCCGGTCGAGCCGGACGTGAAGATCACGTACGCGAGCCGGTCGGCGTCGTAGGGGTGGACCGGGGCGGGCTCGGACGCGGCGATCCGGTCGGCGTCCTCGTCGACGAGGACGCACCGCTGCTCGCCGTCGAGCGCCGACCGCTGCCGCGCGGTGGTGACGACCAGCTCGGCCCGGGCATGTGCCAGCACCGCGCGGAGCCGGTCGGCCGGGTGCGCCGGGTCGAGCGGGACGTACGCCCCGCCGGCCTGCCAGACGGCGAGCAGCGCGACCACGAGGTCGACGCCGCGTTCGAGCAGCACGGCGACCACGGACTCCTCCCGGACGCCGAGCCCGCGTAGGTGACCGGCCAGCCGGTCGGAGCGCTCGCGCAGCTCGGCGAAGGTGAGGCTGGCGTCGTCGGTGACCACCGCGACCGCGTCCGGGGTCCGCTCGGCCCAGTGCCGGATCCGCTCGACGACGCCACCGGGCGCCGGTGTCTGCGAGCCGCGGCTCGCGCGCTCCATCATCTCGACCTCGTCCGGCGCGGTCAGGTCGGCCGCGTCGAGCCGCGTGTCCGGGTCGGCGGTCAGCTCCTGCAACAACCGCAGGAAGTGCCGCGCCATCCGGTCGACCGTGTCGCGGTCGAAGAGGGCGGTCGCGTACTCCAGGGCGCCGAACATGCTGCCGTCGGGCAGCCGGCGCATGAACAGGCTCAGGTCGGTCTTGGCGACGGTCCAGACGTCGCCGAGCGTGCGCAGGTCGTCGAGGTCCGCGACGGAACCGGCCAGCTTCTCGTCGTGCAGGTCGAACGCGACCTGGTAGAGCGGGGTACGGGACAGGTCACGTTCCGGTTCCAGCTCGGCGACCAGCCGCTCGAACGGGAGCTGCTGGTGGGCCTGCCCCTCGGCGAAGACCGACCGGACGCGTCGCAACGCCTCGGCGTAGCTCAGCTCACCGCCGAGCGAACAGCGCACCACCAGGGTGTTGAGGAAGAAGCCCACCAGGTTCTCGAGCTCGGGCCGGTCCCGGCCGGCCAGTGGGGTGCCGACGGGGACGTCCCACTCCCCGGTGTAGCGGGACACCAGGGTGGCGAACGCGGTCATCAGCGCCACGAACGGCGTGACCCCGTGGCGTTTGGCGAGGTCCTCGACGGCCGCCGTCAGCCATGGCGGCACCGAGAACACGCTGAGCGCGCCGGCGATGTCGCGGACCGGTGGGCGTGCGCGGTCGGCGGGCATGGAGACCCGGGGCAGGCCGGCCAGGGTCCGACGCCAGTAGTCCAGCTCGCCGGCCAACTGCTGCGGGTCGGCGCTCTCGCGTTGCCAGACCGCGTAGTCGGCGTACTGCACCGGCAGCGGGGCCAGCGCGGGCGCCCGCCGCTGCAGGCGCGCGGCGAACAGCTCGCCGAACTCGCGGGTCAGGACCGCGGAGGACCAGCCGTCGACGACGATGTGGTGCAGCGCGAGCACGAGGATCTGCCGGCCGTCGTGCAGCAGCACCAGCAGGCCGCGCCAGAGCGGGCCGGTGGCCAGGTCGAAGCCCTGGGTGCTCTCCTCCTCGAGGATCGCCCGCAGTTGCTGCCGGTCGGCGCGGACCACCCGCAGCTCCACCGCTCCGGGCGGGTCGACGAGCTGGACCGGAGCGCCGTCCTCGTCGGCCGCGAAGCGGGTGCGCAGCGACTCGTGGCGGGCGGCGAGGGACTCCATCGCCCAGCGCACCACGTCCGGGTCGGCGCCCGCCGGGACGTCGACGAACAGCGCGGAGATCCACTCCGGGCTGCCGGGCGACATCCGGTCGAGGAACCAGAGTCGCTGCTGGCCGTACGACAGCGGCAGCGGCCGGTCGCGGGGCACCGGCCGCACGGCGCGGCCACGGGCGTCGTCGGCCTCCATCAGGCGCGCCTGCGCGCCGAGCGTGGTGGCGGCCAGCAGGCCGCGTAGCTCGACCTTCTTCCCGGACGCCGCCCGCAGGCGGTTCGCCAGCCGGGTGAGCTGCAGCGACGTGCCGCCGAGCCGGAAGAAGTCGTCGTCGGCGCCGACCTGGTCGACCCCGAGCAGGTCGCGCCACACGTCGGCCACCAGAAGTTCCGCCGCCGAGCCGGGCTCGGCGGCCGGCGCGTCGGCGACCGGGTCGGGCAGCGCGGCGCGGTCGACCTTGCCGCTGGTGGTGAGCGGGAACTCGTCCACCTCGACGAACGTGGCCGGGACGTAGCTGGACGGCAGCCGGTGGAGCAGGAACGCGCGCAGGTCTCCCGCGTCCTGCCCGGGCAGCGGCTGCACGTACGCGGCCAGGCGCAGGCCGCGTTCCTGGTCGCGGCGGGGGACCACGACGGCGCGCCGCAGGGCGGTGTGCTCGTTGAGCACGGCCTCGACCTCGCCGGGTTCGACCCGGACACCGTTGATCTTGACCTGGTCGTCGGCCCGGCCGACGAACTCCAGTGCCCCGTCGCGCCGCCTCCGCACCAGGTCCCCGGTGCGGTAGAGCCGGCTGCCGGGGGCGCCGTCGGGGTCGGGCACGAACCGCTCGGCGGTCAGGGCGGGGTCGCCGAGGTAGCCGCGGGCGAGGCCGACGCCGCCGGCGAGCAGCTCGCCGGTCTCGCCGTCGGGGACCGGCCGCCCGTCGGGCCCGGCCACCACGACGTGCATGCCCGGGATGGGCGCGCCGATCGGCACCGGCCCGCTCGTCTGCGCCGGGTCCGCGCGGTACGCCGTCACGTCGATCGCGCACTCGGTCGGCCCGTAGGTGTTCCACACCTCGACCGGCACCCGGCGCCGCAGCCGCTGGACCAGGTCGGCGTGGAGCGGCTCGCCCGCCACGAACAGCAGTCGCAGCGACCGGCACGCCTCCCAGCCGGGTTCCTCCAGCAGCAGGCGCAGCACCGACGGCACGACCTGCAGCACGGTGACGTCGTGCCGGGCGGTGGCGGCCAGCAGCGTGGCGGCGTCCCGTTCGGCGCCCGCGGGAGCCAGCACCACCGTGCCGCCGCTGGTCAACGGGGCGAACAGCTCCCAGCCGGCGGCGTCGAAGGTCAGTGCCGTCTTCTGCAGCACCCGGTCGCCGCGGCCGAGCCGGTGCCGGCCGACCACCCACGCGACCCGGTTCGCGAGACCCGCGTGGGTGATCACCACGCCCTTGGGACGGCCGGTCGAGCCGGAGGTGTGGATGACGTACGCGGCCTGCGCCGGGTCGACGTCCAGGTCGGGGGCGGTGACGGGCCGCTGCGCCACCTCGGCCGCGATCGACTCCGGGACCACCGGGCGCACCCCGGCCTCGCGCAGGACCGGTGACAGCCGGCTCTCGGTGAACGCCAGCGGCATGCCGGTCCGGCCGGCCAGCCACCCGATCCGCGTCGCCGGGTGATCGGGGTCGATCGGCACGTACGCGCCACCGGCCCGCCAGATCGCCAGGAGCGCCACCACCAGGCCGGGGCCGCGCGGCAGCGCGACGCCGACGGGCCCGTCCGGCCGGACGCCGTTGTCGACCAGCCAGTGCGCCAGGCGATTGGCGCGCTCGTCCAGATCCCCGTACGTGGTGACCCGGGCGCCGTCGATCAGCGCGACGGCGTCCGGGGTCAGCGCTGCCTGCCGGGCGACGTGAACGTGGATGGGAACGACCTGGTCCGTGGTGTGCAGCTGAGCGGCCACGCACACTCCTCGTTTCGAATGGTCCGGCGGGCGGTGGGTTCGGTCAGGCGCCGGCGGCGGCCTGCTCCATGCGGCGGCGCAGGCTGAGCGGACGCATGTCGGTCCACACCTCGCCGATGTGCTCCAGGCACGCCTCACGGCTGCCCTCGACGTCCTTGGCGTGCCAGCCGGCCGGCAGTTCCCGGTCGGCCGGCCAGATGGAGTACTGCTCCTCGTCGTTGACGACCACGCGGTAGGTCCGGTCGTCGGTCTGGTCCTGCTGCGTCACAACGCCTCCTGATAGGCCGGGAAAGTGGTTGATCCGTTGCTGTCCCACAGGTGGGAGACCTCGCCGAACCTGTCGGTCACCCACTCGTCGGAATAGATGGTGTCGAGGTAGCCGTCCCCACCGTCCGGGAAGATCAGCACGGCGTTCGCGCCGTCGGGGATGCGGGCCGCGTACCGTTCCAGCGCCGCGACCGTCGCGCCGGACGAGCCGCCGGCGAGCACGGCCTCGCGGCGGATGAGCCGCCGGCAGGAGATGACGCACTCCAGGTCGGAGACGTGCACGACCTCGTCGGCCATGGTCTCCGTGGCGAGGTCGGGGCGGACCGCCGCGCCGTGGCCGGGAATCAGCCGGGGCATGACCGGGGCGCCGAAGATGGCGCTGCCCATCGCGTCGACCGCCACGATCGTGGTGGCCATGCCGGTGCGCCGGACGTAGTCCGAGCAGCCGCGCAGCGTGCCGCAGGAGCTGACGGCGGCGAACAGGTAGTCGACGTCGCCGTGCAACGCCTCGGCGATCTCCTGCATCGTGCGCTCGTGCGCCCGGGGGTTGAGCGGGTTGGCGTACTGGTTGGGCCAGTAGGCGTGCGGGATGGTCGAGGCGAGCTCCCGGACCCGGGCCAGCCGGACCGGCAGCAGCTCGCCGGTCTGCGGGTCGGGCCGCTCGACGACCTCCACCTCGGCGCCGAGGGCCTTCAGGATGGAGCGGTTGCGCAGGGTGGTGCGCGCGTCGATCACGCAGATGAACCGCAGCCCGTAGTAGCGGCAGATCTGGGCCAGGCCGATCGCCAGGTTGCCGGAGCTGGACTCGACGACGACCGAACGCTCCGGGGTCAGCTCTCCTGACCGGATCTTGTCCAGCACCATGCCGGCTGCCGAGCGGTCCTTGATGCTGCCTCCGGGATTGAAGCTCTCCATCTTCGCGAAGACCCGCGGGCCCCGTCGCGACAGCAGCTGGTCGAGCCGCACCAGGGGTGTGGCTCCGATGGTGCCCAGGATTCCTTCGACAGGTCCGCTCCGCACGGCTCCCCCTTCGTCGGGACCACCGTCACGGCGTACGCAATATTCCGCCTATACCGCAGCTATCGCGGGCTCGACAATCGTCCACAGATTCCTCACCTTGCACCTGCAAAGTTCTGCTAGCATGTGCAATACGGACTGAGACCCATCGCGCCTCAGGAGGAACCGTGCTCCACGACGTCCTGCTCCTTGCCAGCTCACCGTGGCTCTTCGTGGTGGTCGCGCTGGTCGTCGCGCTCGACGGCGTCGCCCCGGTCCTGCCGGCGGAGACGCTCGTCATCACCCTGGGCGCGCTCGCCGCGGGCGGGCGGCCGTCCCTGGCCCCGCTGGTCGCCGCCGTCGCCGTCGGCTCGTTCGCCGGCGACCTGCTGGCGTACCGTCTGGGGTGGTTCGCCGCGGACCGGCTCACCCGCCACACGCGACCGTCCCGCTGGGACGGACGCCTGCGCCGCGCGGTCGACCGCAGGCGTTCCGGCCTGCACCGCCACGGCGACCTCGCCGTCCTCCTGGGCCGCTACCTGCCCGGCGGACGCACCGCCGCGGCGCTGTCGTCGGGCGCGGTCCGCTCCCCCCGCCGCCGGTTCCTGCCCTGCAGCGCGGTGGGCTCCACCGCTTGGGCCGGCTACATCGTCGGGCTCGGATATCTGGGCGGCGCCGCCTTCGCGCACCAACCCCGCTACGCCCTGCTGCCGGGCCTGCTCGCCGCCACGGCCACCACGACGATCGGGTTGATCGTCAGGCGGGTCGCCAGGTCCCGGCGAGCCCGGGCCGCCGCCGCGCCGGTGACGGTTCCCCGCCCGCCGGCCGGGGCGGTGGCGGCACCGCCCGCGAGGCCGGCCGCCGCGACCGTCGGGAGCCCGCGTCCCCGCCGGCCCGCCGGGCCGGTCCTCCGGCTGCCGACCACCGTCCGACCGCTGCGGTACTCCCCCACCGAGCCGTAGGCGGCGGGCCGCGATATCGGCCAAATATAGGAAGCGCGCCGAGACTTCGCCGTGCGGGCCCAGGTCGGCCCGAGTCACTCACCTGCGAAGGAGTGCACGGATGGCCAAGAAGTCCACGTACCAGCGTCCCACCCTCAGCAAGGGCGGCTCGTTCGCCCAGCAGACCGCCGGCAGTCTCTTCACCAACTGCCGGGAGTCGTTCGTCACCCAGAAGCCGCGAGCCGTCTGCTCCTGATCGTCACGGCCCACCGAGACCGAAGGGGCGATCATGGCGCAGGTGCCCGACGCGGCGTCACAGGCGTCGTGGTTCGTGATGATGCCGGACGTCGACGCCGGGCACCGGGTGGTGCACCGGCTGCGGCAGCTCACCGGCGTCGTGCAGACCATGCCCCACGCGTCCGGACGCCCCTGGATCGCGGGTCGCTGGCAGCCCGGCGAGGCGGTGACGGCCGAACTCGGCCACCGCCGCCTCGCCGCGCTCGGCGACCACCGACTCCGCGCGGCGGACCTGCGACTCGACGCGCCGGACGCCGTACGGCTCTGCGAGAGCCTGCGGGACGAGCCCGGCAGCTTCCACACGCTCGCCACCACACCCGACGGGACCGCGGTGCGGGGCGGCCTCGCCGGCTTCCGCCGCGTCTACTGGCACACCGCCCCCGAGGGCCCGCTCCTGGTGTCGGACCGGGCCGACGTGCTGGCCGCACTGACCGGGTCCGACGTGGACGACGAGGCCCTGGCGCTCCGACTGCTCACCCCGTTCGCACCGTGGCCGCTGTCCTGGCGACCGGTATGGCGTGGCGTGCACGGGGTGCCTCCGCACGAACTGCTCGCCGTCGACCGGGCGGGTCGCCCGCGTACGCGCCGGTGGTGGCAGCCGCCCGAGGCGTCGCTCGACCTCGACGCCGCGGCCGGCCGGCTGCACGAGGCGCTCTCCGCAGCCGTCGCGCTGCGCGGTCGACCGGGCGACGTGATCGCCGGCGACCTGAGCGGGACGGACTCGACCTCGCTCTGCGCGCTCGCCGTCCGGCAGGGCCGGCGGGTGATCGGCCTGACCTGTGTCAGCCCCGACCCGCTCGACGACGACCTGCCCTGGGCCGAACTCGCCGCGCGCGAGTTCGGCACGTTGACCCACGAGGTGATCGAGGGCGACGCCAACCCGTTGCCCTACACCGACCTCCACCAGCCGGCCGACAGTTTCGACGAACCGACGTCGGCGGTCATGTACCGGGCCGGGTTCCTGGCCGCGTCCCGCCGGGCCGCCGCCCACGGCGCGGCCGTACGCCTCACCGGGTTCGGCGGCGACGAGCTGTTCAGCGCCGACCCCGCGCTCCAGGTCACCCTCCTGCGGACGCACCCTCGCCTGGCCGTACGCCACCTGACGCTGCTGGCGTCGGCCCACCGTTGGGGCCGCGGCGCGACCCTCCGCGCGGTGCTCGACCGGCGGTCGTACCGCGGTTGGCTGACGTCGGTCGCCGACGAGCTGACCACGCCGGCGTCCGGCTTCGGCGGGCCGCTGCTGAGTTGGGGTCCACCGGCCCGGCTGGCCGCCTGGACCGCGCCGGACGCGGTCGCGACGGTACGACGGATCCTGCGCGACCACGCCGCGAGCGCCGACCCGCTCGACGAGGACCGCGGCTGGCACGGCCGGCTGGCCGGACTGCACGCCGGCGCCGCCGCGGGACGGCACCTGGCGCAGGCGTCCCGGCGCGTCGGCGTCACGGCCGCGCTGCCCTACTTCGACGACCGGGTGGTCAACGCGAGCCTGCGCGTGCGCCTGGCCGACGTCACGTCGCCCCGGCAATACAAACCACTGCTCGTGCGGGCCGTGCGCGACGTCCTGCCGGATCCGCTGGCCAGCCGGTCCACCAAGGCCGACACCTCGATCGCCGCGTTGCAGGGCGCCACCCGTCACCACGCCGCGCTCCGCGACCTGGCCGAGCGTTCACGGCTCGCCGAGCGTGGCCTGATCGACGCCGGGGCCCTCCGCGCCGCGCTGGAGGCGCCCGACGACCACACCTACTACGACCTCGACCAGACGCTGGCCTGCGAGACCTGGCTGCGGGTCCAGGAGAGCAGGCTCGTGAAGGGGGAGCAGCACCGATGAGCTGGATCCTGCCCGCCCCCGTCTCCTGGACGCCCACCGAGTACGGCGGGGTGCTCCTCGACGCCGCCTCCGGGGAGTTCTGGACGCTCAACCCGACCGCCAGCACCGCCCTCGCCGCGATCCTCGCGCACGCCGACCTGACCCGGGTAACCGAGCGCCTCGCCGCCGAGTACGAGGGCGACCACGAGACGATGGCCGTCGACGTCCCGCAGTTCCTCGCCGAGCTTCGGTCCGCCGGGCTGGTGGTCCCGGCATGACCACCGAACGCGTGATCGCCTACCAGCCGCAGCGGCTGGGACGGCGGGTCCTCGTCCTGGCCGTCGTCGCGTTCGCCCGGGTGCTGGCCCGGCGGCCCCCGGCCCAGATCTGCCGGGTGCTGCACCGGGTCAGCCGGGGCGCCCGCCCCGCCAGCCGGACCGAGGCCGCCGAGGCACGCCGCGTCACGGTGGCGAACAGCGCGTTCTGCGCCGGCCCGCTCGGCTGCCTGCCCCGGTCGATCGCCACCGCGCTGCTGTGCCGGGCGCGAGGCGCGTGGCCGACCTGGGTGGCCGGCGTCCGCCGCCATCCGCCCTTCGGCGCCCACGCCTGGGTGGAGGCCGAGGGCGCCGCGGTGGACGAGCCCTACCCGGACGGTTTCCACATCCCGCTGCTGACCGTCGCGCCGCCCGGACAGGGCCGGCGACGATGACGGCCACGCTGCTGCATCTGTCCTGGATCTGCCGCGGCACCCTCGCCATGGTCTTCGCGGTGGCGGTGTTCACCAAGATCCGCGGAGTCGCCGCCTTCGTCCGGTTCCGGGACGGCGCCACCACGCTGACCGGGGTCCGGGGCCGCCCCGCGGCGCTGCTGGCCGGGCTGGTCGTCGCCGGCGAGGCCGTCGCCGCGGCCGGGTCGGTCGTCACCGCCACGGCCCCCTGGGCCGCCGCGACGGCGGGCGTACTCCTGTCCGCGTTCACCTGGCGACTGGCGCGGACCCCCGGCTCCGACGTCGCGGCGGCGTGCGGGTGTTTCGGCTCGGCCGTCACCACTCGCGGGGTGGGCTTGCTGCGCAACGTGGTGCTGCTTGCGGTGTCCGCCGGCGCCGTCGCCGGCACCCTCGCCACCAGGGGTACGCGTGGCGGCGACCTCGCCGGCCCGCTCGTCTGCGTCGCCGCGGCGGCACTGCTCGCGGCGTGCGTGGTCCGGCTGCACGACATCGCGTCCGCGTTCCTGACCGGATGGTGAAGCCCGCATGAGCGCACTGGTCACCGTCGTCGTCGTGCTCGCGCTGGTGTGCGCGTTCAACACCGCCCTGAGCCTGGCTCTCGTCCGACGCATGCGCTACCACGCGGAGCTGCTCACCGACATCGAGCACCACGGGGTTCCGGCGCAGGCACGGCGACCCGGCGAGGCGGTGGGCCACTTCGCCGGCCGTGACGCGGACACGCTCGTCGCCTTCTTCTCCCCCACCTGCGTCCGGTGCCGCAAGGAGCGCGGGACGTTCGCCCGCGTCGCCGCCCGCTGGCCGGGCGGACCGGAGCGGGTCGTGGCGGTGGTCTCCGGGCCGGACGCGACCGCCGGCTTCCTCAGCGACTTGGGCGACGCCGCGCGGGTCGTGGTGGACACCGACGAGGCGTTACGGCACGACTTCGGCATCCGCGGCTTCCCGGCTCTGTTCGTCGTGTCGCCGGACGGGCGGCTGGCCTGGACCGGCATGCACGCCGAAGCGGTCCCGGGCTGCGCCACGCCGTGACCGGGCCGGCCCCCGCCGGGCTCGACGCCGGTCAGGTCAGCGGCCCTCGCAGCCCGGCGCCCCGGTGTCCACTCCCCCCGACGACCTACGCGCACGCCATGCAGAAGCGGGCGAACGGCCGCGCCGCGAGCCGCTCGTCGCCGATCGGCCGCCCGCATCGTTCGCAGACGCCGTAGGTCGCGGCGTCCACCCGACGCAGCGCGTCGTCGAGGTCGGCGATCCGCTGCCGCGCCCCGGCCAGCAGCGCCGTCAACTGGGCGCGTTCGAAACCGATGGTGGCGCCCTCCGGGTCGTGCTCGTCGTCGGCGTTCGAATCCCGCGACGCCAGGAACAGCGCCTCCAGATCCTGGGCCAGCACCGCCGCCTCAGCCTCCGCCCTCGCTCGCAGCCGCAGCAGTTCGTCCCGGGCCATGGGGGCAGCCTAACGGCCCCCAGCCGCGCGGACGGGCGGTGGCGGGGAGAGCCGGGTGCCGTCCAGGGGCCGGACCGGCAGGCAATACCCTTGACCGTGAGCACGGCTTTCCCCGGCACGTCGAACGCTCGGGCTCGACCGGTCCGCGCTCGCTGCTCGACTCGAGAGGCACACCCATGCCCGGTACGACCGACCCCGTCACATACCTCATCGTGGACGGGGAGAACATCGACGCCACTCTCGGCAACAGCGTTCTCGAGCGCCGGCCGGCTCCGGCGGAGCGACCCCGCTGGGAGCGTCTGCGGGACTTCGCGCGGGACACGTGGCAGCAGCCGGTGAAGGCGCTGTTCTTCCTCAACGCCTCGGGCGGCGGCCTGCCGATGCCGTTCGTCCGGGCCCTCCTGAGCCTGGAGTACCGGCCCATCCCGCTCGCCGGATCGTCGGATCAGAAGGTGGTGGACATCGGTATCCAGCGGACGCTGGAGGCGATCGCCCGGCGCCCCGGCAACGTGATGCTCGCCAGCCACGACGGCGACTTCCTGCCGCAGGTCGACGAGCTGCTACGGAGTGACCACCAGGTCGCGGTCGTCGGGTTCAAGGAGTTCCTCAACGCCGGCTTCGCCGACCTGCCGGGCCTGCAGGTGTTCGACATCGAGGAGGACGCGGGCTGCTTCACCAGCGTCCTGCCCCGGGTTCGCATCATCGACCTCGACAGCTTCGACCCGGAGCGCTTCCTGTAGGCCGGACCGGCACGGCCGGCACGCGGACGGGCGTTCCTCGTCAGAAGACGCGCGTCCGGCGCGCCCCGGACCGGAGGTCCGCGATCGGCCCGGCGGCGCCGTCCCGGCCGGGTCGCCGGGGTGCGCCCGACAGGTCGACGTCCATGACGGCGGGGCTGCCGTCCGGCTCCTCGAACTCCGCGTCGGCGCACCGGACCCGTTCCAGGTCCCGGCCGGTGACCACACCGACCCGGGCCTCGTCGAACGCCGCGGGGAGATCGGTGACGAGCCAGACCGCGTCGTCCTCCTCGACGACCGTCGCCGTCGCGGTGCCCAGCACTCGTGGCCCGCGCTCACCGTCGAACGGTCGGGCGCCCGTGGCGTAGGCGTTCGCCCGGGCGTACACCGGTTGTCGCACCTCGACGTACTTCTGCTGGTCGCTGGGCGGCTGGGCGTCGAGACGGGCCAGGTACTCCTCGAACGACGCGGGGTGGCCGTCGTATCCGGCGGTGCCGGCCAGCGGTGGCCCCTCGCCCTCCGCGCCCGGCCCGTAGGCCGCGCCCGGGTCGCCGCCGAGGAAGAGGTTGCCCACGTACCTGTCGTCGCCGCCGTAGATCACCGCGTAGCCGGCGACCTGGGTGCTGTGCGGCAGGTGGTACGGCGTGGCGCGGTCCAGCACCGGCTCCAGCCGCAACGTGCCACAGATCAGGTTGTGGACGAAGGCGCCGCCCTGGCTGAACAGCTCCAGCGAGGCGGGTGAGCCGAAGATGTTGTGGTCGACCAGGTAGGGACCGTGGCTGACCTCGACGAAGAGGTCCCGGCAGTTGTCGTGGTAGACGTTGCGGGAGAGCCGGGTGCCCTGCGCCTGCCAGTCCAGCCAGGTGCCGAGCGAGCAGCCGTGGATCCGGTTGTGCCGGATGACCACGTCGACGGCGGCGTGCAGCTTGATGCCGGCGATCTCGTAACCGTAGAACTCGCGCTTCACGCCGATGTCGCGGATGTGGTTGTCCTCGATCGTGGAGAACGCGCACCCGAGGTGACCGACTATCGCGTTCTGGCCGCAGTCGTGGATCGTGTTGCGGCGGATCACGTGCGAGCCGATGTGCTCCCGGTCCCACCCGATCTGGCGGGCCGCGAACACCGACTCCACCTGGTATTGGTAGCCCGGCTTGTCGCCGCGCAGAGCCGCGTGGTTCTGCCCGGTCGAGCCCTCCTTCCCGATGGAGATCGCCGCGCACTTGGCGCCGTGGATCACGTTGTCCTCGATGACCCATCCTTCGCCCAGTTGGGCCCGATGAGGCCCGGCTGGTCGGCGGTCGGCGGCGCCCACGGGCTGGCCGCGTGCGCCAGCTCGAAGCCGCGCACCGTGATGTAGTCCAGGTGCGGCTGGTCCGGGTGGAAGACGCTGCGGCGTACGTTGACCTCCACCAGCTCCGTGTTCGGGTCGGCGCCCTGGAAGTTGGCCCAGATCGTCGTCCGCTCCCCGACCTCGGCGTACCAGACGAGTCGGGTCCGGTCGGGGTCGCCGATCGGGTGGGTCACCCTGGTCCAGTGATCGACGACCTCGGTGCGCCGGGGCGGATCGTCGACCTCGGCCCGGCTGTCCACCTCGAAGAAGCTCACGCCGTTCAGGTAGACGTCGCCGAGGTGCCGGCGTGGCGCGCCCCTGGCGTACACGATCCAGTCGCCGGTCACCTCCTCGGCGAACGGGTTGAACGAGCCGAACAGCGCGTTGTCGATCACCGCCCGCCACACCGCCCCGCCGAGCGGCTCCCAGCCCGTGACGCGTTCCGATCCCTTGATCACCACGTGCTCACCGGGCGCCGGCTGGTAGGTGATGCGGCGGGTGTCGCTGAGGCCACCACGGCGTGGCTTCACCCACTCGCACTCCCCCGCGTGCACCACCACGGTGTCGCCGGGCCGCGCGACGCCGGCCGCCCGGTTGATCGTGCGGAACGGCCGCTCGACGCAGCCGTCGGCGCGATCCGAACCGGTGGTCGCCACGTGGAACTCGGATGCCGACCTCATCCCTTGAAGGCGCCTTCCATGATTCCCTGCACCAGGCGACGCCCGACGAAGACGAACAGCACCAGCAGCGGAATGGTGGCCAGGAAGGAGCCGGACATCGCGAGGCCGAGGTCGATGTCCCGGTTCTGTTGCAGCGCCTTGATGGCGATCTGGACGGTGTAGTTCTCCGGCGACTTCAGGACGATGAACGGCCACAGGAAGTCGTTCCACGCGTAGACGAACGTGAACAGCCCCAGCACGTACGCCGCCGGGCGGACGATCGGGAAGGCTATCCGCCAGAAGAGCTGCCAGGTGGTCGCGCCGTCCACCCGCGCCGCCTGCATCAGCTCGTCGTCGATGGTGCTGCCGATGTGCTGGCGCATCCAGAAGATGCCGAACGCGCTGACCAACCCGGGCACGATCACCGCCTGGAGGCTGTCCACCCAGTCGAGCTGGGAGATGATCAGGTATTGCGGCACCACTGCCAACTGCGCGGGCACCGTCATGGTCAGCACGACGACGAGGAACAGCGTGTTGCGGCCGGGAAAGGACAGCTTGGCGAAGGCGAAGCCGGCCAACGCGCAGAGCAACGCCTGGCCCACGGCGATCGTGGTGGCGACGACGAGGCTGTTGAGCAGGGACTGCACGAACGGCACGATGGTGAAGACCAGGTCCGCCAGGTGCAGGAAGTTGCCGCCGGGTGTGATCGTCGGGGGCAGCGTCGTCGCGGTGGCGGAGTCCGTCGTCGCGACCACGAACATCCAGTAGAGCGGAAAGACGCTGACGAGCGCCATGAGGGTGAGCACCACGTACACCGGGATCGGGACGCGGTTGGCCGGACGCCGCCGGGCCCGCGTGGGTGCGGCGGTCGGGGGTACGGGCTTCATGGGCGCTCCGAACGGATGCGGGTGGCCAGCAGGTAGTTGAGTCCGGAGAAGGCCACCACGATGACGAACAGCGCGACGCCGACCGCCGCGCCGTAGCCGAAGTGGAACTGCCCGAAGGACTGCTCGTAGAGGTAGAGGGTGACGGTCTGGCACTGCCGTGCCGCCCCGCACGTGAGCCCGCCGACCGGGTTGGCCAGCAGCGGTTCGGTGAAGACCTGGAGCCCGCCGATTGTCGAGGTCACGACGGTGAATGCGATGATCGGCCGTAACGAGGGGATGCTGATGTGCCGGAACTGCTTCCAGCCGCCGGCGCCGTCGGCGGCGGCGGCCTCGTACAGTTCCCGGGGGACCGCCTGCAACGCGGCGAGGTAGAGCAGCGTGTTGTACCCGGTCCAGCGCCAGGCGATCATCGTGGCGATCATGAGGTGGCTGCCCCACAGCGACGCGGTGAAGTCGATGTGGTCGAAGCCCAGTAACCCCAGGACCCAGTGGGTCTGCTGCACCGGCAGGTGACAGGTGTAGTCACGCGGCCTGACTGGCCGGTGGGTGCATGATGGTCTCGAATTCCACGGGGGTCAACCGGGA
>NZ_JBITEP010000022.1:0-117796 GCF_044455315.1 Micromonospora sp. NPDC051300 | reverse complement strand
GGGGGGGGGGGGGCGGGGGGGGGGGCGGGGGGGTGTGGGGGGGTGTGTCCTCCCCCCCCACTCCCTGGGGGGGGGGGGGGGGGGGCGCCGCCCCCCGCCCCCCCCCCCCGGCCCGGGTGGTCGTTTCCGGTCAGCCGCGGCCCGGACGACGGCCGCGGTACCAGCGCCCGCCCCCGCCGCCGCGCGGGCCGGAGCCGACGCCGGCGAGGTAGAGCGAGAGCAGCAGGAAACCGATGAGCATGAGGGTCGAGGTGCTGAACAGATCCGGCGCGCCGAGGTCGGTGTTCATGAAGTCGAGCAGCAGCGCGAAGCCGAACACGATGGCCGCGAGAATGGCGAGCATGTGGTTCCTCCGGTGGGGGTTCCCAGTAGGTCGGCGACGGATGTACCCGATCGGTCTGTTCGTCAATCTCCACCGTGGAACCGGTCGGTGGCGAGGATCGCGTACCGGGCCGAGTCCCGCCAGACGCCGCGGACGAGCAGGTGGTCGCGGCTCACCCCCTCCGGTCGCAGGCCGGCCTTCGCCAGCACCCGGTGCGAGGCGACGTTGTCGGGGCGGGTGGTCGCCTCCACCCGGTGCAGCCCCACCCGGGTGAACGCGAGGTCCAGCAGCAACGCCGCGATCTCGGTGCCGAGGCCGGCGCCCTGGTGGGCGGTACGCACCGCGTAGCCGATCTCACCGCGCCGGTGCTCCGCCGACGTCACCGCGAGCACACCCAGGCCGACCAGCCGGTCGCCGTCGACCGCCGCCAACCGGTACTCCGGGCGGGGCTCGTCGCCGGCCGCCGCCCGCCAGGTCGCGACGGCGGCGGTCACCGCGTCCGGGGTCGGCACCTCGTCGTCCAGCAGCCCGTCGGCCACGGCCGGCTCGGTCAGGAACGCGTGCAGGACGGGGGCGTCCGCGTCGGTCCACTCGCGCAGCGCGCACCGTGGGCCGGGCAGGTGGACCGCCCGGACGGAGCGAATGGGAGTCATGGCTGCTCCTCTCGTAGGCTGGCGGCGTGATCGCTGCCGACCAGGTGCTGACCGGGCGGGAGGCGCTGCTCGCCGCGACCGGCCACCACCCGTACGCCCGGCACGCGCTCCGGCGCGACCGGGTCGCGCGGGGTTGGCGGCGGGACGGCGCGGTCGGTTGGCTGCTCCCGCCGGGTGAGTGGTCGGCCGGCGCCGCGCTCGGCACGCCCGGCCCGGCGCTCGACATCTTCGCCGCCCTGCGGGCGGACGGGACGCTGACCGCCGGCCAGTCGGTGAACCTGTCCCGCGTCGCGCCGGACGAGGTGACCGCACGGCTGCCGGCGGTTGGGCTGAGCGACTGGGACTTTCTCTGGACCACGGCCCCGCCGCCGGCGCAGCCGGGGCAGGAGCGGGTGGTCCGGCTCACCGGGGCAGACCACCCGGCGCTGGCCGCGCTGATCGAGGCGGCCTTCCCCGACAGCACCTCCCGGCCGGGGGACCGGGGCGTCGTCGACTGGTACGGCATCCGCGACGGCGACCGCCTGATCGCGTGCGGCGCCGACCGCAGCCGTGGCGACGTCGGCTTCCTGGCCGGGCTGACCGTGGCGTCCGAACAGCGCGGCCGAGGGCTGGGCGCCGCGCTGACCGCCGGAATGACCGGCGCGCTGTTCGAGCGCTACGACCACGTGGCGCTCGGCGTCTATCCGGTGAACGTCGGCGCGATCCGGCTCTACCGCCGGCTCGGCTTCACGAACGTCGCGCACCGCACCTCGATCCGCCTGGCCTGAGTTCCCCACGCTCCCGCACCGGCGACCCGACCGCCCCGGCTCGACGGCATGCGGGGCGACGGCGCCCCTCCCTCGCCGCGGCCACATCCCGGGCACCGGACGATGCGCCATCCATCAGACGGACCGGCCCGCGGCACCAGCACCAGCGGATGGCGCCGACGTCGGGACCACCACCGGGCCGGGGCCCGCAGGGCTCCCGTCGGGTCCGGTCGCGAACACCGCACCGGAGCGCGCCGCCTCGGGCGCCGCCTCCGCGGGCGCCATCACCTCGGGCTCCGCGCTCCCGGCACGAGCGGCGGCCCGGCTGGCCCGCCAGGCGGGCAGGTAGAGCGGCGCGGCCACGGCAAGCATCACGGCGCCGACGAGCATGGCGGTGCCGACGCTCGTGGCGTCCGCGAGCGCGGTCAGCACCACCGCGCCGAGCGCCCCGGCCGGCTGGCCCATCATCGAGTTCAGCGACAGCACGCTGGTCCGGTACGGCCCGTCGACCTGCCGGTGCAGCAGTCCCATGTGCAGCGGGTTCGAGGCGCCGTGCACGGCGTAGCAGGCCAGGTAGGCGATCAGCACACCGACCGGGCCGGCGAGCAGGCCCATGGCGACCACCGTCACGCCCTGCAGCACCCGCATCAGCGCGGCGGCCGGGGCGGCGCCGAGCCGGCGCAGCAGGAGCGGGGTGAGCGCGGCGCCGGCCGCGTTGGCCAGCCAGGCCGCCGTCCCGGCGGGGCCGAGCAGGGTCGCCGCCCGGTCGGCGTCACCGACGACCTCGGAGAGCCGCACCGGCAGCAGCGACTCGAAGGTGACCATGCCGAAGCCCCAGAACAGCTCGACCGAGACCAGCGCGAGCAGCACCCGGTTGCGGCGGAGCAGGCCGAGGGCCTGGCCGACCATCCGGGGCGCCTCCACCACCGAGGCGCGCAGCGCGACCGGACCCGAGGCGTGTCGCTGCTCGGTCATCAGCAGCAGCAGCGCCACGATCGAGACTCCCTGGAGCACGGCGGCGACGAGCACCGGCAGGGTCAGCGCGCTGACCGGACCGACCGGGCCGAGCGCGACCAGGCCGCCGCCGAGCAGCGCGCCGGTGCCGATGGCGACCCCGACGACGGTGCCGGCCCAGCCCAGGCCGCGCTCGTACTCGGCGTGCGGGTCGGCGGCGAGCGTGGCGTCGACGTACCAGGACTCCAGCGGGCCGCTGTCGAGCGCCCGGTAGACGCCCTGCAACGCCCAGACCAGGAAGAACATCCAGAACGAGTCGGCCACCGCCATCAGCGCCAGGGAGACGAGCGCGACCGCCCAGGCGGCCAGCAGCACCGGCTTGCGGCCGAGCGCGTCGGCGAACCCGCCGGTGGGCAGCTCCAGCGCCAGCACCACCAGGCCCTGCGCGGTGGCGACCAGGCCGATCTGGGACAGCGACAGGCCGCGCTCCTGCATCAGCAGGATCATCACGGTCATCAGCAGGCCGCTGGGCAGCCAGCGCAGGCCGTAGAGCGTGAGGTAACGGAACCGGACCTGGCGTACGGACAGGGTGCTCACGGCTTCTCCTCGGTGGGTGGCAGGACCGTGCTCAGCGGGAAGGCGGCGAGGTAGAGCTGCACCATCTCGGCGTCGGGGTCGTCGGGGTCGGTCTCGTCGCGGTGACGTTCGAAGAGCGCGAACACCTCCGCCTTGATCGCTTCCAGGCGGGTGGCCGGGATGCGCATGAAGAAGTCGCCCATGCCGAACGCGTCGCGCCAGGCGGGCGACCACTCGTGGCGGCGGGCGGCCCACCGTTCGGCGTGGTGGCTGAAGAAGCGGATGTAGTCCGCCTCGATCCACTCGATGGCGGCGCGGGCGTCCGGGTCGTCGTCGTAGTCGCTGGCCTCCCACTGGGTGACCTCGTGCGCGGCGCGCCAGTAGCGCTGCCGACCGGTGCCCAGGTCGGGGTCCTCGACCACCATGCCGACCTCGGCGAGCTGGCGCAGGTGGTAGCTGGTCGCGCCAGTGTTGGTGTCGAGCAGCTCGGCCAGCCGGGTGGCGGTGGACGGCCCGTTCACCCGCAGCGCGCCGACCAGGCGCATCCGCAGCGGATGCGCCAGCACCCGCACCTGCTGGTGGTCGAGGCGGACGCGGCGCGGCTCGGGACGGGTCGGTTCACTCTCCATGCGATGCACACTATCTGTGCAAACTTACTGTGCACAAGACCCGTGCAAAGAAACTGTGCAACCGGTGAGGCTCAGCCGAACAGTTCGGCGACGCCGCGCAGGCGGGTCCGGAGCAGGCCGGCCGCCCGGGCCGAGTCGAGGCGTACCTCGACGGGACGGTGCAGGCCCGCGGCGACCGTGGTGGTGGTCCGCAGCGCGGCCGGGTCGACGCCGAGCCGGCGGGCCAGCAGCCGCCCCAGGTCGGCGCGGCTGGCCTCGTCCGGCCCGGCCACGTTGAGCGGGCCGGCCAGGTCGGTCGGCAACAGCTCCAGCACCGCGCCGGCCAGGTCGGTGACGTCGATCGGGCAGCGGATCTCGTCGCTGAACAGCGTGGCCCGGCCGACGAGCGCGTCCCGGCAGCGCTGGATCTGTTTGCTGCCCTCCCCCAGGATCAGCGAGGTCCGCACCACCAGGGCGCCCGGGTCGACGGCCCGCACCGCCGTCTCCGCCGCCGCCTTCGCCGCCCCGTACGGATACACCGGCGTGGGCGCCTCGGCGTCTGCGTACGGCTCGGGACGCCCGGCGTGCACCGCGTCGCTGGACAGGTGCACCAGCCGCGCCCCCACCTCGGCGGCGGCGGACGCGACGTGGCCCGCCCCGTCGGCGGTGACCGCCCAGTCGTCGAAGCGGTACGGCGTGCTGACCACGCAGTCGGGGCGTACCCCGGTCAGCAGCGCGCGCACGGCGGCGCGGTCGGTGACGTCGAGCCGGTGCGACGCGACGCCCGGCACCGCGACGGCGGCCGTGTGGTACGTGCCGACCACCCGGTGCCCGGCGGCGACCGCCTGCCGGCACAGCTCGGCGCCGAGAAAGCCGGCGGCGCCCACCACGAGCAGGTTCATCCCGTCCTCCTGATGATCGAAAAGGCCCGCGTCATCATGACGCGGGCCCTTCGACGAGGCGAGGATCAGGTCGGGTCGGCCACCGGCGCGGCCGGGCCGGCGGTGCCGGCGTGCGGCGCGGCGGGCGCCTTCGGCTTGGCGTCGATGCCCGCCTCGGCGCGCTGCTGCCCGGTGATCGGCGTCGGCGCGCCGGTCAGCGGGTCGAAGCCGCCGCGGGTCTTCGGGAACGCGATCACCTCGCGGATCGAGTCCGCGCCGGCCAGCAGCATGCACACCCGGTCCCAGCCGAACGCGATGCCGCCGTGCGGCGGGGCGCCGTACTTGAACGCCTCCAGCAGGAAGCCGAACTTGTCCTGCGCCTCGTCCGGGGTGATGCCGAGCAGGTCGAACACCCGCTGCTGCACGTCGCCCCGGTGGATACGGATCGAGCCGCCGCCGATCTCGTTGCCGTTGCAGACGATGTCGTACGCGTAGGCCAGCGCCCGGTCCGGCGCCTCCTCGAACCGGTCCACCCACTCGGCGTTCGGCGAGGTGAACGGGTGGTGCACGGCGGTCCAGCCGCCCTCGTCGGTCCGTTCGAACATGGGCGCGTCGACCACCCAGCAGAACGCCCAGGCGCTCTCGTCGACCAGCCCGGCCCGCTTGGCGATCTCGATCCGGGCCGCGCCGAGCAGCTCCTGCGCCTCCCGGGTGTTCGTGCTCGCGGCGAAGAAGACCGCGTCGCCGGGCTTCGCGCCGACCGCGTCGGCCAGCCCGCCCAGGTGCTCCTCGGACAGGTTCTTCGCCACCGGCCCGCGCGCCTCGCCGGTCTCCGCGTCGAGCACCACGTACGCCAGGCCCTTCGCGCCGCGCGCCTTGGCCCAGTCCTGCCAGCCGTCTAGCTCCTTGCGGGTCTGGCTCGCGCCGCCCGGCATGACCACCGCGCCGACGTAGCCGCCCGCGTCGATCGCGCCGGCGAACACCCGGAACGCGGTGCCGCGCAGGTAGTCGGTCAGCTCGGTCAGCTCCACGCCGTAGCGCAGGTCAGGCTTGTCGGAGCCGTAGCGGGCCATCGCGTCGTGCCAGGTGATACGCGGGATCGGCCGGCTGATCTCGTGCCCGGCCAGGTCCTTCCAGAGCGAGGAGACGATCGCCTCGCCGAGGTCGATCACGTCGTCCTCGGTGACGAACGACATCTCGATGTCGAGTTGGGTGAACTCCGGCTGCCGGTCGGCGCGGAAGTCCTCGTCCCGGTAGCAGCGGGCGATCTGGTAGTAGCGCTCCATGCCGCCGACCATGAGCAGCTGCTTGAAGAGCTGCGGGGACTGCGGCAGCGCGTACCAACTGCCCGGCTGAAGGCGCACCGGGACCAGGAAGTCGCGCGCGCCCTCCGGGGTGGAGCGGGTCAGGGTGGGCGTCTCGATCTCCAGGAAGTCCCGCTCGTGCAGCACCGTGCGGGCGAGCTGGTTGGCCTTCGAGCGCAGCCGCATCGCCTTCGCCGGGCCGCCCCGGCGCAGGTCCAGGTAGCGGTACTTGAGCCGGATGTCGTCGCCGGCCTCGACCTGGTCGTCCACCGGCAGCGGCAGCGGCGCGGCCTCGGAGAGCACCTCCAGCGCGGCGGCGGTCACCTCGACCTCGCCGGTCGGCAGCTCGGGGTTCTCGTTGCCCTCCGGGCGGCGGGTCACCTCGCCGGTGACCTTGACGCAGAACTCGTTGCGCAGCGCGTGCGCGTCCTCCTCGCGGAAGACCACCTGCACCACGCCGGAGGCGTCGCGCAGGTCGACGAAGATGACACCGCCGTGGTCGCGCCGGCGGGCCACCCACCCGGCGAGCGTCACCGTCGAGCCGGCGTCCGCGGCGCGCAGGCTTCCGGCATTGTGGGTACGGATCACGGCTGGCGACTCCTCATCTGTCCACGACTGCTCCGGAGCATTCTGTCAGGGCGGGCCGGCCGGCTACCCGGCACCCGTCGAGGCGTACCCGTCGGGCGGCCCGGACACGCGGAACGGGCCACCGGTCACCCGGCGGCCCGTTCGTGGAGCGAGGATCAGAAGACGCTCACGCCGTAGACGCTGAGCGGCTCGGTGACCGGCTGGAAGTAGGTGGTGCCGCCGGAGGAGCAGTTGCCGCTGCCACCGGAGGTGAGGCCGAGCGCGGTGCTGCCGGAGAAGAGCGAGCCGCCGCTGTCGCCACCCTCGGCGCAGACGTTGGTGCGGATCAGGCCGGAGACGCTGCCCTCGGCGTAGTTGACCGTCGCGTTGGTCGCCGAGACGGAGCCGCTGCGCAGGCCGGTGGTGCTGCCGGAGCGACGGACCGACTGGCCGACGTACGCGTTGCCGGCCGTGGTGATGTCCTGGTAGCTGCCGTTGTAGAGGTAGACGTTGCCGGCCGCGTTGGCCGAGTTGCTGTGCCGGACGATGCCGTAGTCGTTGCCCGGGAAGCTGGTGCCGGCCCGGGTGCCCAGCACGGACGTCTGGCTGGAGTTCGAGTACCAGGTCGAGCCGAGGTTGGTGCAGTGTCCGGCGGTCAGGAAGTAGTAGGTCGAGCCGCTGCGCACGTTGAAGCCGAGCGAGCAGCGGTAGCCACCGGTGTAGATGGCCTGGCCGCCGGAGATCCGGGTGGTCAGGGTGCCGGCCTCGGCCTCGATGCGGACCGCGCCGCCGGTGCGGGCGGCCGCGGCCTTGACCCGCTCCAGCTTGGCGCCGGTGACGGTGCTGTCGACCGAGACGACGACCTGGTTGGTCGCCGCGTCGGTCCACCAGGCGGTGCCCGGGATCTTGGCGGAGCGCTCCAGCTCGCTGGTGGCGGCCTTGAGCTGGTTGGCGCCGCGGGTGACGAGCTTCGGGATGGCGCCGGCGGCGTGCACCTGGCGGGCGGCCGCGGCGTCGGTCACCGTGACGACCATCTTGCCGCTGGCGTCGGCGTACGTGCCGGCGGCGCGGTCGCCGAGCTTGGCGACGAGGCCGGCGGCGGCGTCGGGTGAGGCGGGCGACGCGGGGGCGGCCTGGGCGGGCGCGCCGAGCAGGGAGCCGGTGACCAGGGTGCCGGCCACGGCGATGGCGGCGGCGCGACGGAGCGTGGACCTCGTGGGTCGCATGTAACAACCTCCGAACGGGGGTGAACGGGCGTCGTCATGGGGAAACGCCCGAGGGCAACCCGGGCGACCTGGGGAAACCGTCCGGGCTGACCAAAGTATTCACATATTTAAGATCGTAAGCAAGACATGCGTTTGCCCGGATTCGCACCGCCACCGGATGTAACACTCAAGCAACAAGATCGTCACCGGGTGTCAGAGCCGCCGCGGGCTCCCGTCAGGCGCGGCGACGGGCCCCCGGACCCGGGCGCGGCACCGCGTCGCGCGGTCCGCTCAGGTCGTGCCCCTCGGCGCAGCGCAACGCCACCCGCACCTCGGCGCCGCAGTCACGGTGCGTCACGGTCAGCGGCGCGCCCTCCGGGTCGGCGAGATAGCGGTCCCCCCAGCCGAGCACGGCCACCAGCACCGGCCACAGGTCCAGCCCCATCTCGGTGAGCCGGTACTCGTGCCGCTCCCGACTACCCGGCTCGCGGTACGGCTCCCGGCGCAGCACCCCACGCTCCACCAGCATGGCCAGGCGGTTGGTCAGCACCTGGCGCGGGACGCCGGTGCGTACCCGCATGTCGTCGAAGCGGCGCACGCCGCTGAACACCTCGCGGAGCACGACCACGGTCCAGCGCTCGCCGAGGATCTCCATGGCGCGCCCGATCGTGCAGTTCTCGACCGACCAGTCCAGTGCCGCGGGTCTCATGCCGACCAGGCTAGGTCTGATTGACAGACTCAGCAACGCGCTGGGAGGCTGGGTCCATGACTGAGACGCAGGAGCGCAGCCGCACGTTCACCTGGGCCGACCCGGTCGCCGGTGCCGCCCACCTGGGCCGGCGCAGCGGCCTCGACCTGATGCGCGCGATGATCGCCGGCGAGCTGTCCGCCCCGCCGATCACCAACTTGATCGACATCGCCCGGATGGAGGCCGACGAGGGTCGGGTCGTGGTCGAACTGCTGCCGCAGGAGTTCCACTACAACCCGCTCGGCACCGTGCACGGCGGCGTCCTCTCCACGCTGCTGGACACCGCCGCCGGCTGCGCCGTGCACACCACACTGCCGGTCGGCGTCGGCTACACGTCGCTCGACCTCAACGTGAAGTTCCTGCGCCCGGTCACCGTCTCCAGCGGCACCCTGCGCTGCGAGGGCACCGTGCTGCAACGTGGCCGCCGGACCGCCCTGGCCGAGGCCCGCCTCACCGACCCGGCGAACCGCCTGGTGGCCCACGCCACCTCGACCTGCCTCCTCTTCCCCCTGCCCTCCCACCCCGCCTGACCACCCGCCCCCACTCCCCCGCGATCTCACACCTGCGGCCCCCGAGTTCCCTGGATCGCACCTCTTGCCGGAGCGCCCGCCGTCGATCTTGCACTTGCGGCCCACGAAATGTCTGGACAGAGCCTTTTGCCGGGGCGGCAAGTGCAAGATCGCGGGAGCGGGGACGACTCCCGCCGAGGATCAGACTCCGCGCCCCACGTTGCCCGCGAGTGGAGCAGCACGGGTGCGTCAGGGCCCGCCAGACACCCATGGCGCGCCACCCGACCGCCGCACGCCCCCCGCTCGCGCTCCACCGATCCGGGCAGGCTCGAGCGGTCGGGCGATCAAGGAGTTTGCGTCACCCCGGAGATCAACTCCGACACAAAGCCCTTGATCACGTCAGCGGAACGCCGACCCAGGCGCGGGGCCGGGGCGCGGGGCTCAGAGTTGATCATGAAGTTAGCGGCCTGGGGCGTCCGTTTTGTCGCCGCCAACTTCATGATCGACGAGAGGGCGGGGTGAGGGCCGGTGGGGGGTTGGGGGGTTAGGGGGTGGGGGTCAGGCGGGCGGCTCGGGTGGCGCGGCGGTCCTCGAAGCGGGACGCCTGGGTCTCCAGGGTCTCCAGGTGGGCGGCGATCTGCTCGCGGGCGGTCTCGCCGTCGGCGGTCAGGCCGGTCACCTCGAACAGGTTCCACTGGCGCAGCACCGGCATCACCACCTCGTCGCGGTGCTGGCGCAGGTCGTAGATGCCGGCCAGGGCGATCGCCACCGACTTGCGGGCGAAGCCGTCGATGCCGACCCCCGGCATCTGGAAGTCGGCCAGCACGTCGGCCACCGCCCGCATCGCCTGACTCGGCGCCAGCTCGAACGCCGCCGCGAGCAGGTTGCGGTAGAAGACCATGTGCAGGTTCTCGTCGGCCGCCACCCGCGCCAGCAGCGCCTCGCAGGCCGGGTCGCCGGTGGCCCGGCCGGTGTTGCGGTGCGAGATGCGGGTGGCCAACTCCTGGAACGACACGTACGCCAGCGAGTGCAGCACCTCGTCGTCGTGGACGTTGTGGTAGCCGGCGGACATGTGCACCATCCGGGCCCGTTCCAGCGCCACCGGGTCCACCGCCCGGGTCACCGTCAGGTAGTCGCGGATCGCGGTGCCGTGCCGCCCCTCCTCGGCGGTCCACCGGTGCACCCAGGTGCCCCACGCGCCGTCGCGCCCGAACAGCGTGGCGATCTCGTGGTGGTAGGAGGGCAGGTTGTCCTCGGTGAGCAGGTTGACGATCAGCGCGGTGCGCGCCACCTCGGGGATCGTGGAGTCGGACGCCGACCACGCCTCGCCGCCGAGCGGCCCGTCGAACGTGCGCCCGACGCTCCACGGCACGTACTCGTGCGGGAACCACTCCTTGGCGAGCGACAGGTGCCGGTCGAGGTTCTTCTCGACCACGGGCTCGAGTTCGACGAGCAGGGCGGTCTGGCTGAGCACGGTCACGACGTTCTCCCTACGGTGGCGTAACTTACGCCACCGTAGGTCGAATCGTCGTCAGACGCCAGTGCCGGCGACCAGCGGCGCCAGGTCCGCCCGGGGCGGCGTCCACTCGCCCGCCGCCGCGGCCACCTGCTCACCGGAGCGGATGTCCTTCACCTCGTCGCCGTCCGCGCCGGGGAACCAGACGTACGGGATGCCGCGCCGCTCGGCGTACCGGATCTGCTTGCCGAACTTCGCCGCGGACGGCGACACCTCGGTCGGCACGCCGCGCGAGCGCAGCGCCGCCGCGACCGCGTCGCTGGCCGGGCGGTCCTCCTCGGCGGTGACCGCGACCAGCACGCAGGTCGGCACCGACCGGGACACCGACAGCGCGTCGGCGCCGAAGAGCAGGCCGAGCAGCCGGGTCACGCCGATCGAGATGCCCACGCCCGGGAACCGGACCGCGCCGGAGCTGGCCAGGTTGTCGTAGCGACCGCCGGAGCAGATCGAGCCGAACCGCTCGTAGCCGACCATCTGCGTCTCGTAGACGGTGCCGGTGTAGTAGTCCAGCCCGCGGGCGATGCGCAGGTCGGCGACGCAGAGGCCGGGCGCGTGCGCGGCGGCGGTCTCCACCACCGCGGTCAGCTCCGCGACGCCCTCGTCCAGCAGCGGGTCGCTCACCCCGAGGGCCCGCACCGCGTCGGCGAAGGACGCGTCCGGGGCGGAGATCTCGGCCAGCGCCAGGCACGCCTTGGCCTGCGCCTCGCTCGCCCCGGCGGTCTCGGCCAGCAGCTCGGCCACCTTCGCCGGCCCGATCTTGTCGAGCTTGTCCACCGCGCGCAGCGCCGCCTCCGGGTCGGTCAACCCGATGCCCCGGTAGAAGCCCTCGCAGATCTTGCGGTTGTTGACCTGGATGCGTACCGGCGGGATGGGCAGCGCGCGCAGCGCGTCGCCGATCACCAGCGGCATCTCGGCCTCGTAGTGCGGCGGCAGCGTGTCCCGGTCGACGATGTCGATGTCGGCCTGGAGGAACTCCCGGTAGCGGCCCTCCTGCGGGCGCTCCCCCCGCCAGACCTTCTGGATCTGGTAGCGGCGGAACGGGAACTGCAGCTTGCCGCCGTTCTCCAGCACGTAGCGGGCGAACGGCACGGTCAGGTCGAAGTGCAGGCCGAGCGCGTCGTCGCCGGCCGGCCCGTCGGCGTCGGCCTGCAACCGGCGCAGCAGGTAGACCTCCTTCGAGGTCTCCCCCTTGCGCAGCAACTGGTCCAGCGGCTCGACCGACCGGGTCTCCAGCGGCGCGAAACCGTACAGCTCGAAGGTGGCGCGGATCCGGTCCAGCACGGACTGCTCGATCATCCGCTGTGCCGGCGTCCACTCGGGGAAGCCGGAGATGGGCGTGGGCTTGCTCATGGCGTGCTCCTTGCGATCCCGCGCCGGGCGCGGGTGCGGGTCTAGAGGCCTCGGGTGGGCGCGGCCGGGCGCGCGGAGTCCGCCACCTCGACGAGGTAGGGGTTGCTCGCGCGCTCGCGGCCGATGGTGGTCGCGGGGCCGTGGCCGGGCAGGACGACTGTGTCGTCGGCCAGCGGGAGGACCTTCTCCCGGAGGCTGGCCAGCATGCGGGGCATGCTGCCGCCCGGCAGGTCGGTGCGGCCGATCGAGCCGGCGAACAGCACGTCACCGGAGAGGCAGATCTCGTCGGCCTCCCAGGGCGAGCCGGCGCCGGGCATCCGGAACAGCACCGACCCGCCGGTATGGCCCGGGGCGTGGTCGACGGTGATCTCCAACCCGGCGAGCGACAGCGTCGCGCCGTCGGTCAACTCGGCCACGTCGTCGGGCTCGGCGTACGGCAGCCGGCCGCCGAACAGCGCGGTGAGGTCCATCGAGAGCGCCTTGGACGGGTCGGCCAACAGTTCCCGGTCCTCCGGGTGGACGTAGGCCGCGATGCCCCGGGCGCCGCACACCGGCGCGACCGAGAAGGTGTGGTCGAGGTGGCCGTGGGTCAGGAGCACGGCGGCCGGGTGCAGGCGGTGCTCGGCGAGCACGGCGTCGAGCCGGTCGAGCACCCCGATGCCGGGGTCGACCACCACGCACTGCTCCCCCGGAGCGGTCGCCACCACATAGCAGTTGGTGCCGAAGGCGTCCGCGGGAAAGCCGGCCACGAGCACGTCCGTCCCCTCTCCGTCCGGTCGTCGTCCTCGCCCAGCAGCCTAGTCGTACCGGCGAGCGGGTTTCGCCCGCACCGACCCCACCCGCCCCGTCGAGCACAGTGACACCATCCGATAAGCGCAGGCGGCACCTCGTACACCACATTCACAGCGCGTACCCGTACACTCTGGCGGGCGTGTGGCGTGGCGCACCCCGGTTCCGACGGCGGGCAGCGCCCGGACGCCGGCCACGATCAGGCAGAGGAAGGGGAGCACCTGTGGCTTCCAGCAGGGACCGGCAGCGCAAACTGGCGCGCGCCAAGCTCGACCGGCAACTCGCCCGGCGGGCCGCGACCGCGAAGCGTCGCCGGCAGATCCAGGCCGGGGTGGGCGCCGCGGTGGTGCTCGCGCTCATCGTCGCCGGTTCGGCCTGGGCGCTCGGTGCCTTCGACTCGGAGCCGAAGAAGCAGGCCGCCGAGGACACCTGCCTCTGGACCCCGCAGGACGGCGCCGGGAACGCCAACGTCAAGGACGTCGGCGTTCCCGCCACCAAGGACCTGCCCACCTCGGGCACCCGGCCGATGACGGTCACCACCAACCAGGGCGGGCCGATCACCGTCGACCTCGACCTGGCCGCCGCCCCCTGCGGCGGCGCGAGCCTCGCCCACCTGGCGAGCCGGTCGTTCTACAACGACACCAAGTGCCACGAGATCACCGCCGAGGGAGCGCTGCGCTGCGGCGACCCGAGCGGCACCGGGATCGGCGGCCCCACCTACTCGTTCTACGACGAGAACGTCCCCACCGGCCCCGAGCCCAGCCCGTCGGCCTCGCCGGCGCCGGGACAGCCGCCGGCATACCCGAAGGGCACTGTCGCCCTGATCGGCAACCCGCCGGGCAGCAACGGCAGCCAGTTCCTGATTTTCTTCAAGGACTTCAACCCGGCCAAGCCGGCCTACAGCGTGGTCGGCAAGGTCACCGGCGGGCTGGACGTGGTGGAGAAGATCGGCGCCCTGCCGACCGTGGACAACGGCAGCGGCGCCAAGGTCAAGCCGAAGACGGACGTGGTGATCCAGAGCCTCACCGTCGGCGAGCCGAAGACCGCGCCGGCGGCCAGCCCCAGCGCCGGTTGATCCACAGTTGACTCGGCGGCGTGCGACGTCGCCCCCCGATACACAGCAGGTGAGGAGTGAGCGTGACCTCCACGAGAGACCGCCAGCGGGCGGCGGCGCGGGCCCGGCTCGAACGGGAGATGGCCGAGCGGTCCGGCAAGGCCCGCAAGCGCCGGCAGACGCAGGCGATCGTCGGCGCCGCGGCCGTGCTGGTGCTCGTCGTGGCCGGCACGGTCTGGCTCGCCACGTCGCTCGGCGGTGACGACGACAAGAAGCAGGCCGGGGCCGGCGCCGGGTTCGCCCAGTGCGCCTACACCGAGGTGCCGAAGCAGGGCCGCCCGGCGCAGATCAAGGACGTCGGGCTGCCGCCGGCGCAGCAGGCGAACAAGGGCAGCCAGACGATGACGATCGACACCAACCTGGGTCCGATCACCGCCAAGCTCGACCGGGCCGCGGTGCCCTGCGCCGCCGGCAGCTTCACCCACCTGGCCAGCAAGGGCTTCTTCGACAACACCAAGTGCCACCGGCTGGTCACCGAGGGCATCAAGGTGTTGCAGTGCGGCGACCCGAGCGCGACCGGCAAGGGCTGGCGGGACACCGACGGCACCGGTGGGCCCAGCTACAACCTGGCCGAGGAGAACCTGCCCACCAACAAGCGGCCGCCGTACCCGGAGGGCGTCATCGCGATGGCCAACTCGGGTCAGCCCGGCAGCACCGGCAGCCAGTTCTTCATCGTGTACGGCGACTCCCAGCTCGACCCGAACTACACGGTGCTGGGCACCATCACCGGCGGCATGGACGTGGTGAAGCAGGTCGCCGCGGCCGGTGACGACGGCGCGTTCGCCAAGCAGGCCGGCGGCGGTCACCCGAAGAAGGAGATCGTCATGACCAAGGTGAGCCTGAGCGACATCCAGGGCTGACCCCGATCACCGAGAAGCGCCCGCCGGATCGACCGGCGGGCGCTTTCTCGTGTGCGCTCAGGCCCCCGAGGTGACCCGGTAGGCGTCGAAGACGCCGTCGACCTTGCGGACCGCGGCCAGCAGGTGCCCGAGGTGCTTCGGGTCGGCCATCTCGAAGCTGAACCGGCTCACCGCCACCCGGTCGCGGGTGGTGGTGACCGTCGCGGAGAGGATGTTCACCCGCTCCTCCGACAGCACCCGGGTGACGTCGGCGAGCAGCTTGTGCCGGTCGAGCGCCTCCACCTGGATGGCGACCAGGAACGTGGAGGCCGACGTCAGCTTCCAGCTCACCTCGACCACCCGCTCGGGCTGCGCCCGCAGGTCCTCGGCGTTGGCACAGTCGTCGCGGTGCACGCTGACCCCGCCGGAGCGGGTGACGAACCCGAACACCGAGTCCGGCGGCACCGGCGTGCAGCAGCGGGCCAGCTTGATCCAGACGTCGCTGACGCCCCGGACCACCACGCCCGGGTCGGCGCTGCTCTGCCGGCTGCGCGGCGGCCGGGTGGCGACGGCGGTCTCGGCGATGTCCTCCGCCGCGCCCTCCTCGCCCCCGTAGGACGCCATCAGCTTCTGCACCACCGACTGCGCGGAGACCTGGCTGTCGCCGACCGCCGCGTAGAGCGAGGCCACGTCGGCGAGGTGCAGGTCCCGGGCGATCCCCATCAGCGCGTCCGAGGTGAGCATCCGCTGCAACGGCATGCCCTGCTTGCGCATCGCCTTGACGATCGCGTCCTTGCCGGCCTCGATCGCCTCCTCGCGCCGCTCCTTGTTGAAGTACTGCCGGATCTTGGTGCGCGCCCGCGGGCTCTTGACGAAGCCCAACCAGTCCTGCGTGGGGCCGGCCGTGTCGGACTTCGAGGTGAAGATCTCGATCACGTCGCCGTTGGACAGCGTCGACTCCAACGGCACCAGCTTGCCGTTGACCCGCGCTCCGATGCACTTGTGCCCGACCTCGGTGTGCACCGCGTACGCGAAGTCGACAGGCGTCGACCCGGTCGGCAGCGGGATGACGTCGCCCTTCGGGGTGAAGACGTACACCTCCTGGCTGGACAGGTCGAAGCGCAGCGCGTCCAGGAACTCGCTCGGGTCGGCCGCCTCGCGCTGCCAGTCCAGCAGCTGCCGCAGCCAGGTCATCTCGTCGATGTGCGCCGGCGGGCCCACCACCTGGGTGCCCTTGTGCTCCTTGTACTTCCAGTGCGCGGCGATGCCGAACTCGGCGGTGCGGTGCATCGCGTAGGTGCGGATCTGCATCTCCACCGGCTTGCCGGTGGGCCCGATGACCGTCGTGTGCAACGACTGGTACATGTTGAACTTGGGCATGGCGATGTAGTCCTTGAACCGGCCCGGCACCGGCTGCCAGTTGGCGTGGATGACCCCCAGCGCCGCATAGCAGTCGCGCACCGTGTCGACCAGGATCCGTACGCCCACCAGGTCGTAGATGTCGTTGAAGTCGCGACCCCGCACGATCATCTTCTGGTAGATCGAGTAGAGGTGCTTCGGCCGCCCGGTGGTCTCCGCCTTGATCTTGGCGGCCTTCAGGTCGGTCGACACCTTCTGCGTCACCTGCCGCAGCAGCGCCTCGCGCTGCGGCTGGTGCTCCCCGATCAGCCGGTTGATCTCCTCGAACCGCTTCGGGAACAGCGTGCCGAAGGCGAGATCCTCCAGCTCCCACTTGATCGTGTTCATACCGAGCCGGTGCGCCAGCGGGGCGAGGATCTCCAGCGTCTCCTTGGCCTTCTGCTCCTGCTTGGGGCGGGGCAGGAAGGTCAGCGTCCGCATGTTGTGCAGCCGGTCGGCGAGCTTGATCACCAGGACCCGGGGGTCCTTCGCCATCGCCACGACCATCTTGCGGATGGTCTCCGCCTTGGCCGCGTCGCCCAGCTTCACCTTGTCGAGCTTGGTCACGCCGTCGACAAGCAGCGCGACCTCGCCGCCGAAGTCGGCGCGCATCGCGTCGAGGGTGTATTCGGTGTCCTCGATCGTGTCGTGCAGCAGCGCCGCCACCAGCGTGGTGGTGTCCATGCCCAGGTTGCCCAGGATGGTCGCCACCGCGAGCGGGTGCGTGATGTAGGGGTCGCCGGACTTGCGGTACTGCCCCGAGTGCCAGCGCGCCGCGGTGTCGAAGGCACGCTGGAGCAGCCGGGCGTCGGCCTTGGGATGGGCGTCCCGGTGGGAGGCGATCAGCGGCTCCAGCACCTCGCTGACCTGCGAGGTCTGCCAGGGCGCGTTGAACCGGGCCAGCCTGGCCCGCACCCGCCGGCCGGTGGGCGCGTTGGAGAGGGCGAAGCCGCCGCTGGTCGACGGGTCGTCGGTGGGGAACGGCACCACCACCGCCCCGCCGTCGGCGGTCGCGTCCGGCGCGCCGTCGGCGGCGCCGGCCACCCGGGCCGGCGGGTTGCCGCTGTGCTCGGTCACCGAGCCGTCCGCGTCGCCTGTCGGGTGCACCGTGCCCTCCACCGGAGGGACGACATCGTGGGACACCGGCCTCCTCACCGTTCGCCGGGATGCGCCGGCCGTCCGGCCGACGTCTGGTCCAACCGACCCGGGGGCCGGTGTTGTTCCGCGCCGGTCACCGGGGCTGCGCCCCGGCGGCTCCGCCACCTGCCGACGGTCGCCCGCCCGGTCAGGCAAAGGGCAATGCTACCCGTACGCAGGGTACGCCACCGCTCCCCCGGACGGTCGGTGCCGGCGGGCCGGACCGGCGGACGGGGTCAAACGGTCAACAGGGCATGGACCGGACGCGGGGCGAGGCGCTCCCGGCCCTTGAGGAAGCCCAGCTCCAGCAGCACGGTGAAGCCGGAGACCGTGCCGCCGGCGCGCTCCACCAGGTCGAGCGTGGCCTCGGCGGTGCCGCCGGTGGCGAGCACGTCGTCGAGGATCAGCACCCGGTGCCCGGCGGTGAACGCGTCCTGGTGGACCTCCAGCGTCGCCTCGCCGTATTCCAGCGCGTAGGAGGCCGAGTGGGTCGCGCGGGGCAGCTTGCCGGCCTTGCGCACCGGCACCACGCCGACGCCTGTGGCGTAGGCGACCGCCGCCGCCAGCACGAACCCGCGCGCCTCGATGCCGGCGACCACGTCGAACGACTCCGGACCGTGGTAGGCGATGATCCCGTCGATCACCTCACGGAACGCGACGCCGTCGGCGAAGAGCGGCATCAGGTCCTTGAACACGACCCCCGGCTTGGGGAAGTCCGGCACGTCCAGCAGCCGGCTGGCGACCAACTGGGCGACCTCCGGGCCGCTGTCTCCGCGTACGCCTGCGGTGTGCGTCTCCGTCACGGTGCGTCCCATGTCCTCTCGAAACGACGACGGCGTCCGTCATGCCGTGACACCAGCATGACGGACGCCGTCCGGTCGATCTCGTCCGGGTCAGCGGCGCTTCGCGCCGCCCGGCCGGTTGCCCCCGCCGCCACCGGGGCGACCACCCCGGGCGCCGCTGGGACGCTTGCCGGTCGGCCGGGAGCCGACCTTCGGTGCGGCGCCGGCGAGCGCGCCGTCCGGGTCGACCGGCTGGTCGGCGGTCGGCGCCGGGCGCGGCGCGCCCTTGGGGGTGACCTCGCCCCGGGCGACTGCCGCCCGGCGGGCGAGCACCCGCTTGTTGTGCGCGCTGATCCGCGGGTCCTGGTTCTTCAGCAGCACCAGCAGCGGCGTGGCCAGCAGGATCGAGGTCAGGAACGCCACCGCCATGCCGACGAAGAGCACCAGACCGAGGTCCTTCAGGGTGCCCGCGCCGAGCAGGCCGGCGCCGATGAAGAGCAGACCGCCGACCGGGAGCAGCGCGACCACCGACGTGTTCAGCGAGCGCATGAGGCTCTGGTTGAGCGCCAGGTTGGACGCCTCGCCGTAGGTGAGGTTGTTGTTCGCGGTGATGCCGCGCGTGTTCTCCTGCACCTTATCGAAGACCACCACCACGTCGTAGAGCGCGAAGCCCAGGATGGTGAGGAAACCGATGATCGTCGACGGGGTGACCTCGAAGCCGACGAGCGAGTAGATGCCGGAGGTGAGCACCAGGTTGGTGAGCAGCGAGACGATCGCGGCGACCGCCATCCGCCACTCGAAGCGCAGCACCAGGTAGATCGACACCACCGCGAGGAAGATCAGCAGACCGAGGAAGGCCCGCGAGGTGACCTGGCTGCCCCATGCCTCGGAGACCTGGCTGCCGCTGATCTGGTCGGCCTGGATGCCGAACTCCTGCGCCATCGCGGTCTTGGCCGCGTCGGCCTGCTCCTGGCTCAACTGCCCGGTGCGCATCTCGTAGGTTTCGCCGCCGGCCCCGCCGACTTTCTGCGCGGTGACCACCTCGACGCCTGGCGCCTCCTTGGCGAGCGCGTCGTCGACCACCGTCTCGGCCCGGTCCAGCGTGCCGACGCTGGCCGGCACCTGGAACGAGTTGCCGCCGGCGAACTCGATGCCCAGCTTGAAGCCGTTGAGCGCGAAGCTCAGCACCGCGATCAGCACCAGCGCGCCGGCGACGCCGAACCACAGCTTGCGCTTGCCGACGATGTTGAGATCGGCCTCGCCCCGGTAGAGCCGGGCGGCCAGACCACTCTTCGCCATCTCAGGCCTCCTTGACACGCGGGTTGCGGGCGGTGCCCGACTCGGCCGAGCGGGCCGGCAGCGCCCGGCCCAGACCGCTGACCCGCGGTGACAGGAACGCCCGGGTGCGGGCGAACATCGTCATGATCGGGTGGCGGAAGAGGAACACGACGACCAGGTCCAGCACGGTCGCCAGGCCGAGCGCGAAGGCGAAGCCCTTCACCGCGCCGACCGAGACGATGTAGAGCACCACTGCCGACATCAGCGTGATGGCGTTCGCCGAGATGATCGTCCGCCGGGCCCGGATCCAGGCCCGCGGCACCGCGCTGCGCGGGCTGCGGCCCTCGCGGATCTCGTCCTTCAGTCGTTCGAAGTAGATGACGAACGAGTCCGCCGCCACACCGAGCGACACGATCATGCCGGCGATGCCGGCGAGCGTCAGCGTAAAGCCGATCGACCGGCCGAGCACCACGAGCGCGCCGAAGACCAGCAGCGCGGAGAGCACCAGGCTGAGGAAGATGACCGAGCCGAGCAGCCGGTAGTAGAAGAACGAGTAGATGATGACCAGCAGCATGCCGATGCCGGCCGCCAGCAGACCCGCCTTGAGGTGGCTGTCGCCGAGCGTCGCGGTGACGTTCTGGCTCTCCTGCGGCTCGAACGTCACCGGCAGCGCGCCGTAGCGGAGCTGGCTGGCGAGCTGGTTCGCCGACTTGTTGTCGAAGCTGCCGGTGATCTGCGAGTCGCCGGTCAGCACGCCCTGGATCTCCGGCGAGGAGACGATCCGGTTGTCCAGCACCACGGCGACCCGGCACTTGCCGTCCTGGCCGAGCGCGCTCTGGTCGCAGGCCTGACCCTCGTTGTTGAACGACTCGCGGGTCAGCGCGGTCCACTTCTCCTGGCCGTTGCCGGTGAAGTTGAGGCTGACCACCCAGGCGCTGGTCTGGTCGAGCTGGGCGGAGGCGTTCTTGACGTCGGTGCCCTCGACCTTGGCCACGTCCAGCAGATTCTTCGCGCCGGACTCGCAGGCCACCGCCTTCTGCTTCGGGTCCTTGATCGAGCCGGCCGGCCGCTTGTCGAGCTGGGCGCAGGTGATGGTGGGGACGTTGAACTGCATCTCGGGCGGCAGCACCGCGATCTCCTGCGGGGAGAGCGTGCCGAACGGCTTGAGCTTGTCGGCCAGCGACGGGTCCGCGGCCAGGTCGGCCGGGGCCTGGAGGCCGGAGGCGGCGGCCCAGGCGGCGGCGCCCACCTTCTGCTGCACGGCCTGGCGCTGCTGCTCGATGCCCTGCGGCACCGGCTCGGCGCTGGCGCTCGGCGCGGCGGCGCTGGGCGTGGCCGACGGGGTCGGCGTGGCGCTGGCGCTCGGCGCGGGCGCCATGCCGCCCTGGCCGCCGGCGCTCGGCGACGCGGAGACCTTGGCGCTCGCGCTCGGCTTCGGCGAAGCGCTGCCGGACGGCTTCGGCGAGGCGCTGCCGGACGGGGCCGCGGAGGCGCTGGGGCTCGGCGCCGGCGCGGCGGCCGCGCCGCTGCCGTCGGTGGCCTTGAGCACCTTGCGGAAGCGCAGCTCGGCGGCCTCACCGACATCGGTCAGGTTCCGGTTCTGGCCGGGCAGGGAGATGACGATGTTGCGGTTGCCCTCGGTGACCACCTCGGCCTCGGCCACGCCGTAGGCGTTGACCCGGCTCTCGATGATCTGCCGCGCCTCTTCGAGGTTGGCGGCAGTCGGCGGCTTGCCGTCGACCGTGTTGGTGGCCTCGAGCGTCATCCGGGTGCCGCCGATGAGGTCCAGGCCGAGCCGGGGCTCCAGCCGGTCCTTCCAGCCACCGCTGGCGCCGCCCGAGAAGAACACCAAAAGATAGAGGACGACGAAGATGAACCCGAGCACGGCGAGCTGCCGTCCGGGGCGCATCTGTCCCTGAGGTGGTGCCACGGCTGTCCTGTCTCCCTGTACGGTCGCGCCGCTTCCGCGGCGGCGACGACTGTCGGGCCGGGGGTGTCCGCCCGACTGCTCCGGCGGGCCGGCGCCGGTCACCGGCACGCCGGGTCGGGCGCGACGCGGGGGCGTCGCGCGGGCCCGGCCGCGTGCCGGCGTCGGACGCCGACCCAACTATCCACTTGTGGGGGTGTTTCCGCTGCCCCGTCCGGGGCAGGTGGTCACTCCTTGACCGACTCGGCTTCCTCGCTGATGGTCTCCGCCTCGGGCGCCTCGGCCCGCTTGACGACCCGGGCGATGGCGGGACGCGCGTACCGGGTCTGCACGCCCGGGGCCACCTCGAGCAGGACCGTGTCGTCCTCGACCACGGTGACCGTGCCGTGCAGGCCGCCGATGGTGACCACCTCGTCGCCGGGGGCGAGCGCGGACTGCATCTGCTCCGCCTCACGGCGGCGCTTCTGCTGCGGACGGATCATCATGAAGTACATGACGACGAAGAGCAGAGCGATCATGAGGATCGGCGTCAGACCGCCGGCTCCCCCGCCACTCGCTGCTGCGTAAAGCACGGTGTCGACCTTCCGGTTGGCCTCCGCCGACCCCGGAGGGCGCCGCAGCGGAGGCGGATTCTCACGTCCTGTACAGACCGCGGCGAAGTCTAGTCGCTGCTCCTGAGAAGACCGAATGCGGCACAGATCACGAACGGATCACGGCGTGTCGGTCTGCGCCGAGAACAGATCGGGCCCTCGGGAGGTATCCGCACCAAATGTACCATTCGGGGGTGTACGGCCCAGATGGTGCCAGGCGGCCTCGGTGGCCACCCGCCCCCGGGGCGTGCGCGCGAGCAGCCCGGCCCGGACCAGGAACGGCTCGCAGACCTCCTCGACCGTGTCCGGCTGCTCCCCCACCGCCACCGCGAGCGTGGAGACCCCGACCGGGCCACCCCGGAACGAGTCGACGAGCGCCTTCAGCACCGCCCGGTCCAGCCGGTCCAGGCCCAGCGCGTCCACGTCGTAGACGGTGAGCGCGGCCCGGGCGGTCTCCAGGTTGACCACCCCGTCGGCGCGCACCTCGGCGTAGTCGCGGACCCGGCGCAGCAGCCGGTTGGCGATCCGGGGCGTGCCCCGGGACCGGCCGGCGACCTCCGCCGCGCCCTCCGGGGTGATCGGCACGCCGAGGATCCGGGCGGAGCGGTGCAGCAGCGTCTCCAGGTCGGCCGGGGAGTAGAAGTCGAGGTGCGCGACGAAGCCGAACCGGTCCCGCATCGGCCCGGTCAGCAGGCCGGACCGGGTGGTGGCGCCGACGAGCGTGAACGGCTCCACGTCGAGCGGGATGGCGGTCGCGCCCGGGCCCTTGCCCACCACCACGTCGACCCGGAAGTCCTCCATCGCGCTGTAGAGCAGCTCCTCGGCCGGCTTGGCGATCCGGTGGATCTCGTCGATGAAGAGCACGTCGCCCTCGGCCAGGCTGGTCAGGATCGCGGCCAGGTCGCCGGAACGCTCGATCGCCGGCCCGCTGGTCACCCGGATCCCGGTGCCCAGCTCCGCGGCCACGATGTTGGCCAAGGTCGTCTTCCCGAGGCCGGGCGGCCCCGACAGGAGGATGTGGTCCGGCGGGGAGCCGCGCCGCATCGCGCCCTGCAGCAGCAGGTCGAGCTGGTCGCGGACCCGGTGCTGGGCGATGAACTCACCGAGCCGCTTCGGCCGGACGCTGGCCTCCGCGTCCAGGTCGGCGTCGCTGACGTACGCCGAGACCAGGTTGTCCCCACTCATCGGGTGCGGCCCAGGAGGCGGATCGCCTGCTTGAGCAGGACCGGCACCGGCGGGGTCTCCCCGTCGACGGTCTCGGCGACCGCGGCGACCGCCTGCTCCGCCTGCGCGGCCGACCAGCCGAGCCCGACCAGCGCCTGGCGCACCTGCTCCGGCCAGGCGCCCACGGTCACCCCGCCCGCGCCGTCCGGGCCGATCGCCACCGGGCCGACCCGGTCCCGCAGCTCCAGCACGAGCCGCTCGGCGCCCTTCTTGCCGATCCCGGGCACCCGGGTCAGCGCGGCGATGTCGGCGTTGGCGATGGCCTTGCGGACGGCGTCCGGGGTGTGCACGGCGAGCACCGCCTGGGCCAGCCGGGGACCGACCCCGCTGGCGGTCTGCAGCAGCTCGAAGAGCTGCTTGGCGTCGTCGTCGGCGAAGCCGTAGAGGGTGAGCGAGTCCTCCCGGACCACCAGGCTGGTGGCGAGCCGGGCCGGCTGGCCGACCCGCAGGTCGGCGATCGTGCCGGGGGCGCACTGCACGGCCAGGCCGATGCCGCCCACCTCCACCACGGCGTGGTCCGGACCGGTCGCGGTCACCGTGCCGCGCACACTCGCGATCATCGTCGCGCCCCTCCTCGTCGGGCCTGGTCGGCGGCGGCGGCCAGCTTGGACCGGGTGCCGCCGCGCCAGACGTGGCAGATGGCCAGCGCCAGCGCGTCGGCGGCGTCGGCCGGCTTCGGCGGCTCCGCCAGTCGCAGCAGCCGGGTGACCATGGTGGTCATCTGCTTCTTGTCGGCCTGGCCCGAGCCGGTCACCGCCGCCTTCACCTCGCTCGGCGTGTAGGTCTGCACCGGCAGCCCGGCCCGCGCGCCGGCCAGCACCGCCACGCCGCTGGCCTGCGCGGTGCCCATCACGGTACGGACGTTGTGCTGGCTGAAGACCCGCTCCACCGCGACCGCGTCCGGCCGGTGCTCGGCGACCAGCTCGGTGAGCGAGCGGTCCAGGTGCAGCAGGCGCAACGGCAGCTCGTCGGCCGGATCGGTGTAGACGACGTAGTAGGCGACCAGGGTGCACGGGCGGCCCGGCACGCCCTCGACCACGCCGACCCCGCACCGGGTCAGCCCCGGGTCGACGCCCAGCACGCGCACGCCGCCTCCTCCCCGAGCCGCCAGCAGTACGTGTGTTCGACACACCCTACTGGTGCCTCGGGGCGGCCGGACGGGCGGACACGCCGGGGACGATCGGCGCGGGACGCACCACACACCGGAGCGGTCGAGTATGTGTCGCCGCCCCATGTGCCCGGGGCCACACGCCTCGTAACTTCTGCGCCATGACGGCAGAACCCGTGGCGGTCCCCCACGTCGTACACGTCGACCTCTCCGGTCGCCACGCCCTGGTGACCGGTGGTGGCAGCGGCATCGGCCGGGCCTGCGCCCTGCGCCTGGCGGCGGCCGGCGCCTCGGTCGTGGTGCTGGACCGCAACGTGGAGGCGGCCAAGGCGGTGGCCGCCGAGGCCGGCGGCCGGGCCGAGGGGATCGACCTGGCCGACCCGGAGGCGGTGGACCGGCTCGACGTGGACGCCGACATCGTGGTGAACAACGCCGGGTTGCAGCACGTCGCGCCGGTGCAGGACTTCCCGGTCGAGCGCTTCGAGTACATCCAGCGGGTGATGGTCGAGGCGCCCTTCCTGCTCATCCGCCGGGCGCTGCCCCGGATGTACGCCAACGGCTGGGGCCGGATCGTCAACATCTCCTCGGTGCACGGGCTGCGCGCCTCGCCGTTCAAGGCGGCGTACGTCTCCGCCAAGCACGCCCTGGAGGGCCTGTCCAAGGTGGTGGCGCTGGAGGGCGCCGCGCACGGGGTGACGGCCAACTGCATCAACCCGGCGTACGTGCGGACCGCGCTGGTGGAGAGCCAGATCGCCGACCAGGCGGCCAGCCACGGCATCGGCGAGGACGAGGTGGTCGAGAAGATCATGCTGGCCCGGGCCGCGATCAAACGGCTGATCGAGCCGGAGGAGGTGGCCGAGCTGGTGGCGTACCTGTGCGCCCCGCCGGCCGCGTTCCTCACCGGCGCCTCGATCGCCCTCGACGGGGGCTGGACGGCCAACTAGTGGGGCCGCGCACAATGTCGGTCATGTCGTCGCCGGTGGAGTTCCTGGAACTGCTCGCGCGCGAGGCCGCCGCGGTCGAGTTCGAGGGCCCGCTGGTCGCCGCGCGCGCCGCCGGCCTGCCCGCCGACCGGCTGGCCGAGCTGGAGCAGGCGAAGGTGGTGGCGCTGCGGGTCCGGGCGCTGCTGGAGCGCCGGCGGCGCCGGGAGACCGAGCTGTCCGGGCTCTACGACACCGCCAGCGACCTGGCCGGCCTGCGCGACCTGGACGACGTGCTGCGCGCGATCGTGCACCGGGCGCGGATCCTGCTCGGCACCGACGTTGCCTACATGACGCTCAACGACGACGAGCGCGGCGACACCTACATGCGGGTCACCGACGGGTCGATCTCGGCGCGGTTCCAGCGGCTGCGGCTGGAGATGGGCGACGGCCTGGGCGGGCTGGTGGCGCAGACCGGCACCCCGTACGTGACGTCGAACTACCAGGAGGACGACCGCTTCAAGCACACCGGGGAGATCGACGGCGGGGTGGGCGAGGAGGGCCTGGTGGCCATCCTCGGCGTGCCGCTGCGGCTCGGCTCCAGCGTGATCGGCGTGCTCTACGCGGCCAACCGCTCGGCCCGCCCGTTCGCCCGGGAGGAGGTGTCGTTGCTGGTGTCGCTGGGCGCGCACGCGGCGGTGGCGATCGACACCGCCCGGCTGCTCGCCGAGACCCGCTCGGCGCTGGCCGAGCTGTCCTCGGCGAACAGCACGATCCGGGCGCACAGCAGCTCGGTGGAGCGGGCCGCCGCCGCGCACGACCGGATGACCGCGCTGGTGGTGCGCGGCGGCGGGATGGAGGACGTGGCGGCGGCGGTGACCGAGGTGCTCGGCGGGGCGCTGCTGGCGCTGGACGCCGAGGGCCGCCGGCTGGCCCGGGTCGGTGAGATCGAGGAGCCGGACCGGGCGGACATCGTCGAGGCGGTCGCCGCGTCGCGCACCGAGGGGCGCAGCGTGCGACGCGGCCCGCTCTGGTACGCGGCAGTGGTGGCCGGCGCGGAGAACCTGGGCGCGCTGGTGCTGCGCCCGGACGACGAACTGGTCGACGCCGACCAGCGGATCCTGGAGCGGGCCGCGCTGGTGACCGCGTTGCTGCTGCTGTTCCGGCGCACGGTGGCCGAGGCGGAGGGGCGGGTCCGGGGCGAGCTGCTGGACGACCTGATCGCCCGGCCGTTGCGGGACGCCGACGCGTTGCGCAGCCGGGCCCGCCGCATCGGGGTGGACCTGGACGCCCCGCACGTGCTGGTGGCGGTCGGCGACGACGCGTTCGCCGAGACCGGGTCGGCCCGGCAGCGGGTCCTGTCGTGGGCCACCACGTACGCCTCGACCCGGGGTGGCCTGGCCGCGGCGCGCGACGGGCGGGTGGTGCTGATGCTGCCCGGCCGGGACGCCGGCGGGGCGGCCCGCGCGGTGGCCCGGGACCTGTCCCGGGTGACCGGCCGGCCGGTGACCGCGGGGGCGAGCGGGCCGTCGACCGGCCCGGCGTCGTTGGCGGTGACGTTCGCCGAGGCGGAACGCTGCCTGACCGCGCTCGGCGCGCTGGGCCGGGCCGGGCAGGGCGCGAGCACCGCGGAGCTGGGCTTCGTCGGGCTGCTGCTGGGCGCGGTCGGCGACGCCGGCGACCGGGACGTCAGCGGGTTCCTGACCGCGACGGTGGGGCCGGTGGTCGACTACGACGCGCGGCGGGGCACCGCGTTGGTGCGGACGCTGGAGGCGTACTTCGGGGTGGGCGGCAGCCTGGCCCGGGCGGCCGAGCAGTTGCACGTGCACGTGAACACGGTGACCCAGCGGCTGGAGCGGGTCGGGCAGTTGCTCGGCGCCGACTGGCAGAAGCCGGAGCGGGCGCTGGAGGTGCAGCTCGCGCTGCGCCTGCACCGGCTGCGCACGCCCGCCGCCTGACCCGCCCGGCGCGGCGGGCGCGTGGGCCGCCGCCGACGGGTCAGCGGGCGCGCAGGCCCTCCAGGACCGTGTCCACGATGCGCTCGGGCAGGAGCCGCTCGTCCGGCCCGGGATACCAGTGCACCATCCGCTGGGTCAGCATCGGCGCGGTGAGCAGCGCCATGGCGACCTCGATGTCCAGGTCGGCGCGCAGCTCGCCGCGCTCGACCGCGCGGCGCAGCACCTCGCGCATCGCCTCCCGGCGGGGCTCGATGATCGCCTCGTAGGCCTGCCGGTGGGCGGAGCTGCGGCTCACCTCGGGCACCAGGCACGGCATGATCATGCGGGCCCGCGGGTCGACGTGCTGGCCGACGGCGCCGACGAGCTGCACCAGGTCGTCGCGGACGGAGTGCCCGCCGGTGCGGGGCGGGTCGCCCTTGAGCCGGCGCAGCGCGTCCAGCAGGAGCGCCTCCTTGCCGGACCAGCGGCGGTAGATGGTGGCCTTGCCGACGCCGGCCCGGGCGGCGATCGCCTCGATGGAGAGCGCCTCGATGGTGCTCCCCTCGGCCAGCAGGTCGAGGGTGGCCTCCACGATCGCCTCGTCCGCGCGGGTGCTCCGCGGTCGCCCGGGCGACCGCGGAGCATCCGACGTGGAAGTCATGTCAGACATTGTCCACGAACCTATGCGGTCCCGGCCAACTCCGGCTCCGTGGCCGGTGCCGCGTCGGGCGCGACGAGCGGCCGGCCCGGCATCCAGCGGAACACGATCACCATGCCGAACAGGGCGACGAGCGCGGAGATCCCGGCCGCCCAGTGCATCGCCGAGACGAACGAGTCGTTCGCCGCGTCGATCAGCCGCGGCGCGGCCGGGCCGAGCCGGTCGGCCACCGCGTACGCCCCGGAGACCGACTCCCGGGCCGCGTCGCGGACCGGTTCGGGCAGCGCGGACACCGCCGGGGCGACCTGGTCGCGGTAGACCGCGGAGAGCACCGAGCCGAGCACCGCCACGCCGAGCGCGCCGGCCACCTGGCGGATCGTGTTGCTGACCGCCGAGCCCACGCCGGCCTTCTCCCGGGGCAGCGCCGACATGATCGACTCGGTGGCCGGCGGCATGATGTTGGCCATCCCGGCGCCCTGGAGGAAGCCCAGCGCCGAGAAGATCCAGATCGGCGTGTCCTCGTCGATGAGGACGAACGCGGCGAGTGCCACGACGGTGAGCAGCAGCCCGACCGCGGCGACGGCCCGGCCGCCGTAGCGGCGGACCATCGCGGCGCTGCGCGGCGCGAAGATCAACTGGGCCGCCGCGAAGGGCAGGAACAGCAGGCCGCTCTCCAGCGGGCTGTAGCCGCGCACCAGTTGCAGGTAGAACGCGCCGAAGAACATCACGCCCATCGCCGCGAAGAAGACCAGCCCGACCAGCGCGACCGGGGCGGCGAACCGGGGCACCCGGAACAGCCGCACGTCCAGCGACGGGTGGTCGCTGCGCAGCTCGTGCGCGACGAACCAGCCGAGCACCGCGAGGCCGCCGACGATCGAGACCCAGACCTGCGGGCGGCCGAAGCCGTGCTCGCCGCCGTCGATGATGCCGTAGGTGAGCGCGACCAGGCCGACCACGGAGAGCAGCACGCCGAGCAGGTCCACCCGGCCCGGGGACGGGTCGCGGGACTCGGGGACCAGGAGCGCGACCAGCAGCACGCCCACGGCGACCACCGGCACGTTGATCAGGAAGACCGAGCCCCACCAGTAGTGCTCCAGCAGCGCGCCGCCGAGCACCGGGCCGATGGCCACCGCGAGACCGACCGCGCCGGCCCAGACCCCGATCGCCCGGCCCCGCTCGCGCGGGTCGAAGACGTTGGAGATGATGGAGAGCGTCACCGGCATGATGGCCGCGCCGCCGACGCCCATCAGGGCCCGCGCGGCGATGAGCTGCCCCGGGTCCTGCGCGTACGCCGACAGCAGCGAGGCCAGCCCGAACAGCGCCAGCCCGAGGATCAGGAAGCGCCGGCGGCCGAGCCGGTCGCCGAGCACGCCGAACGTGAAGAGCAGGCCGGCGAAGACGAGCGTGTAGGAGTTGATCGCCCACTCCAGCTCGCCCTGGCTGGCGCCGAGGCCGTGGACCGGGTCGGCGAGGGTGCGCAGCGCGACGTTGAGGATGGTGTTGTCGAGGACGACCACGAGGAGGCTGATCACCAGCACTCCGAGGATCGCCCACCTCCTCGGGTGTCCGGTGTTCTCGTGCGGTTCCATTCGGGTTCTCCCCCCGGTTCACCCGCGTCCGAATACGAAACGGGCCAGACTCGTAACTCACGCCGAGCGTAGGTGAGGGAGTTTCGATACGGAACCGGTTCGTATCGAATGTGCGCCAGGTCACGGCCGGGCGCGGATCCACCCCCGTGCGTGCGCCCGCGCCCGGGGCTCAGGCGGGCGGGCCGGCCGCGAGCGCCAGCCGCAGCACCGCGTCGCGCACCGGCAGCATCCGCCGGGCCCGGGAGAGCCGCCCCGCCCACCGCGCGCCGGCCGCGATGCGCTGGGTGGCCCGGCGACGTCGCCTGTCGTACGCCCGCAGCGCGGCCGGCAGGTCGTCGGCCGCGCGGACGCAGTCGGCCAGCGCCACCGCGTCGATGAGCGCCTGGCAGGCGCCCTGCCCGAGGTCCGGGGTCATCGCGTGCGCGGCGTCGCCGAGCAACGCCACCCGGCCGGCCACGTAGGACGGCAGCGGGGTCAAGTCCCGGATCTCGTGCCGCAGCACGCCGGCCGGGGTGAGCGCGTCCAGCACCCGGCGCACCTGCGGATGCCAGTCGCCGAAGAGGCGGCGCAGCTCGGCGACGTCGTCGGCCGGCGCGGGATGCCCCGGCGGCAGGCTCACCGAGGCGTACCAGTTGGTCCGCCCGCCGCCGACCGGCGTGAGGCCGAACTTGCGCCCGCGGCCCCAGGTCTCGCCGCCCTCGGCCGACTCCGCGTCGACCACGCCGCGCCAGGCCACCGTGCCCGCGTATCGCAGCGGGTAGCGCCCGCCGTGCACCGACGCGCGGACCACACTGTTGATCCCGTCCGCGCCGACCACCAGGTCGTACGCGTCGCGCAGCGCGCCCGGGTCGGCGACCGGCGCGCCGAACCGCACCGCCGCCCCGGGCAGCGCGGCGGCCAGCGCGGCGAGCAGCGCGGGCCGGGTGACCAGGTGCACCGGCTCGCCGTGGCGTCGCTCGATCCGGCCGACGTCGATGGTGGCGATGCGGCTGCCGTCCGGGCGCCGGATCGACCCGCCGGTCTGCCGGCGGGCGCGCCGGCGCACCTCGTGACCGACGCCGAGCGCGTCCAGGGCGCGCATCGCGCCGGGCCAGATGCCCAGCCCGGTGCCGGTCTCCGGCAGGCCGGGGGCCCGCTCCAGGACGGTCACCTCCCAGCCCGCCGCCCGCAGGCCGAGGCCCGCCGCGAGCCCGCCGATGCCGCCGCCGACCACCACCGCGCGCCCGTCCATGCGGTCACCGTACTACAGATGTAGTCGAATGCACTACGCCTGTAGTCTGGCCCGGTGACCGACCGCCGGCAACTCCTGCTCGACGCCGCCGTCCGGGTGCTCGGCACCCGCGGACCGCGCCACCTCACCCACCGCGCGGTGGACGCCGAGGCGGGACTGCCCGAGGGCTCCGCGTCCAACCGGTTCCGCACCCGGGAGGCCCTCGTCGATGCCGTCTTCGCCCGGCTGGTCCAGGTGGAGACGCAGTCCTGGCAGCGGCTCGCGGCGGACCTGCCCCCCGGCGACGTCGACGCGACCGCCCGGGTGCTCGGCCGGCTGATCCGCGAGTTCACCAGCGAGCGACGGGTGGTCACGCTGGCCCGCTACGCCCTGTTCGTCGAGGCGGCGGTCCGCCCCGAGCTGCGTCCGGCGATCGAGGCCGGCCGGGCCCGGCTGGCCGAGTGGGGGGTGCCGCTGCTCGCCGCGCTCGGCGCGACCGACCCCCCGAGGGACTTCCGGACGTTGCTCGCGCTCGTCGACGGGCTCTTCGGCAACCAGCTCGCCGCGCCCGAGGACACCTTCGACCCCGAGTCCGCCGTGGCCACCCTGCTGCACGGCTTCCGCGCCGGCTGAGCGCGCGCGGTTGTTGTTAAAAGGGGCCCCCTCCTCTACCGGAGGCGTTAAGAAGGGGCCCCTCCTTGCAGGCAGGCGGCGATGGCGTCGGGGAGGGTGGCCAGGCGCAGCGGGGGCGGGAACGGCTCGATCCAGCCCGGTCCGGCGGCGAGCACCCGGACGCCCGGCAGGTCCCGCCGGAACCGGACCAGCCGGTAGGCCCGGCCGGTCTGCGGCGTCTGCGACCAGACCACCACCACCCGCGGCCGGACCCGGGCCGCCGCGCCGGCCAGCGCCGACCAGGGCAGCGCCGGGCCGAGGTGCAGGCAACCCCGACCCCGCTCGCGCAACGCCGCGGCCAGGGCGTGCAGCCCCAGGCAGTGCGTCTCGTGCTCGGCGCCGGCCAGCAGCACCCCGCGCGCCGGCAGCGGGCGGCCCGGCTCCCGGCGGAAGACGTCCAACCCGACCCGGACGCCCTCGGACAGCGCGTGCTCCACCGCGATCTCGGCCGGGCCGTCGCCGCGCAGCCCGCCCAGCAACGGCAGGCAGACCTGCTCCCAGACCGCGGTCACCCCGGCCTCGGCGGCCAGGTCGAGCACCAGTCCGGCGACCTGGTTGTCGTCCAGGTCCTCGGCGGCGGCCAGCAGCCGCTTGCGGGCCGTCTCGGCGGCCCCGGCCGGCATGTTGTTCCTCAGCAACGGACGTACCCCCGGGTAGCTCTCCTACCAGGGGGTTCGTCCGGGCGACCGGATCCGGATGCGCCCGCGGGAAACTCATTCGCGTCGGGCGGCTCCCCGACGCCGGATCAGGTGGGCGACGGTGCCCCAGATCCCCCGGCGGAACAGCAGCACGACCAGCACGAAGATCCCGCCAGTGACCAGCCCGATGGCCTCGAACCCGGAGAACGACAGCCAGTCCTCCAACCGGACCACGAGCGCCGCGCCGAGCACGCCGCCCCACAGCGTGCCGATGCCGCCGAGCACCACCACGATGACCGCCTTGCCGGAGGTGGTCCAGTGCAGCAAGTCCAGCGAGACGAACCGGTGGCCGACCGCGAACAGCCCGCCGCCGAGCCCGGCCAGGAAGCCGGAGAGCACGAACGCGGTCAGCTTGTAGCGGTGCACCGGATAGCCCAGCGCGCGGGCCCGGGCCGGGTTGTCCCGGATGCCGACCAGCACCCGGCCGAACGGCGAGTGCACGATCCGCCAGGCCGCGAGCAGCCCGAGCAGCACGATCGGCAGGATCGCGTAGTAGAAGTAGTAGTCGTCGGTGAGGTCGGCGCCGAAGAACGCGCGCGGCACGCCCTGCAGGCCGTTCTCGCCCTGGGTGACCGACCGCCACTCGTTGGCCACGTAGTAGACCAACTGCGCGAACGCCAGGGTGACCATGGCGAAGTAGATGCCGGTGCGCTTCACCGCCAGGTAGCCGATCGGCAGCGCGAGCAGCGCCGCGCCGAGCGCCCCGGCCAGCACGGCGGCCGGGAAGGGCAGGCCGGCGTGGATCGCGACCAGCCCGGTCAGGTACGCCGAGGTGCCCCAGAACGCCGCGTGTCCGAACGACATCAGTCCGGTGAAGCCGAGCAGCAGGTCCACCGAGACGGCGAACAGCGCCCAGCACAGGATGTCCACCGCGACCGCCGGGTAGAGGCCGTTGGGCAGCCAGAGCGCGACAAGCAGGCCGGCGGCCAGCAGCGCGTACCGGACCCAGCCGGGCGCCCGGGCCACGGCGAGCAGCCCGGAGCGCGGGGCCGGCCGCGCCGACTCCGTGGCGGGAGTGTCGACTGCGCTACTCATGCCGTGCCGACCGGGCATGCTCTCACGGCCCTCGCTCCGCTCGGTGCGGTCGCTCATGCCGGAGCCTCCTCACGGCCGAACAGGCCGGCCGGGCGCCAGAGCAGCACGGCGGCCATCACCACGAACACGACGGTCTGCGACACCAGCGGATAGTCCGACAGGTACGCCTCGCCCCACGCCTGGATCAGGCCGATGCCGAAGCCGGCGGCGACCGACCCGAAGATCGAGCCGAGCCCGCCGATCACCACCACCGCGAAGACCACGATGATCAGGTCGGCGCCCATCAGCGGGTTCACCGCGCGCATCGGCGCGGCGAGCACCCCGGCCAGCCCGGCGAGCGCGATGCCGAAGCCGAACACCGGGGTGACCCACTTCCCGACGTCGATGCCGAACGCCCGGGTCAGCTCCGGCCGCTCGGTGGCGGCCCGGACCACCATGCCGATCCGGGTCCGCCCGAGGACCCACCACACCGCGACGCAGAGCAGCACCGTGAAGCCGAGGATGAAGACCCGGTACGTCGGGAAGTCGAAGAACCCGAAGTCGACCGAGCCGGTCAGCCCGGCCGGCGTGGCGTACGGGCTGGACTGCACGCCGTACCGGGACTTGACCAGGTCCTGCAGGATCAGCGTCAGGCCGAAGGTGAGCAGGAAGTTGTAGAGCGGGTCGAGCCGGGTGAGCCGGTGGATCACCGCCCGCTCCAGCACCATGCCGAGCAGGCCCAGCGCCAGCGGCATGATCACCAACGCGGCCCAGAACGGCACCTCCGCCTCGGCGAGCAGCACGTACGCGCCGAACGCGCCGAGCATGTAGAACGCGCCGTGGGCGAAGTTCACCACCCGGAGCATGCCGAAGATGACCGCGAGCCCGAGGGCGAGCAGGGCGTAGAACGCCCCGCCCACCAGCCCGTTGAACGTGTTCTGCAGGAACCCGGACATGTCAGAGCTTGCAGTCCGCCGACGGCGCCCGGAACGCCTCCGCGGCCGGGATGGTCTTGAGGATCTTCACGTAGTCCCACGGCTCCTTCACCTCGGCCTGCGGCTTCACCTGGGCCAGGTAGGCGTCGTGCACGACCCGGTGGTCCTCCGCGCGGATCTTGCCGTTGCGCAGGAACAGGTCGTTGATCTCCTTGCCCTCCAGCTCCTTGACCACGGCGTCCGCGTCGTCGGTGCCGGCGGCCTGCACCGCCTCCAGGTACTGCATGGCGGCGGAGTAGTTCGCCGCGTGCGCGAAGGACGGCCGAGTGCCCGTCTCGGACTGGAACCGGTCCGCCCAGTCCCGGTTCTGCTTGTCGAAGTTCCAGTACCAGGCGTCGGTGTAGGTGGTGCCGGCCAGCGCGGCCGGGGTGAGCGAGTGGATGTCGGTGATGAACATCAGGCCGACCGCCAGCCCGACGCCCTTCTCCCGCAGCTTGAACTCGTTGTACTGCTTGACCACGTTGACCAGCTCGGCGCCGGCCTGCATGGTGCCCAGCACCTGCGGCTTCGGGTTCAGCGTCGGCGCCTTGAGCAGGAACGACGAGTAGTCGCCGCTGGTGTTCGGGAACGGCGCGCCGTCCTTGCCGACCACCTGCCCGCCGGCCGCGCCGATGGCGGCGGAGAAGCTCTTCTCCATGTCCTGCCCGAACGCGTAGTTCGGGTAGAGGATGTACCAGTTCTTGCCCACCTGCTCGGTGGTCACCGTGCCGGTGCCGTGGGCCAGCATGTAGGTGTCGTACGCGTAGTGGAACGTGTACCTGTTGCAGCTCTTGCCGGTCAGGTCGGTGGTCGCCGCGCCGATGTTGAAATAGAGCTTCTTCTTCTCCTTGGCCACGTCGGCGACCTTCAGCGCGGCCGAGGACGTCGGCACGTCCAGGATGGCGTCGACGCCCTTGCGGTCGTACATCTCCTGGGCCTTGCTGTTGGCCACGTCCGGCTTGTTCTGGTGGTCCGCGGTCTCGACGCTGATGTTCTTGGTGACCGCGTCGTCGCCGTGCTTGGCCTTGAAGTCGGCGATGGCCATCTCCACGGCCTTCACCGAGTTGCGCCCGGACAGCTCCGAGTAGGCGCCCGACTGGTCGTTGAGCACGCCCAGCACGATCTTGTCGCCGGTCAGCTTCGAATCGCCGCCGGACTGCGGGCCACCGCCGCCGCAACCGGCGACCAGCAGCGCCGCCGCCGAGGCGGCGGCCACACCCACGCTCCTACGCATGTTCATCCCCTTCGTACCGCGCGGTCCGCGCGGGTCAGCCGTCGGAATTCAGATGCCGAGGTACGCCAGCAGCTCGCGTTCCCGCGAGCGCACCTCGGCGTTCTCCATCGCCTCCGCGATCCGTCCCTCGGCCAGTAGGTAGTGCCGGTCGGCGACGCCGGTGGCGAAGTGCAGGTTCTGCTCCACCAGCAGCACGGTCACGCCGTGCTTCTTGGCCTCCCGCAGCAGGTCGCCGACCTGCTGCACGAGCAGCGGCGACAGCCCCTCGGTGGGCTCGTCGCAGAGCAGCAGCCGGGCGCCCATGCGCAGCACCCGGGCCAGCGCGAGCATCTGCTGCTCGCCGCCGGAGAGCATGGTCGCGGCCGAGGCGCGCCGGGCGTACAGGGCGGGGAACGCCTCGTACACCCGCTCCAGCGGCCACGGGTCGGGGCCGACCCGGGGCGGCAACGTCAGGTTCTCGGTGACGGTGAGCGTGGCGTACGCGCCCCGGTCGTCGGGCACCCAGCCGAGCCCGGCCCGCGCCCGCTTGTACGCCGGCAGCCGGCTGATGTCCCGGCCGTCGAGGTGGACGCCGCCGCGCTGGCCGGCGTGCAGGCCCATCACGCACCGCAGCAGCGTGGACTTGCCGGCGCCGTTGCGTCCGACCAGGGTGACCACCTCACCGGCGGCGACCTCCAGGCTCACCTCCCGCAGCACCTGGGCCTCGCCGTAGGCGGCGGAGAGGTTGTCAATGCGCAGCATCCGCGGCTCCCAGGTAGGCGGTGATGACCCGCTCGTCGGCGCGGACCTGCTCGTACGGCCCCTCGACCAGCACCGAGCCGGCCTGCAGGACGGTGACCGTGTCGGCGAGCCGGCCCACCACGCTCATGTTGTGCTCGACCATGACCACGGTCCGTCCGGCGCGGACGGTCGAGATCAGCTCGACGGTGCGGTCGACGTCCTCCAGCCCCATCCCGGCGGTCGGCTCGTCGAGCAGCAGCACCTTCGGGTCCAGCGCCAGCGCGATGGCCAGCTCCAGGGCCCGCTTGCGCCCGTACGCGAGCGCCTCGGCCGGGGCCTCGGCGAGGTCGGCCAGGCCGACCATGTCCAGCAGCTCGTCGGCCCGCTCCCGGTAGCGGCGCATCAGCTTCGCCGACCGCCAGAAACGCCAGCCCAGCCCGCTGCCCGACTGGAGGGCCAGCTCCACGTGCTCGCGCGCGCCGAGTTGCGGGAAGAGGCTGGTGATCTGGAACGACCGGGCCACGCCGAGGCGCGCGACCCGCTCCGGCGGCAGCCCGGTGACGTCTCGGCCGTCCAGCTCGATCCGCCCGCCGCTGGGCGGCAGGAAGCCGGTGAGCAGGTTGAACAGCGTGGTCTTGCCGGCGCCGTTCGGGCCGACCAACGCGTGCACGGTCTCCGGCGCCACGTCGAGGTCGACGCGATCGACGGCCCGGAAGCCCCGGAAGTCCCGGGTCAGCCCCCGGGCCGACAGGATCGCTTGCCCGGCCATCGCCCCACCCTCCGCAGGTCCGCACGCGACGCCAGGTCGGTGACCGGGGTCACAGGGCCGTCGCGTGCAGGAAACCTACGGCGCGTCAAAGTGGTCGAGCCATGTCGATCCGCCACACATTCCCCCGGTGCGGCACGGGGCGGACCTCCACAGGGGTCGGACCCGCGCCGACGCATCCGGAGGTATCGGCAGCCGTCGACATGTGGACGGGCACCGTCACCGCCCAGCGCCCCCCTGTGTAAGGAGGGGCCCCTTCTTAACGCCTCCGGTAGAGAAGGGAACCCCTCTCACCATGACCGACGCGTGACGCTCGGTCACTCCGGGAACGTGACCACCCAGCGGGCGCCCTCGCCGCGGGCCAGCCGCGCCAGCGCCGCGGGCGCCTCGGCCAGCGACACCGTGCCGCTGACCAGCGGCGCCAGGTCGAGGTCACCGGCGGCCAGCGCGGCGGCCAGCTCCGGCACCTCGCGATCCGGGTCGGTCGAGCCGTAGACCGAGGACCGCAGCGTGCGCGCCGAGTGGAAGATGTCCAGCGCGGAGAGGCTGAGCAGGTCGTCCTTGCCGCCCATGCCGACCACGGTGACCGCTCCCCCGCGCCGCGTCGCCCGCCAGGCGGCGCGGATGGTGGTGGCCCGGCCCACGCACTCGAAGGCGTGGTCCACCCCACGGCCGCCGGTGCGGGCCCGCACCTCCTTGCCCAGCGTGTCGTCGGAGCGCAGGAAGTCGGTCGCGCCGGCGGCCAGCGCCGGCTCCCGCTTCGCCTCCGCCACGTCCACCGCGAGGATCGGCGACGCGCCGGCCCGCCGGGCCGCGGTGAGCACGGCCAGCCCGACACCGCCCAGCCCGATCACCGCGACCGACTCGCCGGCGGCGACCCCTGCGGTGTTGCGCACCGCCCCGGTGCCGGTGAGCACCGCGCAGCCCAGCAGCGCCGCCTCGGCCGGCGGCAGGCCGGCAGGCACCGGCACGGCCGCCCGCTCCGGCACCACCACCTCCTCGGCGAGCGCGCCCAGTCCGAGCGTGACGTGCAACGGCTCCCCGGCGGCGGTCTCGCCCCGGGCCACCGAGGCGGCCGTGTTCGCGGCGCAGAGCCAGGGCTCGCCGTGCCGGCAGTGCCAGCAGTCGCGGCAGGCCGGCGCCCAGTTGAGCACCACCGGCGTGCCCACGGCCAGCCGGGTGCCCGGCCCGGCCTCGGCCACCACGCCTGTCGCCTCGTGCCCCAGGACCAGTGGGTACGCGGGCGCCAGCGTGCCGTCCACCATGGCCAGGTCGGAGTGGCAGATGCCGGCGGCGCGGATGCGCACCCGCAGCTCGCCGGCGCCGGGCGCGGGCAGGCGCACCTCCTCGACCGCCGGGGTCGCGCCCCGGCCACGCACCACCAACGCCCTCATCGCTGGATCGCCTTCACCTCGGTGAACTCCTCCACGCCGTACGAGCCCAACTCGCGGCCGAGCCCGGACTGCCGGTAGCCGCCGAACGGGGCGAGCGGGTTGAACGCGCCGCCGTTGACGTCCACCTGCCCGGTGCGCAGCCGGCGGGCCACCGCCAGCGCCGCGTCCTCGTCGGCCGACCAGACCGCGCCGGCCAGCCCGTACCGGGAGTTGTTGGCGATCGCGACCGCCTCGTCGACGTCGGCGAACGGGATCACCGCGAGCACCGGCCCGAACACCTCCTCCTGCGCCAGCGCGCTGTCCGGGTGCACGTCGGCGAGAACGGTGGGCGCGACGAAGTGACCCCGCGACGGCAGCGGCGCGTCCGGACCGCCGGCGACCAGTCGGGCGCCGTCGGCGAGCGCCCGGTCGACGTGCCCGCGTACCCGCTCGGCCTGGGCGGCCGAGACCAGCGGGCCGAGCCGGGTGGCCGGGTCGAACGGGTCGCCGAGCCGGTAGCCGGCCACCGTCGTCGCGGCCAGGTCGAGCGCCTCGTCGTAGCGGTCGCGGTGCACCAGCATCCGGGTCCAGGCGGTGCAGGTCTGGCCGGAGTTGACGAGCACGTTGCCGACGCCGACCTTGACCGCGGTGGGCAGGTCGGCGTCGGCCAGGATCACGTTTGCCGACTTGCCGCCCAGCTCCAGCGCGACCCGGGCGATCCGGTCGGCGGCCAGGTGCGCGATCCGCCGGCCGGTGGCCGTGGAGCCGGTGAACGAGACCAGGTCGACGTCCGGGTGCGCGGCGAGCGCCTCGCCGACCACCGGGCCGGTGCCGGGCACCAGGTTGACCACCCCGGGCGGCAGCCCCGCCTCGGTGACCGCGTCGAAGAGCAGGTAGGCGGTGAGCGGCGTCAGCTCGCTCGGCTTGAGCACCACCGTGCAGCCCGCGGCGAGCGCCGGGGCCAGCTTGGCGACCACCTGGTGCAGCGGGTAGTTCCACGGGGTGATCGCGCCGACCACACCGACCGGTTCGCGGACCACGAGCGAGTTGCCGACCACCTGCTCCGCGACCGGCTCGGCGGCCAGTTCGACCATGCTCCGCAGCACGATAAGCGGCAGGCCGGCCTGCACCCGGGTGGCCAGCTTGAGCGGGGCGCCCAGCTCCGTGGCCACGGTGCGGGCGACGTCGTCGGCGCGGGCGGCGAGCGCGGTGTGCAGCCGGTCCAGGTACGCGGCCCGCTCGGCGGGCGCGGTGGCGGCCCAGCCGGGAAACGCGGCCCGGGCGGCGGCCACCGCGCGGTCCACGTCGGCCGGGGCGCCGGCGGGCACCTCGCCGATCGTCTCCCCGGTGGCCGGGTTCTCCACCGCGATGGTGTCGCCCGACGACGGGTCGACCCAGTCACCGGCGACGTGCAGGTGACGGCGCGTCAGCGGGGCGGGCGGCGCGGCAGCGAGATCCATGGCGTCCTTCGGTGGGGGTGGAGCATCGACGCTACCCCGGCCCGCCGGCCCGCTCCAGCGGGGTGACCGTTGCCGCGTACTCGGCGGCGAGGCCGTGCAGCAACGCGTCCAGACCGAGCGCGAACGCGCCCTCGTCGACGCTGCGTTGGTGGCCGGGGAGCCGGTGGGCCTGGTGCAGGTGCGGGTGCGCGGCATAGAGCGACGGGTCCTCGACGAAACCACGGGCGAACGAGCCGAGCGCCGAGCCGGCCACGAAGTAGCGCATCGCCGCGCCGATGTGGGTGGCCCGCGCGGGCGGCCATCCGGCCCGGACCAGGGCGCCGTAGACCGCGTCGGCCATCGCGAGCGCGGCCGGCCGGCGGCCCGGCCCCCGGGCCAGGTACGGGACGACGTGCGGGTGGGCGGCCAGCGCGGCCCGGTAGGAGCCGGCCCAGCGGCGCAGCGCCTCGTCCCAGTCGTGCCTGTCGAACGCGCCCACGTCGACGGTCGCGGTGACGCTGTCGGCCACCGCGTCCAGGATCTCCTCCTTGGTGGCGAAGTGGTTGTAGAGCGAGGGACCGCGTACGCCGAGCGCGGCGGCGAGCCGCCGGGTGGAGAACGCGTCCAGCCCGTCCGCGTCGATCAGCGCGAGCGCGGTCTCGACGATCCGCTCCCGGGTGAGCAGGGCCTGTCGGGGTCGTGGCACCTCGTCATCATCCTCCCTTCCGCCTCTGGACGGCGGAAAACTTCCAGCGCTAGTTTAGGGGCGACGTCGACCCGAGGGGGCACCGTGGACTTCGCACTGTCCGACGAGGAACGCGCGGTACGCGACACCGTGCGCGCGTTCGTCACCCGCGAGGTGATGCCGCTGGAGCCGGAGCTGCTGCGCCGCGAACGCGCCCACCAGCCCGGCCTGGACCGCTCCGAGCTGCGCGAACTCCAGCTCAGGGCGAAGAAGTTCGGTTTCTGGGGGCTGGCCACCCCCGAGTCGTACGGCGGCATGGCGCTGCCCGCGGTCATGCAGTCGCTGATCTGGACCGAGCTGGGCCGCACCTTCGTGCCGTTCCGGTTCGGCGGCGAGGCGGACAACATCCTGTTCCACGCCACCGAGGAGCAGCAGCGGGAGTTCCTGCTCCCCACCATCGCCGGCGACCGCATCTCCTGCTTCGCCATCACCGAACCGGGGGCCGGCTCCGACGCGGCGAACATCAAGCTGCGCGCCCGCCGCGACGGCGACGACTGGATCCTCGACGGCGAGAAGACGTTCATCACCAACGGCAACGACGCCGACTTCGCCATCGTGGTGGCGGTGACCGACCCGGAGAAGGGCGCCCGGCGCGGCGGCGCGACCGCGTTCCTGGTCGACCGGGCGATGGGCTGGCGGTCGGAGTTCATCCCGACCATGGGCGAGGGCGGCCCCGCCTCGCTCGTCTTCGACGGCGTACGCGTGCCGCACCGCAACATCCTCGGCGAACTCGGTCAGGGCTTCACGCTGGGCATGGAGTGGATCGGCAAGGGCCGCTACACCATCCCGTCGCACGCGGTGGGCATCGCCGAACGGGCACTGCAGATGGCGATCGACCACGCCAACACCCGGGAGACGTTCGGCGCGCCGATCGCCACCAACCAGGCCATCCAGTGGATGATCGCCGACTCGGAGACCGAGCTGGAGGCCGCCCGCTGGCTGATCCTGCGCTCCGCCTGGACGGTCGACCAGGGTCTCGACCCCCGGCATGCCTCGTCGATGGGCAAGCTCTACGGCGCCGGCATGGTCAACCGGGTGGTGGACCGGGTGCTCCAGATCCACGGCGGCATGGGCTACACCCGCGAGCTGCCGATCGAACGCTGGTACCGGCAGGTGCGGCTGTACCGGATCTTCGAGGGCACCGACGAGATGCAGCGGCTGATCATCTCGCGGGACCTGCTCCGCGGCTACACGAAGATCGGCGGCCACCTGGCCTGATCACCCGGTCAGCGCGTCCAGGGCCAGGTCGACGTCCGCCTCGGTGGTGTAGAGGTGGAACGAGGCGCGCACCCGGCCGGCCCGGACCGCCGCCCGCACGCCCGCCGCGGCCAGCTTCTCCTGCGCGCCCGGCACCTCGACGCTGACGATCGCGCTGTCGCCCGGCGGCCGGCCCAGCCCGGCGAGGAACCGGTTGGCCAACGCCACGTCGTGGTCCCGCACCGCCGCCAGGTCCAGGTCGGCGAGCAGTTCCAGCACCGGGGCCGCCCCGGCGTAGCACAGCCACGACGGGGAGAGGTCGAAGCGGCGGGCGTCGTCAGCGAGTCGCAACGGCGTGCCGTAGTAGGAGGAGTGCGGGTCCTTGCCGGCGTACCAGCCCGCCGCGTCCGGACTCAGCCGCTCGCGCAGCTCCGGCGCCAGGTAGGCGAAGGCAGCGCCGCGCGGCGCCATCAACCACTTGTACGCCCCGACCAGCACCGCGTCCGCCCGGGCGGCGTCGAACGGCAACCAGCCGCACGCCTGGGTCGCGTCGACCACCACGAGCGCGCCGTGCGCCCGGGCCGCCGCGACGATCCCGTCGTACGCCGCGACCGTGCCGTCGGCGGACTGCACCAGGCTGAACGCCACCAGGTCGGTGTCGGCGTCGATCGCGTCGACCAGCCCGGCGAGCGGGACGGTGCGGACCCGCACCCCGCGTTCCTCCTGCACCAGCCAGGGGAACAGGATCGAGGTGAACTCCCCCTCGGGCACCACCACCGTGGCGCCCGACGGCAGCGCCGCAGCGATCGGCGCGACCAACTGGGAGACGGCGGCGCCGATGCTCACGTCGACCGGGTCCACGCCGACCAGCCGGGCGAACGCGGTCCGGGACCTGTCGACCGACTCGTCCCACACCTCGAACGACACCCGGCCGGTCCGCCAGTCGGCGAGCACCTGCTGCACGGCGTCCCAGACCGGGTCGGGCGGCAGCCCGTAGGTGGCCGTGTTCAACCAGCCCGGCTCCGGCCGCCACAACTTCTGCGCCTGCTCCAACTCCATACCCGCGACGCTAACCACCCCCCTCCCGCCCCAAAACCGCCAATCCCACCCCCGTGGCCCCTCGCTCCTCGCCCTCGCTCCTCGCCCTCGCTCCTCGCCCACGCTCCTCGCCCACGCGCCTCGCCGATCTTGCACTTGCGGCCCCCGGCTCGCCCCTTTTCACCCCTTCTGCCGGGGCGCAAAGCGCAAGATCCACGGCATGGGAAGGACGGAGCGCTATCGATTCGCTCGCCCCGTGAGCCGGCAGACGAGATGAGGCGAGAGCGGTATACCTCTGAGTCATAGAAATGACTCAGAGGTATACCGGCGAGAAATGATGTGTCGTCCGTCGAGCACCCCAGGGCCGGACGATCGTCGAGCTCGGCCAAGGTGGGGCCGAGCCGGCCAGGCCGGACCAAACCCGGACGGGCCGGGCCGAACCCGGACGGGCCGGGCCGAACCCGGACGGGCCGGTCCGGGCCGAACCCGGGACGAGACCGAGCCGGACCAAACCCGGACCGAGCCGGACCGAGCCGGACCGCACCCGGACCGAGCCGGACTGAACCCGAGCCGGGGCGGGACGGGGCGGGGCGGGACGGGGCGGGTCAGGTGGCGGAGCCGGCCAAGGGGCGTTCGGCGGCGGGCGGCGGAGCGGCTTCGTCGGCGGGTTCGTCGTCGTGCTCGTCGACCATGCTGGACTCGTCGAACGGCCGGTCCCCGGCCAGCACGGCGCGGGCCTGCTCCCGGTCGAACTCGCCGGTCCAGGTGCCGACCAGGACGGTCGCGACGGCGTTGCCGGCGAAGTTGGTAAGCGCCCGGGCCTCGGACATGAACCGGTCGATGCCGACGATCAGCCCGACGCCGTCGACCAGGTCCGGCCGGTGCGACTGCAGGCCGCCGGCCAGCGTGGCGAGTCCGGCGCCGGTCACGCCGGCCGCGCCCTTCGACGCGATCACCATGAACACCAGCAGCGAGATCTGCTCGCCGACCGCCAGCGGCTTGCCCAGCGCGTCGGCCACGAAGAGCGAGGCCATGGTCAGGTAGATGGCGGTGCCGTCCAGGTTGAACGAGTAGCCGGTGGGGACCGTGATCCCGACGACCGGCCGGCCCACGCCGACGTGCTCCATCTTGGCGATCAGTCGAGGCAGCGCCGACTCCGACGACGAGGTGGAGAGGATGAGCAGGAACTCGCGGCCCAGGTAGCGCAGCAGGGAGAAGATCGAGATCCCGGCGATCAGGCGCAGCAGCAGGCCGAGCACCACGATCACGAAGATCAGGCAGGTGGCGTAGAAGCCGAGCATGATCTGCGCCAGGCTCTTCAGCGCGTCCAGGCCGGTGGCGCCGACCACGGCCGCCATCGCGCCGAACGCGCCGATCGGCGCGAGCCACATGATCATCGCCAGCACCTTGAAGACCAGGCGCTGGAGCACGCCGACCGCCCGCAGCACGGGTTCGCCCCGGCTGCCCAGGCTCTGCACCGCGAAGCCGACCAGCAGCGCGACCAGCAGGGTCTGCAACACCTCGCCCTCGGTCAGCGCGGAGACCAGCGTGGTCGGGATGATCCCGAGCAGGAAGTCGACAGTGCCGCCGCTCTCCTCGCCGGCCGCGGACCGACCCGCGTCGGCGACGTCCGGGCCCAGGTCCAGGCCCGCTCCGGGGTGGATGATGTTGCCGACCACCAGGCCGATCGCCAGCGCCACGGTCGACATGACCAGGAAGTAGCCGAGTGCCAGGCCGCCGACCTTGCCGACCTTCGCCGCCTGGCGTACGGAGCCGACGCCCAGCACGATCGTGCAGAAGATGACCGGGCTGATCATCATCTTGATCAGGTTCACGAAGCCGGTGCCCAGCGGTTTCAGGGCCTTGCCGACGTCGGGTGCGACGAGGCCGACCACGATGCCGGCGACGACGGCGGCGATGACCGCCAGGTAGAGGTACCGGGTACGGTCCCGGCGGGCGGGCCGGACATCCGAGGGGGTGGGGGTGGTGGTGTCCATTTCCACACTGTGAAGCAGGTCTCACCGGACCGCACGATTGCGTTCATTCTGTTCACCCCGGGGACGCGCCGCCGAAACGGCGCCGGGGCGGTGCGCCACACTGGCACGGTGGCGCGGCGGCAGTGGAGCATCGCGGGGCAACTCTTCGCCCTCCAGGCGGTGGTGGTGACGCTGCTCGTGCTGGCCGGCGCCGGCGGCGCGGTCTGGCTCGCCCGCAGCGACTCCCAGCAGGCCGCGCAGGACGAGGTGCTGGCCGTGGCACAGGCCGTCGCCGGCTCCCCCAGCGTCCGCGCGGCCCTCACCGCCGCCGACCCGGCGGCGACGCTCCAGCCGTACGCGGAGGCCACCCAACGGGCCACCGGAACGGACTTCGTGGTGGTGATGGCGCCGGACCGGACCCGCTACTCGCACCCCAACCCCACGCTGATCGGCCGCCCGTTCATCGGCGACATCGGCCCGGCGCTGGCCGGCGAGCCGTTCACCGTGACGAACGTCGGCACGCTCGGCGAGTCGGTGCGCGCGGTCGTCCCGGTGTACGGCGACGGCCGGCGGATCGTCGGGCTGGTCTCGGTAGGCATCACCACCCGGGCGATCAACCGGAAGCTGCTCGCCCAGGCGCCGGTGCTGCTCGGCTCGGCGGTGCCCGCGCTGGCGCTCGCGGCCACCGGCTCGTGGCTGCTCAGCCGTCGCCTGCGCCGGCAGACGCACGGGCTCGGGCCGGCCCAGATGACCCGGATGTACGAGTACTACGACGCGGTTCTGCACTCCGTCCGCGAGGGGCTGGTGGTGCTGACCCGGGACCGCCGGGTGGCGCTGGTCAACGACGAGGGACGGCGGTTGCTCGGGCTGGCCGAGGAGGCACCGGTCACCGACCGGCCGGTGGCCGCGATCGACCTCCCGCCGGCGGTGGCGGAATTGTTGGCGGCCGGCCGGGACGCGCACGACGAGCCGGTCCTGGCCGGGGACCGGGTGCTGGTGGCCAACCAGCGGACCACCCGGTTCGAGGGCGCGGCACTCGGCACCGTGCTGACCCTGCGCGACCAGACCGAGCTGCGCAACCTGGCCAGCGAGCTGGACTCGGTACGCGCGCTGACCGAGGCGTTGCAGGCGCAGACGCACGAGTCGGCGAACCGGCTGCACACCGTGCTGACGCTCGTCGAGCTGGGCCGCACCGACGAGGCGGTCCGGCTGGGCACCCGCGACCTGGCGCTCGCCCAGCAGCTCACCGACCGGGTGGTCGGCGCGGTGACCGAGCCGGCCCTGGCCGCGCTGTTGCTCGGCAAGTCCGCGCGGGCCGGCGAGCGCGGGGTGGACCTGGTGGTCGAGCCGGACTGCCGCCTCGACGGCAGCCCGCTGCCGGGCACCGACCTGATCACCGTGGTGGGCAACCTGGTCGACAACGCGCTCGACGCGGTGGCCGCCACCCCGCCGCCGCGCCGGGTCCGGGTGTTCGTCGGCGCGGACGCCCACGAGTTGGTGGTCCGCGTCGGCGACACCGGCCCGGGGCTCGCCTTGGACCGGGTGGCGGACGCGTTCCGGCGCGGCTGGTCGACCAAGAGCGCCGGCCGGGGGCTCGGCCTCGCCCTGGTCGGGCAGGTCGTCCGCCGGCACGGCGGGACCACCGACGTGACCCGCACCGAGGACTCCGAGACCGTCTTCACGGTCCGCCTGCCGTTGCCCGGGGCGGACCGGTGACCGCGGACGTGCGGGTGCTGGTGGTGGAGGACGAGCCGCTGCTGGCCGAGGCGCACAAGGCGTACACCGAACGGGTGGCCGGCTTCGTCGTGGTCGGCGTGGCGCACACCGGCCGGGACGCGATGGCGGCGCTGCGCTCCGGCGCGGGCGTCGACCTGGTGCTGCTCGACTTCCGCCTGCCCGACCTGCACGGGCTGGAGGTCTGCCGGGCGCTGCGGGCGGCCGGCAGCGGCGTCGACGTGCTGGCCGTGACGTCGGCGCGCGACCTGGCCGCGGTGCGCACCGCGGTCTCCCTCGGGGTGACCCACTACCTGCTCAAGCCGTTCACCTTCGCCGCGTTCCGGGACAAGCTGGAGCGCTACGCCGAATACCGCCGGCAGGCGCTGGCCGGGGGCGAGGTGGCCGCGCAGCACGAGGTGGACCGGATGTTCGCCACGCTGCGCGGGGCGGCGGCGCACACCCTGCCGAAGGGGTTGGACGAGCAGACGCTGCACGCCGTGCTGGCCGCGCTCGACACCGGGGGGCGGTCGGCGGCCGAGGTCGGCGCGCGCACCGGCATCTCCCGGGTCACCGCGCGCCGCTACCTGGAATACCTGGTCTCCGCCGACCGCGCGGTCCGCACGCCCCGCTACGGCGCCCCGGGCCGCCCGGAGATGGAGTACCGGCCGACCTGATCCGGCTCAGTCGGGCGCGGGCAGGCCGGCGAGCGTGGTCGCCATCTCCGCCCGGACCCGGGGCAGCGACCAGCCGGCCAGCTCGGGCAGGCCGTGGCGCGCCCGCAGCCGCCGCACGGCAGCCAGGCCGACCAGGTAGCCGCAGCGCCGGGGCAGGTCGCCGCGCAGCGGCGAGTCCCGCATGAGGAAGTACGCGGCGTGGTGGTCCGGGTCGACGGCGTCGAGGTCGGCGCGGACCCGGCCGAGGATCTCCGGCCAGCGGCGGCGGCACTCGTCGAACCACCGCCGGTGGCCGGGGCGACCGAACCAGAGGTACGCCTCCGGCGGCCGGCCCGGGTCGAGTTCGGCGCTGACCTGGGTGGCCAGCCCTTCGGCGAAGAGCTGGTTCGCCACCCCGTGCGACGGCCAGTCGCGGATCCCGGCCCGGCGGTCGTGCACCACGTGCGCGGCCTCGTGCCGCACCAGCAGCCCGACGTCCTCGTCCGGGCCGAGCTGTTCCACGGCGAGGAAGAGCGCGTAGCGGCCGTCGAGGTCGTCGGCCCAGCCGTTGGCCAGGTGCAGCCCGACCAGCACCACGCACTCGACCGGCCCGCCCTCGCCGGCCCAGCCGAGCGCGCCGGCCACGTCGGCGACGCCGGCGGGCAGCAGCGCGCGTACCGTCTCGGCTCGGGTTGCCAGGTCGGCCGTGCGGTCGCGGAGCCCGGCCACGGCGGCGGTCACGCCCGCCGGGTCGGACCAGTCGCCGTCGCGGTCGAGCACGCCGAACACGTCCGGGTGCCGGGCCAGGTAACCGGACCGCCACCGCTCCGGCCAGCGCCCGGCCGGCGCCCGCCGGCAGTCGCGGAGGCAGGTCAGGGCGTCGGGGACCAGGTCACGCACGCGCAGCAGGTCGGGGGGCGGCATCCCTGCGATGCTGCCCGATCACCGCCCGTCCCGCACGGTCAGCTCACGTTGGCCGGGCCCAGGACGCTCTTCAGGTCGCCCATCAGCGCGGTGGTCGCGGCCACCCGGAACGGGCCGAGGCGCAGCGTGGTGACCTTGCCGCCGTTGAGCAGCTTGACGTGCACCTCGGTGTCGCCGGGGTGCAGCACCAGGGTCTCCTTGAGCCGCTCGACGAGCGGCGGGGTGCAGCGGTGCACCGGGATGGTCAGCGTGACCGGCTTGTTGGCCGGGTTGCTTGTCACGTCCGGCATGGACATGTCCATCGCCATGATCCGCGGGGTGTCGTCGCGCCGGTCCACCCGGCCCTTGACCACCACGATGGCGTCCTCGGCGATGTACTGCCCGATCACCTCGTAGGTGTTGGGGAAGAACAGCGTCTCCACGCCGCCGGCCAGGTCCTCCAGGGTGGCCGAGGCCCACGCCCGGCCCTGCTTGGTGACCCGGCGCTGCACCCCGGAGAGGATGCCGGCGAGCGTGACGACCGCGCCGTCGGGCACCGTGCCCTCCTCGGAGAGCGCGGCGATGGTGGTGTCGGCCGCCGCGCCGAGCACGTGCTCCAGGCCGAACAGCGGGTGGTCGGAGACGTAGAGGCCGAGCATCTCCCGCTCGAACGCCAGCTTGTCCCGCTTGTCCCACTCGCCGTCGCCGATGACCGGCATGACCGTGGTGCTGCCACCGACGTCGGCGTCGCCGAACCCGGCGCCGAAGAGGTCGTACTGGCCGACCGCCTCCTTGCGCTTGACGTCGGCGTACGCGTCGATGGCGTCGGCGTGCACGGCCAGCAGGCCCTTGCGCGCGTGGTTCAGCGAGTCGAACGCGCCGGCCTTGATCAGCGATTCGATCGTCTTCTTGTTGCAGGCGACCGCGTCCACCTTGGACAGGAAGTCGTAGAAGTCGGCGTACTCGCCCTTCTCCTCGCGGCAGCGCATGATCGACGCGACCACGTTCGCGCCGACGTTGCGCACCGCGCCGAGACCGAAGCGAATCTCCTTGCCGACCGGGGTGAACGGCCCGGCGGAGGTGTTCACGTCCGGCGGGAGGACCTGGATGCGCATCCGGCGGCACTCGGACAGGTAGAGCGCCATCTTGTCCTTGTCGTCGCCGACGGAGGTGAGCAGCGCCGCCATGTATTCCGCCGGGTAGTGCGCCTTCAGGTAGGCGGTCCAGTAGGAGACCAGGCCGTACGCGGCGGAGTGCGCCTTGTTGAACGCGTAGCCGGCGAACGGCACCAGCACGTCCCACACCGCCTGGATGGCGTCGTCGGGATAGCCGTTCGCGCGGCAGCCGTCCCGGAACGGGACGAACTCCTTGTCCAGGATCTCCTTCTTCTTCTTGCCCATCGCGCGGCGCAGCAGGTCGGCCTGGCCGAGCGTGTAGCCGGCGAGGATCTGCGCGGCGCGCTGCACCTGCTCCTGGTAGACGATCAGGCCGTGGGTGGGGGCGAGGATCTCGCGCAGCGGCTCCTCCAGCGCCGGGTGGATCGGGGTGATCTCCTGGAGGCCGTTCTTGCGCAGCGCGTAGTTGGTGTGCGAGTCGACGCCCATCGGACCGGGCCGGTAGAGCGCCAGGACGGCGGAGATGTCCTCGAAGTTGTCCGGCTTCATCATCCGCAGCAGCGAGCGCATCGGCCCGCCGTCGAGCTGGAACACGCCGAGCGTGTCGCCCCGGGCGAGCAGCTCGTACGCGGCCTTGTCGTCCAGCGGCAGGCCGAGCAGGTCCAGCTCCTTGCCGTGGTTGAGCCGGATGTTCTTCACCGCGTCGTCGATGATGGTGAGGTTGCGCAGGCCGAGGAAGTCCATCTTCAGCAGCCCGAGCGACTCGCACGTCGGGTAGTCGAACTGCGTGATGATGACGCCGTCGGCGTCGCGCCGCATCAGCGGGATGTGGTCGATGATCGGCTCGGCGGACATGATGACGCCTGCGGCGTGCACGCCGCTCTGCCGGATCAGCCCCTCGATGCCCTTCGCGGTCTCGATGACCTTCTTGACGTCCGGGTCGGTCTCGTAGAGCCCGCGGATCTCGCCGGCCTCGGCGTAGCGCGGGTGCTTCGGGTCGAAGATGCCGGACAGCGGGATGTCCTTGCCCATCACGGCCGGCGGCATCGCCTTGGTGATCCGGTCGCCGACCGCGTAGGGGTAGCCGAGGACCCGGGCCGAGTCCTTGATCGCGGCCTTCGCCTTGATCGTGCCGAACGTGGCGATCTGCGCGACCTTGTCCTCGCCCCACTTGTCGGTCACGTACTTGATGACCTCGCCGCGCCGACGCTCGTCGAAGTCGATGTCGACGTCGGGCATCGAGACACGCTCGGGGTTGAGGAACCGCTCGAAGATCAGGCCGTGCGGGATCGGGTCCAGGTCGGTGATGCCCAACGCGTACGCGACGAGTGAGCCGGCCGCCGAGCCACGACCGGGGCCGACCGCGATGCCCTGGCTCTTCGCCCACTGGATGAAGTCGGCGACCACGAGGAAGTAGGACGGGAAGCCCATCTGGATGATGACGCCCAGCTCGTACTCCGCCTGGACGACGTGGCCCTCCGGGATGCCGTTCGGGAAGCGGCGCTTGAGCCCGACGAACGTCTCCTTGCGGAACCAGGACTCCTCGGTCTCGCCCTCGGGGATCGGGAAGCGCGGCATCAGGTTGTGGAACGTGAACATCCCGGTCGGGTCGACCTTCTCGGCCACCAGCAGCGTGTTGCGGCAGCCCTGCTGCCACAGCTCGGAGGAGTCGACGGCGCGCATCTGGTCGGCGGACTTGACGAAGTAGCCGCCGCCCTCGAAGCGGAACCGGTTGGGGTCGGCGACGTTGCTGCCGGTCTGCACGCAGAGCAGCACGTCGTGCGCCTCGGCCTGCGCCTCGTGGGTGTAGTGCGAGTCGTTGGTGACCACCGGCGGGATGTCGAGCTTGCGGGCGATCTCGGTGAGCCCGTCGCGGACCCGGCGCTCGATGTCGAGGCCGTGGTCCATGATCTCCAGGAAGTAGTTGTCCTTGCCGAAGATGTCCTGGTAGGCGGCGGCGACCTTGAGCGCCTCGTCGAACTGGCCGAGCCGCAGCCGGGTCTGCACCGCGCCGGACGGGCAGCCGGTGGTGGCCATGATGCCCTCGGCGTGCTCGGCGATCAGCTCCATGTCCATCCGGGGCCACTTGACGTAGTGGCCCTCCATCGAGGCGCGGGAGTTGAGCCGGAACATGTTGTGCAGGCCGGTGCGGTTCGCCGCCCACATGGTCATGTGGGTGATGGCGCCGTTGCCGGAGACGTCGTCGCTCTTCTGCTCGGGGCGCCCCCACTTGACCCGGGCCTTGTGGAAGCGCGACTCCGGCGCCACGTACGCCTCGACGCCCAGGATCGGCTTGACCCCGGCGGCCATGGCCTGCTTGTAGAAGTCGTTCGCGCCGTGCATGTTGCCGTGGTCGGTGATCGCGACCGCCGGCATGCCGAGCCGCGCCGCCTCGGCGAAGAGGTCCTTGAGCCGGGCCGCACCGTCGAGCATCGAGTACTCGGTGTGTACGTGCAGATGCGCGAACGAATCGCCCATGCGTGGCGCCCCCCGGGTTGTGGATCAAGCTGCGTCGGAGTCGACCGACCCACCCTACCGAGGCGATCTCGCCGGCTCCACCGTCCGCGCCGAGGGTGGTCCGGGTCTCTCCGGACACTGGTTCGTGCCACACGACGGTGTATCGACTTGCAATGGTGTGTGGCACACACTATCGTGTGACGCATGGTCAGCGACGAGGTCCTCCGGACCCACCTTCAGGAGCTGCGGCGCGGCACGGTCGTCGTCGCCAGCCTGGTGGCGCTCCGCCGCCCCGACTACGGCTACGCCCTGCTGCAACGGTTGGCCGCGCACGGCTTCGCGGTCGACGCCAACACGCTCTACCCGCTGCTGCGCCGCCTGGAGGATCAGGGGCTGCTGACCAGCGAGTGGAACACCGAGGAGAGCCGGCCGCGCAAGTTCTACCGCACCAGCGACGACGGCGAGACGGTGCTCGGCCGCCTGCTCGACGACCTGACCGCGGTGCGGACGTCCGTCACCCAACTGATCGAAGGAGTGGGGCGATGAGCTCCCTGACCGACCGCTACGTGGCGGCCACCCTGCGGACCGTGCCGGCGCCCCGTCGCGCCGAGCTGGCCGAGGAGCTGCGCGCCTCCATCGCCGACATGATCGACGACCGGACCACCGGCGGGCAGGACCACGCCGCCGCCGAGCGCGAGGTGCTCACCGAGATGGGCCGCCCCGAGCAGCTCGCCGCCCGCTACAGCGACCGCACGCTTCAGCTCATCGGCCCGCGTTACTACCTGCTCTGGTGGCAGGTGCTGCGCACCATGCTCACCTACATCCCGGCGGCGGTCGGCGTGATCACCGGTCTCGTCACGGCCACCGTCGGCGACGAGCCGGGCCGGGCCATCGGCGCGGCGATCTCGGTCGCGTTCCAGACCGCGGTGCAGGTCGCCTTCTGGGTGACGCTGAGCTTCGCCGTCCTGGAGCGCACCCGGGCTCCGCTGGGCCTGCCCGAGTGGACCGTCGACCAGCTCCCCGAGGAGACCGGCGACCGGCAGATCGGCCAACCGGACAGCGTCGCCTCCGTCGTCTTCCTGCTCGGCACCGTCGCGGCGATCGTCTGGCAGCACTTCCAGCACTGGATCGGCGACGGCACGCGGCTGCCCGTGCTCGACCCGGCACTGTGGAGCTTCTGGCTCCCGGCCCTGATCGTGGTGCTCCTCGCCACCGTCGGCCTGGAGGTCGCGAAGTACCGGGCGCGGCGGTGGACCTGGCCGCTGGTGGCGGTCAACGCGCTGCTCAACCTGGCGTTCGCCGCGCCGGTGGTCTGGCTGCTGCTGACCGACCGGATGCTCAACCCGGAGCTGGTGGACAGGTTCACCTGGCTGCGCGACGGCGGCGCGGACGACGTCGCCCGCATCGCCGCGGTGGTGACCGTGGTGATCGCGGTCTGGGACGTGGTGGACAGCGCGGTCAAGGCCCGGCGAGCCGCCCGCTGAGACCGCAGACGGCCCGGCGCCGCCCGTCGAGGGCGCGCGCCGGGCCGTCGGGTACGCCGCCCGTCAGACCGCCGCCCGCCACTCCCGGGCCAGCACGGCGTACACGGCCTCGTCGGTCCACTCGCCCTTGACGAACTCGTTCTCCCGCAGGTGCGCCTCGCGGCGCATGCCCAGCCGTTCCAACACCCGGGCCGAGGCCGTGTTACGGGCGTCCAGCCGGCCCACGATCCGGTGCAGGCCCAAGCCCTCGAAGCCCAGCCGCAGCAGCTCCCGGGCCGCCTCCGTCACGTAGCCGTGGCCGGTGTGGTCGGGATGGGCCACGTAGCCGATCTCGCCCTGCCGGTGCTCCGCGCTGGTCCAGGTCAGCAGCACGTCGCCGACGAACTCGCCGGTGCCGGCGAGCGTCACGGCCAGGTTGAGCACGTCGCCCTCCGCGCGCAGGGCGGTGCGCCGGACCAGCCGGTCGATCGCCGCCCGGGCGGCGGCGTCGTCGTAGGGCTGGTGGTAGAGGAAGCGGGTGACCTCCGGGCGGCCCCGGTAGTCCCGGACCACGGCGAGGTCGTCGGCGGTGAAGGCCCGCAGCACCAGGCGGTCGGTGCGCAGCGGCAGATCGGGTACGAGCATCCCGGCAGGGTACGCGCGACCGAGGGTCGCCCCCACGCGGTTTTCCGCTGGCGGAGACGACGAACGCCGGGCACCCGGTTGAGGGGTGCCCGGCGCCCGGCCCGGCGCGGGTGGTCAGCCGACCGCGGCCATCACCTCGTCGGAGACGTCGAAGTTGGCGTAGACGTTCTGCACGTCGTCGCAGTCCTCCAGCACGTCGATCAGCTTGAAGATCTTGCGCGCGCCCTCCTCGTCCAGCGGCACGTTCACGCTGGGCACGAGCGACGACTCGGCCGACTCGTACTCGATGCCGGCGTCCTGGAGCGCGGTGCGCACCGCGATCAGGTCGCCCGGCTCGGAGATCACCTCGAACGCCTCGTCGAGGTCGTTGACCTCCTCCGCGCCGGCGTCGAGGACGGCCATCATCACGTCGTCCTCGCTGGTGCCGGCCTTCGGCACGATCACCACGCCCTTGCGGGAGAACATGTACGACACCGAGCCGGCGTCGGCGAGCGAGCCGCCGTTGCGGGTCAGCGCGGTGCGCACCTCGGTGGCGGCGCGGTTGCGGTTGTCGGTCAGGCACTCGATCAGCATCGCCACGCCGCTGGGGCCGTAGCCCTCGTACATGATCGTCTGCCAGTCGGCGCCGCCGGCCTCCAGGCCGGAGCCGCGCTTGACCGCGCGGTCGATGTTGTCGTTCGGGACCGAGTTCTTCTTCGCCTTCTGGATGGCGTCGAAGAGGGTGGGGTTGCCGGCCGGGTCGCCGCCGCCGGTGCGGGCCGCCACCTCGACGTTCTTGATCAGCTTGGCGAACATCTTGCCGCGCTTGGCGTCGATCACGGCCTTCTTGTGCTTGGTGGTCGCCCACTTTGAGTGGCCGGACATCTGAGTACCTCCGTTAGTGATCCACGCCTGCGTCGACAGCCCACGCCGGAGCCGAACCCGGCAATCCTACCGAGCGGACGTCACCGCGCGTCACTCCCGTCACCACGACCGGCACGGCACGTGCCGGCGGTCGGTCAGGCGGCGGCCCGGACCACGTCCACGAAGAGTTGGTGCAGACGCAGGTCACCGGTCAGCTCGGGGTGGAACGAGGTGGCCAGCAGGTTGCCGTGGCGGACCGCGACGATCCGCCCCTCGGCCGGGCCGTCGGTGACCCGGCCCAGCACCTCGACGTCCGGGCCGACCCGCTCCACCCACGGCGCGCGGATGAAGACCGCGTGGAACGGCTCGCCGTCGATGCCGGTGACCGCCACCGGGGCCTCGAACGAGTCCACCTGGCGGCCGAACGCGTTGCGCCGGACCGTCATCGGGATCCCGGCGAAGCCGCGCTGGTCGGGGCGGCCGTCCAGCACCTCGGTGGCCAGCATGATCATGCCTGCGCAGGAGCCGTAGACCGGCATGCCGCCGGCGATGCGCTTGTCGATCGGCTCGCGCATCTCGAAGATGTCCACCAGCTTGCTGATCGTGGTCGACTCGCCGCCGGGCACCACCAGGCCGTCGACGGCGTCCAGCTCGCCGGGGCGGCGCACCGGGCGGGCGTCGGCGCCCGCGCCGGTCAGCGCCGCGACGTGTTCGCGTACGTCGCCCTGCAACGCGAGCACGCCGATCACGGGTACGGTCACGCCCGGCTCACCAGCCGCGCTCGGCGAGGCGGTGCGGCTGGGGGATCTCGTCGACGTTGATGCCCACCATCGCCTCGCCCAGGCCGCGCGACACCTTCGCCAGCACGTCCGGGTCGTCGTGGAAGGTGGTCGCCTTGACGATCGCGGCGGCCCGCTGCGCCGGGTTGCCGGACTTGAAGATGCCCGAGCCGACGAAGACGCCCTCGGCGCCGAGCTGCATCATCATGGCCGCGTCCGCCGGGGTGGCGATGCCGCCGGCGGTGAACAGCACGACCGGCAGCTTGCCGCGCTCGGCGACCTCCTTCACCAGCTCGTACGGGGCCTGCAGCTCCTTCGCCGCGACGTACAGCTCGTCGGCCGAAAGATTCTGGAGCCGGCGGATCTCCTGCCGGATCTTCCGCATGTGCGTGGTGGCGTTGGAGACGTCCCCGGTGCCCGCCTCGCCCTTCGAGCGGATCATGGCGGCGCCCTCGGTGATCCGGCGCAGCGCCTCGCCCAGGTTCGTCGCCCCGCACACGAACGGGACGGTGAACGCCCACTTGTCGATGTGGTTGGCGTAGTCGGCCGGGGTCAGCACCTCGGACTCGTCGACGTAGTCGACGCCGAGCGCCTGGAGGACCCGCGCCTCGACGAAGTGGCCGATGCGGGCCTTGGCCATCACCGGGATCGAGACGGCGGCGATGATGCCGTCGATCATGTCCGGGTCACTCATCCGGGACACGCCGCCCTGGGCGCGGATGTCGGCCGGCACCCGCTCCAGCGCCATCACGGCCACGGCGCCGGCGTCCTCGGCGATCTTCGCCTGCTCGGGGGTGACCACGTCCATGATCACACCGCCCTTGAGCATCTCGGCCATGCCCCGCTTGACGCGGGCGGTGCCGACGGCGGGATCGGTGGTCGGGGCGGTGGATTCAGACACGGGTCATCGCTCCTCGGCGTGCTGTCGCGGTGGGCTGCGCCGAAATGCTAAGGCCGCCGCGACGCCGCTCCGACAGCCAATCGCACCCACGGTGGCCTGCCCTGTGGCCGCCGTCACGGCCACCGGCGGCGCTCAGCCGGTCCTCACGTCCGCGCGCGGGACCAGCGTCGGGTCGTCGATGTCGAAGTAGCGGGGCCACTCCCGGCCCCGCCCCATCCGGAACAGGCGCACCAGCGGGCGCCCACGCGCCGAGCGCGCGTCCCGGACCAGGTCCGTGTGCACCTGCCGGGCCAGCGCCAGCCGCCGGCTGGCCGCGATCACCGCGCCGCAGGCCGGGTCGTCCGGGTCCAGCCGCACCGCGCGCAACTGCCGGGTCAGGTCGTTCTCGGCCGCCTCGCGCTCCTCCGGGACCGCGTCCAGCGCGATCCGGGCGGCGGCGTACAGCTCCACGCCGTACCGCTGCTCGGCCAGCACCGCGGCGGAGGCCGCGCGGCGCAGCAGGTGGGCGTCGAGCGCGCGGGCCGCCGAGTCCGCGCGGACCTGCAGCCGCTGCACCCGGCCGGCGGTCCAGATCAGGTACGCCGAGACCAGCCCGAGCACCAGCGCCGCGCCCACCACCCACCACATGCCCGGCATCGTAGTGCTGCTCCTCATCCCGGCCGGCCGGCGCGGGCACCGGTCGACGCGCTCGTCACAGCGGCCCCACCGGCCACCGCGGTCAGCCCAGCCCCGCCCACTCCTGGTCCATGACCCGGCCGTCGGTGGCCTCGATCGCGGCTGCGTATACCTCCAGAACCCGGCGGGCAACCACGGGCCAGTCGAAATTCGCGACCACCTGGTCGCCGGCGGCGGTCAGGCCGGCCCGCTGGCCGTCGTCGTCGAGCAGCTCGGACAGCACGGCGCCCAGCGCCACCGGGTCGCCGGTCGGGAAGAGCCGCCCGGCCCGCCCGCCGTCGAGCACCCGGCGGAACGCGTCCAGGTCGCTGGCGGTCACGGTGGTCCCGGCGGCGAGCGCCTCGGTGAGGATCATGCCGAACGACTCCCCACCGGTGTTCGGCGCCACGTAGAGGTGCACGCTGCGCAACATGCGCGCCTTGTCCGGCTCGGAGACCAGACCGAGGAACGTCACCCGGTCACGCAGATCGGCCGGGAAGCGCCCGTACAGCTCGTCCGCGTCGCCCGGACCGGCGACCAGCAGACGCAGCCCCGGGCGACGCGGGGCGAGCGCGACGAACGCGTCACGCAGGATCGGGAAGCCCTTGCGCGGCTCGGTGAACCGGCCCAGGAAGCCCAGCGTGCCGCCGCTGCCGGGCGCGCACTCCCCCGGCCAGCCGGGCAGCGGCTCCACCCCGGCGAACTTCGCCACCGCCACCCCGTTCGGGATCTCCACGGCGCCGCCGTCCATGTGCTCGACCTGCACCTTGCGAGCCAGCGCGCTGACCGCGATCCGGGCGGTGATCCGCTCCAGCAGGATCTGCAGCACGCCCTGCGCCGCGGAGAGCACCCGGGAGCGGGTCATCGCGGTGTGGAAGGTGGCCACCACCGGGCCGCGGGCGCAGAGCACCGCCAGCATCGACAGGCTCGGCGTCAGCGGCTCGTGCACGTGCAGCACGTCGAAGTCGCCGCGGTTGATCCACCGGCGGACCCGGGCGGTGGACACCGGGCCGAACGCGATCCGGGCCACCGACCCGTTGTACGGCAGCGGCACGGCCCGCCCCGCCGACACCACGTACGGCGGCAGCGCCGAGTCCTCGTCGGCCGGGGCCAGCACGCTCACCTCGTGCCCGAGGCCGAGCAGCGCCTCGGCCAGGTCCATCACGTGGTTCTGCACCCCGCCCGGGACGTCGAAGGAGTACGGGCACACGATGCCGATCCGCATGGCGTCCCCCTAGACCGGGCCGGTGGTGGCCGGCGGCTGCGCCGACGTCGGCGCCTCGCCCCGAGCCTGGTCCAGCCACATCCGCTGCAACATGTGCCAGTCTTGCGGATGCCGGGCGATGCCCGCCGCCAGACCGTCGGCTATCCGCTGGGTCACCACCTTCACCCGGGCGTCCAGCGGCGCGCTGTCCTCCGCCGGCAGCGGCAGCGGGCCGTCGATCGAGGCGCAGGCGGCGTCCGGTTCGTACCACATCGAGGCGACGTAGAGCGGCGCGCCGGTGCGCAGCGCCAGCAGCGCCGGGCCGGCCGGCATCCGGGTGCGGCCGCCGAAGAAGTCCACCTCCACACCTCGGGCGGAGAGGTCCCGGTCGGCGAGCAGCGGCACCACCGAGCCGGCGCGCAGCCGGTCCACCAGCACGTCGAACGCGGGACGGGGGCCGCCGTGGGTGGGCAGGATCTCCATCCCCATCCCGGCCCGGAACGCGACGAACCGCTCGTAGACGCCCTCCGGCTTCAACCGTTCCATCACCGTGGTCATCGGCCAGCCGGTGGCCGCCACCCAGGCGCCGGCGGCGTCCCAGTTGCCGGCGTGCGGCAGGGCCACCACCGCGCCGCGCCCGGCCGCCACGTCCGCGGCGAGCTTCTCGGCGCCGTCCAGGCGGAACCCGGCGAGGATCTCCGGCCGGCTCAGGCCGGGCAGCCGGAACAACTCCATCCAGTAGCGGGCGTACGAGCGCAGGCCGGCACGGACCAGCGCGTCCAACTCCGCCTCGGGCAGCTCCGGGCCGACCACCCGGCGCAGGTTGGCGCGCAGTCGACGGGCGCCCCCGCCGTCGCGGCGGTGGGCGCGGTCGGCGCCGGCCCGGAAGGCCGCCGCCGCGACGGGGCGGGGCAGCGCCCGGACCAGGCGCCAGCCCGCGACGTAGCCCGCCTCGGTGAGGTTCACTCGACGCCGACCCGCTGGGCCTGCCGGTACACGTGCGCCATCCGCTGTCCCACGGTGAAGATCGACACCGCGGCGAGCAGCCAGAGCGCGACCTCCAGGGCCTTGTCGAGGCCGAGCCCGGTGAGCAGACCGCCGACCCCGACGATGAGCAGCCGCTCGGTGCGCTCGGCGATGCCGACGTCGCACGTCATGCCGAGACCCTCCGCGCGGGCCTTCACGTAGGAGACCAGCCCGCCGGCGGCCAGGCAGAGCAGCGCGGCGGCCACGCCCGAGTATTGGTGCTGGGTGGCCAGCCAGAAGGCGACCGCGCCGAACACCGCGCTGTCGGCCACCCGGTCCATGCTCGAGTCGAGGAACGCCCCGAACCGGGTGGAGCCACCGCTCATCCGCGCCATCGTGCCGTCGAGCAGGTCGGTGAGGGCGAAGAGGGTGACGATCAGCGCGCCGGCGACCAGATGGCCGCGCGCGCCGAAGCCGAGCGCGCCGACGAGCACGCCGACCGTGCCGGTCACCGTGACCGCGTTGGGGGACACACCCGCGCGGAGCAGTCCGCGCGCGATCGGCTCCACGACGCGGGTCATGCCCGCGCGGGCCGTCACTTGGAAGATCTTCGCCATGGCGGTCCCACGATAACGGCCGGCGGCGGCCGGGGACACAGCCGGGCGTACGACCCGCCCGGCCGGCCTTGTGCCGGCACCGGCGCGGGTGTGAGATCGAGCGTGGGAGGTGAGCCAGTTCACCGGAGCGCCGGTCGGCGTGCCCCTCCCGCAGGAGTCCACCGGAAGATATCGCCGCGGCGCCCATCGGGGTCCGCTCCCCCGTCGCCCGCGGCGGTCGCCACCACCACCGGTTGAGGGAGGTGCGCCGCGATGGCGCAGAAGAACGAGAAGGGTGTCACCGGCGGCGCGCCGGTGGTGACCGAGCCCGGCAGGGTTCGCAACGTGGTGCTCGTCGGGCACTCCGGCGCCGGCAAGACCACCCTGGTCGAGGCGCTGCTCGCGGCCAGCGGCACGATCGGCCGGGCCGGGTCGGTCGCCGAGGGCACCACGGTCTGCGACCACGACCCGGCGGCCGTGCGCCAGCAGCGCTCGGTGAGCCTGGCCTGCGCCCCGCTGGTCCACCGCGACGTCAAGGTCAACCTCCTGGACACCCCCGGCTACGGCGACTTCGTCGGCGAGCTGCGCGCCGGGCTGCGCGCCGCCGACGCGGCGCTGTTCGTGGTCTCCGCGGTCGACGGGATGGACGCCGCCACCGCCGCGCTGTGGGAGGAGTGCGCCGCGGTCGACATGCCGCGCGCGGTGGCGGTCTCCCGGCTGGACCACCCCCGCGCCGACTTCGACGAGGCGGTGGCGCTCTGCCAGCGCGTCTTCGGCGACAACGTGCTCCCGCTCTACCTGCCGATGCTGGGCGACGACGGCGAGTCGGTGGCCGGCCTGATGGGCCTGATCACCCGCCGGGTCCTGGACTACTCCGCCGGCCTGCCGCCCACCGTGCGTGAGCCGGACCCGCAGCACCTGCCCGCGATCCAGGAGAGCCGCGACGAGCTGATCGAGGGGATCATCGCGGAGAGCGAGGACGAGACCCTGATGGACCGCTACCTCGGCGGCGAGGAGATCGACCCCGAGGTGCTCATCACCGACCTGGAGACGGCGGTCGCCCGCGGCCACTTCTATCCGGTGGTGCCGGTCTGCGCGGAGACCGGCGTCGGCCTGGACGCGCTGCTCGACGGCCTGGTCTCGGCGTTCCCGTCGCCGCTGGAGCACGACCTGCCGGCGGTCACCGGCCTGGACGGCTCGCCCCGCCCGCCGCTGACCTGCGACCCGGACGGCCCGCTTGTCGCCGAGGTGGTCAAGACGACGGTGGACCGGCACGTCGGGCGCGTCTCGCTGGTCCGGGTCTTCTCCGGCACGCTCCGCCCCGACCAGGTGATCCACGTGTCCGGTCACGGCCTGTCCGAGCGCGGCCACCCCGACCACGACGCCGACGAGCGGGTCGGGCACGTCTACACGCCGCTGGGCGCGACGCTGCGCGAGGTGTCGGCGTGTGTCGCCGGCGACCTCTGCGCGATCACCAAGTCGGGCAGCGCGGAGACCGGCGACACCGTCTCGGCCAAGGACGAGCCACTGCTCGTCGCGCCCTGGGAGATGCCGGAGCCGCTGCTGCCGGTGGCGATCGTGGCGCGGAGCCGGGCCGACGAGGACGCGCTGGCCCGCAACCTGTCCCGGCTGGTGGCCGGCGACCCGACGCTGCGGCTGGAGCGCAACCCGGAGACCCACCAACTGGTGCTCTGGTGCATGGGCGAGGCGCACGCCGACGTGGTGCTCGACCGGCTGCGCGGCGGCGGCGTCGAACTGGACACCGAACCGGTCCGGGTGTCGCTGCGCGAGACGTTCACCGCCGCCGCCCGGGGGCACGGCCGGCACGTCAAGCAGTCCGGTGGGCACGGCCAGTACGCGGTCTGCGACATCGAGGTGGAGCCGCTGCCGCGGGGCGCCGGCTTCGAGTTCGTCGACCGGGTGGTCGGCGGCGCGGTGCCGCACAACTACATCCCGTCGGTGGAGAAGGGCGTCCGGACGCAGATGGAACGCGGCCTGGTCGCCGGCCACCCGGTGGTCGACCTGCGGGTGACGCTCGTCGACGGCAAGGCGCACAGCGTCGACTCGTCCGACGCCGCGTTCCAGACCGCCGGCGCGCTGGCGCTGCGCGACGCCGCCGAGAAGGGCCAGCCGACGCTGCTCGAACCGGTCGACGAGATCACCGTGCGGGTGGCCGACTCGTCGGTCGGCGCGGTGATGGGCGACCTGTCCGGCCGGCGCGGCCGGGTCCTCGGCACCGAGCCGGACCCGGAGGCCGAGGGCCGCACCCTGGTCCGCGCCGAGGTGCCCGCCACCGAACTGCTGCGCTACGCGGTCGAGCTGCGCGCGATGACGGCCGGCACCGGCACGTTCCGTCGGGAGTTCGCCCGCCACGACCCGATGCCGGCCCACCTGGCCGACCAGGTCCGCAAGGAGGCCGGCAACCACGCCTGACCAGTCAGGGGCGGACGGCGGGGATCGGGGGCATCGGCCAGTGCGGGCGGTCGGCGTCCCGGCGGGCCGCCGAGCGGACGGCCGCGAGCTGCCGTTCCACCTCGGCGAAGTGGTCCGCGTCCAGCGGCCCCCGGGCCAGCGCGGCGGCGTTCTGCTCCACCTGGGCGACGGTGCGGGCGCCGGGGATCGGCACCGCGCGGTCGCTGCGCGCCCAGATCCAGCCGAGCGCGCCCTGCGCCAGGGTGCGCCCGTCGGCGGTCAGCGCGCTTCGGACCGCGGCCACCCGGCGCAGCCACTCCGGGGCCGGCCGGCCGCCGCGGAACCACTCCAGCCAGGTCGGCCCGAGACCGCGTACGTCGTCGCGGGGCAGCGTCGACTCCGGCGTGTACTTGCCGGTGAGCAGCCCCATCGCCAGCGGCCCCCGGGCCAGGCTGGCCAGGTCGTGCTTCTCGCAGGCGGCCAGCACGGCCGGAGCGTCCCGCAGCACCGACAGCGCGTGCTGCACGGCGGTGGCGCCCCGGCCGGCCTGGGCGAACGCGGCCGCCCGGTCGGCGGAGTCGGTGCTCCACCCGTAGGCCCGGATCAGGCCGTCGGCGACCAGGTCGTCGAGCGTGCCGACAAGCGCCTCGGCGCGGGGCAGCGGCAGGTCACCCAGGTGGAGCTGGTAGAGGTCGATCCGGTCGGTGTCCAGCCGGCGCAGCGAGTCCACCACCGCCCGGCGCAGATACTGCGGCGACGCGTTCTCCCCGGTGGCCTGCCGGCTGCGCTCGTCGAACGTGTAGCCCCACTTGGTGGCGATCACCGCCTGGTCCCGCCGGCCGGCGAGAGCCCGCCCCAGCACCCGCTCGCCGTGCCCGGCCCCGTACGTGTCGGCGGTGTCGAAGAGCGTCACCCCGAGGTCGAGGGCGCGGCGGACCGCCCGCACCGACTCGTCGTCGTCGACCGCGCCCCAGCCCAGCGGACGGGCGCCCTCGGCCCACGGGCCGCCGATCGCCCAGCACCCCATCCCGAGGGCGCTCACCTCGATGCCGCTGCGGCCGAGCGACCGCGTGCTGACTGCCATCGCCGAATCCTGTCACCTTCACGGCACCGCTGGGCCGGTTCGTCACTCCATGTCCGCCATGACCGTTACTGCGCGTGACGCGCCTGGCGAATGGTCGAGGTGAGAGCGATATACCGCAGCGTCATAATTATGACGCTGCGGTATGTCGCTCGAACCGGATGGTCCTCGCCGCCGGCCGCCGGCAGGCGGTGGCGGCTCAGCGCACGAAGGCCAGGAGGACCTCGGCGTCCTGTCCGGGCCAGGCGCCGACGAGCCGGCCGGCGATCGTGAGCCCGGCCGACGCCGGGACGCCGGTCGGTACCGGGCCGGCGGCCGACGCCGGGACGGGGCGGCGGACCAGGGCCAGCTCGACGCCGCCGGCCCGGATCAGCGTCGGATCGCCGTCGACCACCTCGTCGGCCGGGCCGGCCGGCAGCGCCCGGTCGGTCCGGCTGCCCGACACCGTCATGCTCGGCTCGCGCACCTGCCGCTCGCCGTCGACCTCGAAGTACTCCTGCGCCTGGCCGGCGTCGGCGAGCACTGCGGCGGCCAGCGCCGGCAGGTAGACCGGGTCACCGACGGCGTCGTACACCCAGCGGCGACCGAGCACGGAGTGCTCCACCACGCCGACCAGGAAACGGTCCGCGCCGGCCAGCGGCGCGCCCCGGTAGGTCAACGGCACTTGGAGCACCGGCCCGGCCCCGGCCCGCACCAGCAGCGTCTCCATGCCGACCTCGCCGGCCGGGTCGTCGAACCGGTAGGCCGCCACCCGGCTGACCGCCGCGCCCGCCTCCCCCGCGAACCAGGGCCGGCCGGGCAGCCAGGGCACGAGCAGTTCCAGCTTCGAGGGGCGCAGTTCCGCGCGATGCAGCAGGGCCATGCGCAAGATCGTACTGTCGAAGGGGTGCCCGCCGGGTTTGCCGAGCCCGGCGGCCGGGGCACCACCGGGGCCGGGAGGCGCGGATGGAGACGTCGGTGGAACAGGTCGACGAGGCGGCCCGGGTGCGCCCGGTGCCGCGCTGGGTCGCGCCCACGTTCGTGGCGCTGGCCGTGCTCACCCTGCCCTGGATCGGCTACCTGGCGTTTACCCTGCCCCGGCACCAGGTGACCGTGCACTACCGGGCCGCCTGGGTCGGCTTCGACCTCGGTCTGGTGGCGTTGCTCGGGCTGACCGCCTGGCTCGCGTACCGGGGGAACCGGCAGGTGGTGCTCGCGGCCGCCGCCACCGCGACCATGCTCGTGGTGGACGCCTGGTTCGACGTCACCACCACGCCGCCCGGTCCGGACCTGGTGGTGTCGGTGGCGCTGGCGGCACTCGTCGAGCTGCCGCTGGCCGTGGTGTGCCTGTGGATCGCCCGGCACGGCGACCGGATGGTGCAGCGGCGGCTGCGTCAGCTCGCGGTCCGCGCCGAACTCGCCGCCGACCGGGCCGCGGCCGCCCAGCGCACCGCCACCGGCGCCCGCCGCCGGCTCGCCCGGGTGCGGGGCCGGCTGCGCTGAGTCAGGCCGGCCACACCTTGGCGAACAGGTCACGGGTGTCGGTGAGCAGTTGCGGCAGCACCTTGGTGCGCCCGATCACCGGCATGAAGTTGGCGTCGCCGCCCCAGCGCGGCACCACGTGCTGGTGCAGGTGCGCGGCGATGCCCGCGCCGGCCACGCCGCCCTGGTTCATGCCCAGGTTGAACCCGTGCGCGCTGGACACCTGCCGGACCACCCGCATGGCGGCCTTGGTGAACACGGCCAGCTCGGCGGTCTCCGGAGCGTCCAGCTCGGTGTAGTCGGCGACGTGCCGGTAGGGACAGACCAGCAGGTGGCCGGGATTGTAGGGATAGAGGTTGAGCACCGCGAACACGTGCTCGCCGCGGGCGACCACCAGGCTCTCCTCCGCCGGGCGGCCGGGGGCCAGGCAGAACGGGCAGCCGGTCGGCTTCTCGTAGCCGCCCTCGGGTCGGTCCTCCCCGGAGATGTAGGTCATCCGGTGCGGCGTCCAGAGCCGTTCCAGCCCGTCCGCCAGACCACTGTCCGCGTGCCGCTCCACCCCTGTCACACCGGCGATCCTACGATCCGCGCCCCCGGCCCGCCGAACCGCGCCGGCGCTCAGGCGGCGGAGGGGCCCCCGTTGGTGCGGGACTCGACCACCTCGCGAACGTGCGCCACCGCCTCGTCGACCGGCACGCCGTTGCGCTGCGACCCGTCCCGGTAGCGGAAGGAGACCGTGCCGGCGGCCACGTCGTCGTCCCCGGCGATCACCATGAACGGGATCTTCTGCTGCTGGGCGTTGCGGATCTTCTTCTGCATCCGGTCGTCGCCCATGTCGACGTCGGCCCGGATCCCGTTGCGGCGCAGGGTGGTGACGAAGTCCTGGAGGTAGTCGGCGTGGTCGTCGCGGATCGGGATGCCGACCACCTGCACCGGGGCGAGCCAGGCCGGGAACGCGCCCGCGTAGTGCTCGGTGAGCACGCCGATGAACCGCTCGATCGAGCCGAACTTCGCGCAGTGGATCATCACCGGCTGCTGCCGGGTGCCGTCGGCCGCCTGGTACTCCAGCCCGAAGCCCTTCGGCTGGTTGAAGTCGTACTGGATGGTCGAGAGCTGCCAGGTGCGGCCGATGGCGTCCTTGGCCTGCACGGAGATCTTCGGGCCGTAGAAGGCCGCGCCGCCCGGGTCCGGCACCAGGTCCAGGCCGGTCTCCCGGGCGCACTGCTCCAGCACCGCGGTCGCCGTCGCCCAGTCCTCGTCGGACCCCACGAACTTGTCCGGCCGGGCCTCGTCGCGCGTCGACAACTCCAGGTAGAAGTCGTCGATGCCGAAGTCCTTCAGCAGGCTCAACACGAAGCCGAGCAGGTGCTTGATCTCGGCCGGCGCCTGCTCCCGGGTGCAGTAGGAGTGCGAGTCGTCCTGGGTCAGGCCGCGCACCCGGGTCAGCCCGTGCACAACGCCCGACTTCTCGTACCGGTAGACCGACCCGAATTCGAACAGCCGCATCGGCAGCTCACGGTAGGACCGCCCGCGCGAGCGGTAGATCAGGTTGTGCATCGGGCAGTTCATCGCCTTGAGGTAGTAGTCCGCGCCCTCCAGCTCCATGGGCGGGTACATGCCGTCGGCGTAGTAGGGCAGGTGGCCCGACGTGTGGAAGAGACCTTCCTTGGAGATGTGCGGCGTCCCGACGTACTGGAAGCCCTCCTCGATGTGCCGGGTGCGGACGTAGTCCTCCATCACCCGCTTGAGCACGCCACCCTTGGGGTGGAAGACGGCCAGTCCGGAGCCGATCTCGTCGGGGAAGCTGAACAGGTCGAGGTCCGCGCCGAGCTTGCGGTGGTCGCGCCGGGCGGCCTCCTCCAACAACCTGAGGTACGCCTTCAGCTCGTCCCGGGTCGGCCACGCGGTGCCGTACACCCGCTGGAGCTGCGGGTTCTTCTCCGAGCCACGCCAGTAGGCGGCGGCGGAACGCATCAACTTGAACGCGCCGATCAGCCGGGTGTTCGGCAGGTGCGGGCCGCGGCACAGGTCCGACCAGCAGACCTTGTCCTCGTTCGCGGCGAGGTTGTCGTAGATGGTCAGCTCGCCGCCGCCCACCTCCATCACCTCGGAGGAGTCCAGCCCCTCGCCCTTGACCTCGATCAGCTCCAGCTTGAACGGCTCGGCGGCCAGCTCGCCCCGCGCCTCGTCCAGGCTGGCGAAGCGGCGCCGGCGGAACCGCTGGCCGGACTTGACGATCTCCTGCATCCGCTTCTCGAGCTTCGCCAGGTCGTCCGGCTGGAACGGCTTGGCGACGCCGAAGTCGTAGTAGAAGCCGTTCTCGATCGGCGGGCCGATGCCGAGCTTCGCCTCCGGGAAGACGTCCTGCACCGCCTGGGCGAGCACGTGCGCGGTGGAGTGCCGCAGCACCTCCAGGCCGGCCGGGCTGTCCAGCGGCACCGGCTCGACCGAGGTCTCCTCGGCCGGCCTCCAGTCCAGGTCGCGAAGCTGGCCGTGCGGGTCGCGGACCACCACGATCGCCTTCGGCCCGCTCGTGGGCAGGCCGGCCGCGGCCACCGCGTCGGCCGCCGTGGTCCCGGCGGCGACGACGACGGGGTCGGCCACGACGGGGATACGGGGTGCGGACACGGTGACTCCTGTCGTCGACGGTACGGATCTGCCGGATGACCGGCCCCTGTGATCGTATCGGTCGCCCGGATCCGCGCCGTCGGGGACGCGGCCCCCGTCCCGACTTCGACGCCACGTTGAACCTTTCGACCGTCCGGCCCGAACTACCGGGTGGGGCCGGAGCCGGAACCGGCCCCGGTCGAGAAGGATGGGGACGACGATGAGGATGACCCGTCAGGGCCGGTGGGCGACGGCCCTGCTGGCCGCCGCGCTCGCCGGAGCGGTGGGCTGGCCGGGCCCGGCAAGCGCCGCCGGCGTGACCGTCACGACCTCCCCCGGTGAGGTGCACCAGGGCGACGCGATCGAACTGTCCGTGGTGGTGCCCGCCGACCGGCCCGGCACCCGGACCACGAAGATCGAGCTGACCATGCCGGCGGACGCCCCGATCGGCGAGGTCTATCCGCTGTCCGTGCCGGACTGGGCGCCGACCATCACCACCCGCACGCTGGACCGGCCGGTCGCCGGGATCCACGCGCCCGAACTGAACCAGGTGACCCACGCGGTGACCTGGCTGCGGGTGCCCGGCGGCGGCGCCGGCGCGACGCGGCTGCCGCTCGGCATGGGGCCGATGCCGGCCACCGACCGGTTGACCTTCACCGTGGTGCAGACGTACGCCGACGGCACGGTGGTCCGCTGGGCGGACCCGGCCGGCGGCGCGCACCCCGCCCCGACGGTCGCGTTGCTGCCCCCACCGCCGGGCACCGCCACGGGCGGCGGCGACGCCGGCACCGGCGCCGGGGGCCACGGCGGTCACGGCGGTCACGGCACCGTGGCCGGCGCGCCGGGGGCCACGGCACCGGGCGGGGCCACCGCCGGAGGCCCGGCGGCCGAGGCCGCCGACGACGGACCGAGCGCCGACCTGCTGCTCGGTGGCGGCCTGCTCGCCGGCCTGGCCGGCGGGGCCGCGATCGGCTGGCTGCTCAGCCGGCGCCGGCGCGGCACCATGGCCCTCCCGCCGGACACCGCCGACTCCCCCACCCCGCAGGCCGGCGCCGAGCCCGGCACCCCCGCCCAACCCGATGCCGGCGCCAATCCCGGTGCCGGCGCCCACCCTGGGGACGGCGGCGCCGTCCGAGCGCCCGCGACCGACGCCCCGGCCTCCGACGAACCCGTCACCGCCGGCACTGCCCCCGCACACTCCTGACTACCGCCCCAGCCCCGTCGATCATGAAGTTGGCGGCGACAAATCAGACAGCATCCACCGTCAACTTCATGATCGACCGAGCCGGGCGGCAGCGCGGGCCGGCGCCGGGCGGCAGCGCGAAGGCGGAACGGTCAGGCGGAAGCGGTGAGCCAGGGGGGCAGGGGTTCCCGGGCGGTCAGCCAGCCCTCGGGGACGCCGCCGGGCGTGCCGACGCCGGTGTGGGCGGCGACGATCCCGCCGACGATCGCCGCCGTGGTGTCCACGTCGCCGCCCGCCTCCACGCACGTGCGGATCGCGGCCGGGTAGTCGTGCAGCAGCGTGGCGGCGACCCAGAGCGTGAACGGCACGGTGTCCTGCGCGGTGATCCGCGAGCCGTTCCCCACCGCCTCGGCCACCTCGCCGGCCGGGCGGCCGAGCAGCGCGGCGGCCCGGCGTACGCCCCGGTGCACCTCGCCGGCGCCGTCGAGCGCGCCGGCCACCGCGCCGAGCAGCCGGGCCGGTTCGGGCCGGTCGCCGTCGAGGCGGGCGCGGGCGGCCAGCGAGGCGGCCACCGCCACCGCCACCGCTCCGGCGACGCCCTCCGGGTGGGCGTGGGTCACCTCGGCCGAGGCGCGGGCCTGCTCGGCGGCGCGTCGGGTGGAGTCGGCGTGCCAGGCGCCGAGCGGGGCGACGCGCATGGCCGCGCCGTTGCCGCAGGACCCCTGCCCGCCGAAGGCGGACGCGGCGGCCACCGGCCAGGGCGTGCCGGCGCGGATGAGTTCCAGCAGTTCGACCGCGCCCGCGCCGTAGCGGCGGGCCGGGTCGTAGTGGGTGGCGAAGGCGAGCGCGAGCGCGTCCGGCTCGGTCCGGCCGTGCGCGGCGAGCACGTCCAGCACGGAGCAGGCCATCTCGGTGTCGTCGCTCCACGGCCACGGGCCGGGCGGGAGCGCGTCCGGCCAGGGGGCGACCGCCCCGCCGGGGACGAAGAACCGGCAGCCGAGGGCGTCGCCCACCGACAGGCCGGCGAGCGCGTCGCGGGCGAGCGTGAGGCGGGTGTCGGGGAACAACGTGAACGTCATCGCCGTCCCAGCTTGCCCGGTTCCCCGGACCGTCGCAACGCGATCGACTTGCCACGCCGAGTACGGTGCTGACGTGGCAACCGTCCTGCTGGTCGAAGACGACCACGTGGTGCGTGGCGCGATGCTGCGGTCGCTGACCGACCGAGGGCACGCGGTGCACGCCGTCGGCACCGCGTTGGACGCGTTGCGCCGGGTCGCCGCGGAGACACCCGACCTGGTGGTGCTCGACCTGGGGCTGCCGGACCTGGACGGCTCGGACGCGCTGCGCATGCTGCGGGGCATCACCGACGTGCCGATCATCATCGCCACCGCCCGCGACGACGAGCAGTCGGTGGTGCGGCTGCTGCGGGCCGGCGCGGACGACTACATGGTCAAGCCGTTCACCGGCGCGCACCTGGACGCCCGGATCACCACCGTGCTGCGCCGGGCCGGCCGGGCGAGCCGTACCGTGCAACCGGCCGTGCACACGGTCGGCGGTCTGCGGGTGGACGTGGGCGAGCGCAGCGCGGTGCTGGACGGGGAGTCACTGGCCCTGACCCGCAAGGAATTCGACCTGCTGGCGTATCTCGCCGCTCGTCCCGGCCGGGTAGTGTCCCGGCGGGAACTCTTGGAGGAGGTATGGCGGCAGCCATCGGTCGGCGAGGACCAGACCATCGACGTTCACCTGTACTGGCTCCGCCGCAAAATGGGCGAGTCCGCGGCGAAGCCCCGCTACCTGCGCACCGTGCGGGGGGTCGGCTTCCGGCTGGTGGCGCCGGACTGAGGCCGGCGCTGGCCTGGCTCACCGCCGGCATGTGCAGCCTGGTCGCGCTCGCCTTCCTCATCCCGCTCGGCATCACCCTGTCCGACCAGTCCCGCGAGGAGAAGCTGGCCGACGCCGCCCGGCGCGGCGCGCTGGTCACCGGCGCGCTGGCGGTCAGCACCGACGCCGAGGTGGTCAAGCGGGCGGTGGCGGCCAGCGGTGACGACCCGGCGCTGCGCCCGGTCGTCCACGGCATCGGCGCCGACGAGTCGGCCGGGCGCGCCGACCCGGCAGCGCTGGCCGACGCCACCGCCCAGCGGCGCTCGGTGGTGACCGAGGTGGACGGCGGCGTGCTGCGGCTGGACCCGGTGGTGCTCGGCGACCGGGTGGCCGTGGTGGAGGTCTTCGTACCCGACGAGGTGCTCGACGCCGGTGCCGGCGGCCGCTGGCTGCTGCTGCTCGCGGTGGCGCTGGCCCTGGTCGGCGCGGCGGTGATCGTGGTGGACCGGGTGGCGGCCCGGGCCGTGGACGCCACCGGCGACCTGGTCAAGGCGGCGCTCGCGGTGGGCGACGGCGAGCTGGGGGTACGCGTCGAGCCGGCCGGGCCGCGGGAGCTGGCCGAGGCCGGGCACGCGTTCAACCGGATGGCGGAGCGGCTGGTGACGCTCCGCGCCGACGAGCACGAGTTGGTTGCCGACCTGTCGCACCGGCTGCGCACCCCGCTGACCGCGCTGCGGCTGGACGCGGAGGCGCTGGAGTCCGACGACACCAGCATCGGCACGTTCAGCGAGGCGGAGCTGGACCGGCGGCGTGGCATCCGGCGGATCCGGCAGGCCATCGTGACGCTGGAGGGCGAGGTCGACCAGCTCATCAAGACCACCCGCAAGGCGGTCAGCCAGGAGACGGCGCCGGCGTCCTGCGACGTCAGCGAGGTGGTGCGGGACCGGATGGTCTTCTGGTCGGCGTTGGCCGGCGACCAGAACCGGCAGCACCGGGTGGTCGGGGCGCAGTTGCGCATCCCGGCGCCGGTGCCCCGGGCCGAGCTGGCCGCCGCGCTGGACGCGGTGATCGGCAACGTCTTCCGCTACACCCCGCAGGGCACCGCGTTCGAGGTGGCGGTGAGCCGCCGCGACGGTTGGGTGGCGATCCGGATCGACGACGCCGGGCCGGGCATCGCCAACCCGGACCGGGCGTTGCGCCGGGGCGAGAGCGACCAGGGCTCGACCGGGCTCGGGCTGGACATCGCCAAGCGGGTCGCGTTGCAGGCGAACGGTTCGGTGAGCCTCGACCGGGCGCGTCTGGGCGGGGCCAGCGTGGTGATGCTGCTGGCCGACCCGGACGCGGCGCCCCGACAGGTCAACCGGTTCGGGCTGGTCGGGCGGATGGCCCGGGACGCCCGCGAGCCGCGCGCCGGGCGGCGCTGGCCGCGACCGCGCTGACCCGTGGTTGTGGGGCGGCGCAAGTTCTCCTTAGGAGTGTTTTAACGACGGCCACCGGCGGGCCGCGAAATGCCAGGATCTCTGCCAGAACCCATCAGTTCCGTCGGCCGGGACGCCCCGTTACACCTTCCGGCCGGCGGATCCGTGCGCGCGGCGGGAGTCCGGTCCCCCCACACCTCGCTCCCGTCGCGCGCCGCTCTCGTCAGCCGAGCCGGTGGAGGTCACGGTCATGACGCCGACCGTCAGCCGGCTGCTCCGCTGGGCCGCCGTGATCGGCCTCGGCATCGCCCTCACGCTTGCCGCCTGGCAGGACCCGGTGCTCGCGCACGGTCCGGGCCGGGCCGCCCCCGCCATGCCCGGTCTCGCCGTCGCGGCGCTCGCGCCGGCCGTGCTCGGCGTACTCCTGGCCACCCGGCGCCGGCCGCCCCGGCTGTCCCGCCGGCCGGCGCCGGTGCGACCGCTCAGCGCGCCACGGCATGCGCGAACGCACCGAGCGTAGCGAGGGCATGCCCGGTCAGCACGTCGCCAGGTACGCGTCGATCTCGACGCTGATCCGGGCCGCCTCGGCCGGGGCCAGGAACGCGGCGGCCACCGCGTCACGGGCCAGCGCGGCGACGCCCTCCGGGCCGATGCCGAGCAGTCGGGCCGCGACCGCGTACTCGTCGTTGAGCGTGGTGCCGAACATCGGCGGGTCGTCGGAGTTGATGCTGACCGGCACGCCCGCCTCGATCAGTTGCGGCAGCGGGTGCTCGTCGAGGCTGGCCACCGCGCGGGTCCGCACGTTGGAGGTGGGGCACACCTCCAACGGGATCCGGCGCTCCGCCAGGTGGGCCAGCAGCGTCGGGTCGAGCGCGGCGGAGATGCCGTGGCCGATCCGCTCGGCGCCCAGCTCGTTCAGCGCGTCCCAGATCGTCTCCGGGCCGGTGGTCTCGCCGGCGTGCGGCACCGAGCGCAGACCGGCCGCGCGGGCCTGGTCGAAGTAGGGCTTGAACTGGGGCCGGGGCACCCCGATCTCGGGACCGCCGAGCCCGAAGCTGATCAGCCCGTCCGGCCGCTGGTCGAGCGCGATCCGCAGGGTCTGCTCGGCGGCCGGCAGGCCGGCCTCGCCGGGGATGTCGAAGCACCAGCGCAGCGCGATGCCGAAGTCGGCCTCGGCCCGCTTGCGGGCGTCCTCGATGGCCTCGCAGAACGCCGGGGCGGGGATGCCCCGGTGCACGTGCGAGTAGGGGGTGACGGTCAGCTCGGCGTAGCGGACCTGCTGGCGGGCCAGTTCCCGGGCCACCTCGTGGGTGAGCAGCCAGACGTCGTCGGCGTCCCGGATCAGGTCCACCACGCTCAGGTAGACGTCGATGAAGTGGGCGAAGTCGCGGAACGCGAAGTAGTCGGCGAGCGCCGCCGGGTCGGCCGGGACCGGGCTGCGCCCCTCGTGCCGGGCGGCCAGCTCGGCGACGATCCGGGGGGAGGCGGAGCCGACGTGGTGCACGTGCAGCTCCACCTTGGGCAGTCCGGCGATGAAGGTGGGCAGGTCGGTCACGAGTTCTCCTCTGCGCGGGCGCCCGTGCGGGCCACCACGAAGATCCGGCGGAACGGGAAGTACACCTGACCCTGCCGCACCGGGTACGCCTCGGCGAGGCGGACCCCCAGCTCGGCCCGGAAGTCGGCCCAGTCGGCGGCGGCCAGCGCGGCGCGGACCGGGCGCAGGGCCGTGCCCTCCATCCAGGCCAGCACCGGGTGGTCCGCTCCGGCGGCCGGCAGCAGGTGCACGTAGGTAGTCTCCCAGGCGTCCACCGCGCAGTTCGCGCCGGTCAGCAGCGCGGCGTAGTCGACCGGCTCGTCGACCGGGGCCTCGCGCAGCAGCCCGGCGAGGCGGTCGTGCCACCGGTCCCGCCCGGCGACCTCGCGCAGCGCCCGGTGCGACGGGGCGGCGAAGTTGCCCGGCACCTGGAACGCCAGCCACGCCCCGCGCGGCAGCTCGGCGGCCCAACGGGTGAGCAGTTCACGGTGCTCCGGCACCCACTGGAGCACCGCGTTGGCGACCAGCACGTCCACCTCCGGCCGGGGCCGCCAGTCGCGGACGTCGGCGACCGCGAAGTCGACCGGGGCGGGCAGCTCGCCGGCCCGCGCGATCATCTCGGGCGAGGAGTCCAGGCCGGTGACCCGGCTGCCGGGCCAGCGCTCGGCGAGGGTGGCGGTGAGCGTGCCGGGCCCGCAGCCGAGGTCGACCACCGCGCGGGGACGGTCCGCGCCGACCCGGGTGAGCAGGTCGTGGAAGGGCCGGGACCGCTCGTCGTGGTAGCGCAGGTAGGTGCGGGGGTCCCACATGGCATTCTCCAAACCGTACGTACGTTTTGTAAAGACCGTACGGCCCGACGGGCGCGACGGCAACCCGCTCACTAGGCTGAACCGGATGGAACAGCGCAACTTCGACCGGCTCGGCCGGCACGTCGGCATCATCGGACTCGGCGCCTGGCAGCTCGGCGCCGACTGGGGCGAGGTCAGCGAGGACGCGGCGCTCGACGTGCTCACCGCCGCGGTGGACGCCGGCGTCACCTTCCTGGACACCGCGGACGTCTACGGCGACGGCCGCAGCGAGCAGCTCATCGGGCGGTTCCTGCGCTCCCGGCCGGCGCACGGGCTGACCGTGGCCACCAAGATGGGTCGCCGGGTGCCGCAGACGCCGGAGGCGTACACCCTGGAGAACTTCCGGGCCTGGACCGACCGGTCCCGGGCCAACCTCGGCGTCGACACGCTCGACCTGGTGCAGTTGCACTGCCCGCCCACCGCGGTCTTCGCCGACGACCGGGTCTTCGACGCCCTGGACACGCTTGTCGCCGAGAAGCGCGTCGCCGGGTACGGCGTCAGCGTGGAGACCTGCGACCAGGCGCTCACCGCCATCGCCCGGCCCGGGGTGGCAAGCGTCCAGATCATCCTCAACGCGGTCCGGCACAAGCCGCTGGAGCGGGTGCTGCCCGCCGCGGCGGCGGCCGGGGTCGGTGTCGTCGCCCGGGTCCCGCTGGCCAGCGGCCTGCTCTCCGGCCGCTACGACGAGCACACCACGTTCCCGGCGGACGACCACCGCACGTTCAACCGCCACGGCGAGTCGTTCGACGTGGGCGAGACGTTCTCCGGCGTCGACTACGACCTCGGCCTGGCCGCGGTACGCCGGCTCGCGCCGCTGGTCGGCGACGACCGCACCATGGCGCAGTTCGCGCTGCGGTGGATCCTCGACCAGCCCGGCGTGACCGTGGTGATTCCCGGCGCCCGCTCGGCCGAGCAGGCCCGGCGCAACGCCGAGGCGGCCGGCCAGCCGCCCCTGACCGATGTGGAGCTGGCCTCGGTGCGGGCCACCTACGACGAGCTGATCCGGCCGCAGGTGCACGACAGGTGGTGACCGGTTCGGCCCGACCCGGCGGCGCGGCGCCACCGACGCCGGACACCGGCGGGCATGCTGGACCGGAGTGGACGTCGGCGGAGGGGACGCGATGAGGGGTTGGCTCCGGCTCACCGTGGGGCTGCTGGCCGTGGTGCTGGGCGCGCTCTGGACCGTGCTGGGCCTCGGCTACGTCGAGGGCAGCGCGCTGACCGACGAGCGGCTCTGGGCGGCGGCCGGCCCGGTCGTCGTCCTGATCGGACTCGTCGCGCTCTGGTTCGGCATGCGGGCCCGCCGCCGCTGAGGCGCGCCGGGCGTGGAGAAGCCCCGCCTCCCGTGCGGGATGCGGGGCTTCGTCGCGCCGGCCCGCCCGGCCGGCGCCCTGTCAGCTCAGATGGGGCGGACCTGCTCGGCCTGCGGACCCTTCTGACCCTGGGCGATCTCGAACTCCACCCGCTGGTTCTCCTCCAGCGAGCGGTAGCCGCTGGTCTGGATGGCCGAGAAGTGGACGAACACGTCAGCACCCCCGCCGTCGACGGTGATGAAGCCGAAGCCCTTGTCAGCGTTGAACCACTTCACGGTTCCCTGCGCCATGTGCAACTCCTTCTAAAACTGGCGGCCGAGCACGCCGTGCGGCCGATTGGCCGTTTTCGAGCAGCGGCGCCTGAGGTGGCCCCCCGTGCAGGGAACGTCTCTCAACCCACGCGTCTCGCAACAGCGTGAGAAAGCAAACCACGTACGCAAAAACTTCGCACAGCCTACCGGACGAAATTCTCCGACATGTGACCTGAAGGTCGCCCGATGATCGACGGGCGTGCCGACAGAGCCGTGCGAAAGACCCCTTCCCCAGGTCGCGGGAAAGGGGTCCGTCCGGGTGTCGGATCAGTCGGGCCAGTGCCCGGTCAGCCGACGCACGCCGACCGCGCCACCGCGGTCCACGGCCGCCCGCACCGCCGAGAAGATCGCCCCCTGCAGGGCCGCGGCGGCGAGCACCTCGCCCCAGCGGCGGTCCTCGTCGGTGGCGCTCGGCGCGTCGTCGTCGCCCGCCGCCAACTTCCAGACCTGCCGGAAGACCATGCCGGCGACCGCGCCGGCGGCGAGGCCGAGCAGCACCCCCACCGGCTTGTACGCCGCCTTGCCGATCCTGCCGCTCACCTGCGCCTCCCTCGAACCACCAACAGCACCACCACGGTCACCACCGCGCCGGCCGCGACCGCCGCCCACGGCAACGGGCCCCGCGCGAGGGTGCCCGGCTCGTACACCGCCTGGGCCCGGACCAGCCGGGCCCGCTCGGCCGCCCGGGTACGGACCCGGGCCACGGTCGTGGCCGCCTGCTCGCGCACCCGCGCCTTGGCCTGCTCGGCGGAGTGCCGCACCAGCGCCTTCGGGTCGGCCCGGGCCGCCAGAAGCTCCATCGTCTCACCGAGTTCCACCCGGGTCCGGCGGATCTCCTCCCGGAGCGCCGCCACGTCCCCGGTCCCGTTGCCGGTCATGCCCGCCTCCCGTCCTTGACCGCGGCGGTGACCGTGTCGACGTCCGCCCGGACGCTGCGCACCGCCGCCTCCGGCACCGGCGGGACGGCACGGCTGACCTGCTTCTTGCCCACGAGCGCCAGGATGCCGGCGAGCAGGAACAACGCCACCGCCACGATCAGGGCGGCCAGCCACGCCGGCATGACCAGCGCCAGCAGCAGGATCACGGTGGCGACAAGCGCGCCGGCGCCGTAGAGCACCATCACCCCGCCGCCGCCGAACAGACCGATTCCGATCCCGGCGTGCTTGCCCTTCTGGGTCAGCTCCGCCCGGGCCAGGGCCAGTTCGTCCCGCACCAGCCGGGTGACCTGTTCGGTGGCCCGCTGCACCAGTTCCGCGGTGGACGGCTCGCTCCCGGTCCGGGACGCGCTGCGACTCGCGACGTCAGCCATGCTGTCCTCCTTTCATCATCACCGCGCTGTATGCCCGGAGTCGCCGCCCGTCAATCCTGCGCGGAGCGGCCGGTCGGCCCGGCCGCGCGCCACCGGAGCCCGGCGTCGACCGGCCGGAATCCGGGGCATGGGCAGCAGGTCCCCCGGAACGGGCCGATCAAACCCAGTCGGCCCGACCCTTCGCGTACCGTCCCGGCCGGGGACGACCGCCGCGCCGGTCGCCGGACGCGCGGAACCCCCGGCGCCGCGGGCGGCCGGGGGTCCCGATCGGGGGTACACGGGTCAGCGCCGCGCCTCGGCGTGGTCCTCCCGGCCCACGAACACCTCGCTGCGGGCGTCGCCGTCGTCGCTGCCGCCGAAGACCCGCGCGTCGTCCGGGGCCTCGGTGTCGGCCGCGCGGCGGACCGGGCGGCGCGGCTGCATCGACTGCCACGGCAGCGGGCCGGTGGCGTCGCCGACCTCGGTGCGCAGCCGGGGCAGGGCGGTCGGGCGGTGGTCGCGTACCCAGGTCACCAGGTGCTCGCGGACCAGGCAGCGCAGGTCCCAGAGGCTGCCGGCGTCGGCGGCGCTGACCAACGCCCGCACCTTGACCATGCCGCCGGTGGCGTCGGTCACCTGGAGTACGCAGACCCGGCCGTCCCACAGCTCGGTGCCCTCGCACAGCCGGCGCAGCTCCTCCCGCATGGCCTGCACCGGGACGGCCCAGTCCAGGTCGAACTCGGCGGTGCCGAGCACCGCCGCCTCGGTGCGGGTCCAGTTCTGGAACGGCTTGCTGGTGAAGTACGAGGTGGGCAGGATCAGCCGACGGTCGTCCCAGACCTGCACCACCACGTAGCTGAGCGTCAGCTCCTCGATCCGGCCCCACTCCCCCTCGACCACCACCACGTCGTCCAGGCGGACCGCGTCGCTGAAGGCGAGCTGGAGGCCGGCGAAGACATTGCCGAGCAGGCTCTGCGCGGCGAGCGCGGCGACCGCGGCCACCACACCGGCGGAGGTGAGCACGCCGGCGCCGATGCCGCGCACCGCCGGGAAGGTCATCAGCATCACGCCGACGGCGAGGATCACGATCACCGCGATGGTCAGCCGGCGCAGCAGCACCACCTGGGTCCGCACCCGGCGGGCGTGCCGGTTGTTCGGCACGTCCACCCGGAACCGGGCCAACGCGGTGTCCTCCGCCACCACCAGCAGGGCGGCCACCAGCCAGGCGATCGCCGCGATCATCACCAGCCCGAGCGTGTGCAGGACGAACTGCCGCCACGGGCTGCCCACCGCGTAGAGCGTGGTGAACCGGACCGCGAGCTGCACGGCGATCACCGTCACGGCGACCTGGAACGCGCGGTGCGCGTGCTCGGTCAGCTCGGTCATCAGCAGCGACCTGCGGCCGAGCCGACGGGTCACCCGGTGCACCACCGCGACCAGCACCAACGCGACCGCCGCCGCGGCAAGCGCGGCGGCGACGGTCACCAGATAGCTCTGCACGTGCTCTCTCCCTCCGGCCCGGCCGGGAATCGGGCAAAGGCCCAATGGTGCCCGGCGGACCGGATATCGACCAGGCTCAGACCTTGCGGAACCGGGACTGGAAGAAGCAGTAGACGCCGAACGCGGCGATGCCGAGCGCCATGAGCGCCAGCAGCCACGGCCCGTACGCCTGGTCGCGCAGCGTCCGCAACGCGGCGTCGAGACCACGCGCCTTCTCCGGGTCGTACTTCACGGCGGCGACCACGATGAGCAGGCCGGCGATGGCGAAGACCGCGCCCCGGGCGGCGTACCCGGCCATGCCGAGGCGACGGACCAGCTTGTGCGTCTTCGGGTTCATCTCGCCGGTCTTGAGGTTGCGCTCGAACTTCTTCTTCAGGCCGTAGATCACCATGCCGATGCCGACCGCGGCGAGCACCAGCCCGGCCAGCCCGACCAGCCACCGGCCGCCGTCGGAGGCCATCAGCTTCTCGGTGAGCTGCTGCTGCTGGTTCGAGGAGTTGGAGCTGGCGTCCTGGACGACCTTGATCGCGGTCCAGCCCAGCCAGACGAAGATGATCACCCGCACGACCGAGGCGATGCGCTCGAAGATCCGCTCCTTGCCGGTCTTCGACTGGTGGCCGACGAGCGCCTCGGAGGCCTGCCAGATGGCCATCGCGAAGAGCCCGATCGCGATCACGACCAGGACGAACTTGCCGAGCGGCTGCTCACCGAGGGTGCGCAGGGCGCCGTTCTGGTTGCCCTCCTCCCCGGAGTTGCCGAAGGCGATCTGCAGCGCCAGCCAGCCGAAGAGGAGGTGCACGATTCCATAGCCGATGAAACCGGCGCGGGTCAACAGTTCGAGCCACCGGCTGTTCTTGGCCTGGGTGGCGGCGGCTCCGGCGTTTCGGGTGACAGACATGCGCCCTCAATCTCCCGACGTGCGGTTTTCCAAACGTCGCCGACCGCCGCCACCTGGGCCGAATCGGATTAGCTGTTGGGGTTGCGGGCCACCCGCAGCACGACGTTCTGGTCGGTGACGCTGTCCAGGCTGACCTGGAAGCCGCCGACCTCGGTGGCCTGCTGCCCGGTGGTGAGCGAGAGCTGCTCCCCGGCCACCTCGACGGTGACCTGGTCGTCCTGGGTGCCGATGAGCTTGGCCTCGATGCCGAGGATGGTGGCGCTGGCGTCCACGCCGCGGTCGAAGGTGATGGTGCAGGCGTCCAGGCCGCAGTCGGTGTCGGCGCCGTTGGAGCTGCAACCGGCGAGCAGCGCGGCGCCGAGGGCGAGACCGGCGAGCAGCCCGGCGGCGCGGCGGGCGGGGATCGGGGCGAGGGTGGCGCGTCGGTTCGTCACCTCCCCAACGGTACCGCCCACCGGCCACGCTCCCGGGCGGCGTGCGCGCCGGGACGGGGTGGTGAGAGGGGGACCCTTCTCGACCGGAGGCGTTAATAAGGGGCCCTTCCTTGCGCGCTAGGGTGCGGGAATGGCTTTCGACGTGGTCCGGGTGCGGGGTGAATACCCCGCGCTGGGCGAGGGGTTCGTCCACTTCGACGGCGCCGGCGGCACCCAGACCGCCGCCGGGGTGATCGAGGCGGTGACCGACGCGATGCGCGCCGCCACCGGCAACCGCAGCACCGCCTTCGCCCCCGGCCGGCGCGCGCTGGAGCTGGTGGCCGGCGCCCGGGCCGCGGTCGCCGACCTGCTCGGCGCGGACCCGTCGGGTGTGGTGCTCGGCCCGAGCGCCACCGCGCTGACCTACACGCTGGCCCGGACGCTGGGCGCGAGCTGGCGGCCCGGCGACGAGGTGGTGGTGTCCCGGCTGGACCACGACGCCAACGTCCGCCCCTGGGTGCAGGCCGCCGAGGCGGCCGGGGCGACGGTGCGCTGGGCCGAGTTCGACCGGGCCACCGGCGAGCTGCCCGCCGGCCAGTACGCCGAGCTGGTCACCGGGCGCACCCGACTGGTGGCGGTGACCGCCGGCAGCAACGCGATCGGCACCGTGCCGGACGTGGCGACGATCGCCAAGACCGCGCACGCCGCCGGCGCGCTGGTCTGCGTGGACGGGGTGCACTCGGTGCCGCACGGCCCGACCGACCTGGCCTCGCTGGGCGCGGACGTGCTGGTCACCAGCGCCTACAAGTGGTCGGGGCCGCACCTGGCGGCGATGGTGGCCGACCCGGCGTGGTGGGCGACGCTGCGCCCGGCGAAGCTGCTGCCGTCCGCCGACACGGTGCCGGACCGCTTCGAGTACGGCACCCCGAGCTTCCCGCTGCTGGCCGGCGTGACCGCCGCGGTGGACCACCTGGCCGCGCTGGACCCGGCCGCGACCGGCGACCGCCGGGAACGGGTACGCGCCGGTCTGGCCGCCGCGCAGGCGCACGAGGAGACCGTCTTCGACCGGCTGCTCGCCGGGCTGGCCTCCCGGCCCTTCGTCACGGTCCTCGGCTCGCCGGCCCGGCGCTGCCCGACGGTGTCGTTCCGGGTGTCCGGCCGCGCTCCGGCGGAGACCGCGGCGGCGCTGGGCGAGGCCGGGTTCTGCCTCTCCTCCGGCGACTACTACGCCTCCGAGTACTTCGAGGCGATGGGGCTGCGCGACTCCGGTGGGGCGGTCCGGGCGAGCGTCTACCACTACAACACGGTCGACGAGGTGGACCGGCTGCTGGCCGAACTGGACCGGCTGGCCGGCGACCGGGGGACGATGGACCGATGAACGCCCTGGTCGAGGAGAACGCCGCGAAGCACCGCTTCGAGATCCTGGTCGACGACGCGCTTGCCGGTTTCACCGCCTACCTGCCGCGCGGCGAGGTGCTCGTCTTCACGCACACCGAGGTCGACGACCGCTACCAGGGGCAGGGGGTGGGCGGCGCGCTGATCCGGGGCACGCTGGACCAGGTCCGAGCCCGGGGCGGCCGGGTGGTCCCCCGGTGCCCGTTCATGGCCGCGTTCATCGAACGCCACCCGGACTACGCCGACCTCGTGGTCGACGCGCCCTGAGGCCCGGTCCGACCGGGGGACCTCCCCACCCGGCCGGACCGGGAGTCTCAGCGGGCGCCGGCCAGCAGCTCGGCGGCGGCGCGGGCCGCCGCGGCGGTGGCGCCGTGGGTGGCCAGGTGCACCCGGCCGGCGGCCAGCTCGGGCACGCCCAGCTCGACCACCACCGCGTCCGGGCGGGCGGCGAGGGCCCGGGACACCGCGTCCCGCATCCACCCGTGCCGGTGCAGGTCGCGCACGACAAGCACCAACGGCCGGTCGGCCGGGCCGGTCGCCGGATCGGCCGGGACCGCGTCGGCGGCGTACCGGGCGGTCGTGGTGCCGGGCGCCAGGTGGGTCAGGGGCGCGGCGATCCCCCACGGCGTCTCCTCGCCGATGGCGATGTTGCGCGGCGGCGCGAACTCCACCACGTGCGCCGGCCCGGTCAGCGGCAGCAGCGCGGCGTCACCGGTGACCCGGACCGCGCGGCGGGCGGCGGCCAACCCGATCGGTGACCCGTCCGGCGCGACCGGGCCGGCGCCCCGGTCGGCCCGGGCGGCGACGCTCCACGCGGCGAGCTGACCGACCCGCTTGGCCGCCTCGGCCAGCCGTTCCTCGGGCAGCTCCCCGTTCACCACGGCGGCGACGATCGCGTCGCGCAGCTCGCGGGCGTCGGCCTCGGTGGCCCGTTCCCCGCCCACGCAGATGGCGTCGGCGCCGGCGGCGAGCGCGCGCACCGCCGCCCCGGCGAAGCCGTACCTGTCGGACACCGCGCGCATCTCCACCGCGTCGGTCACCACCGCGCCGCCGAAGCCCAGCTCCTCGCGGAGCAGCCCGCCCAGGATGCGCGGGCTGAGCGTGGCGGGCAGCTCCGGGTCGAGCGCCGGCACCAGCAGGTGCCCGGTCATCACCGCCTGCGTCCCGGCGGCGATCGCGGCCCGGAACGGGGCCAGCTCGACCTCGTCGAGACGGGCCCGGTCGGCGCCGATGCGGGGCAGGTCGTGGTGGGAGTCGACGCGGGTGTCGCCGTGCCCGGGGAAGTGCTTGGCGCAGGCGGCCACGCCGCCTGCCTGCAGCCCGCGTACCCAGGCGGCGGTGTGCCGGGCGACCAGGTCGGGGTCGGCGCCGAACGAGCGCACCCCGATCACCGGATTGGCCGGGTTGGAGTTGACGTCGGCGTCCGGCGCGTAGTCGAGGGTGATGCCGACCGCGGCCAGCTCGGCGCCCAGGTCGCGGGCGACCTCCTCGGTCAACGCCGGGTCGTCCACCGCGCCGAGGGCGAAGTTGCCGGGCCGGGAGCTGCCCCGGGCGGACTCGATCCGGGTGACGTCGCCGGCCTCCTCGTCGATCGCCACGATCACGTCCGGCCGTTCCGCCCGCAGGTTCGCGGTGAGCGTGGCGACCTGCTCGTGGTCGACGACGTTGCGGGCGAAGAGGACGACCGACCCGAGCCCTTCGCCGAGCCAGCGGCAGACCCACGGTGGCGGTGTGGTGCCGACGAACCCGGGTTGCAGGACGGCGGCGGCGAGTGCCGCCAGGTCTCCGGTCGATCCGACGATCCGCTCGGTCCTCGCGCTCACCCTGTCGTACCCCCGTCTCCCCCACGGACCCGCCACGACCGGCGGGTGCTGACATGGTCACACCGCGCAGCTAAATAGTCAACAATCCTTACTGTTAGGCGCTGGCCTCCGGCGAGCCGCCGTGGGAGAGTTCAGGCATGCCCGTCCCGCCGCTCGCCGACGCCACGAGCGCCGCCGACATCCCCGGCGTACGCCTGCTCGGCCTGGTGGTCGGCGCGCTCTTCCTGCTGATCGCGATCCGGGCGATGTTCCGCCGCTGACCCTCGGGGTAGGGAGGCCGGTGTCCGGACACGGCGGAGGGAAACCCATGAGGATCGGCTACTTCCTGTCCAGCGAGGAGTACACCCCGGCGGAGCTGCTGGCCCAGGCGCGCGGCGCCGAGCAGGCCGGCTTCGAGGCGCTGTGGATCTCCGACCACTACCACCCGTGGGTCGACGCGCAGGGCCAGAGCCCGTTCGTCTGGTCCACCATCGGCGCGCTCAGCCAGGTCTGCCGCCTGCCGGTGACCACAGCGGTCACCTGCCCCACCGTCCGTCTCCATCCGGCGGTCGTCGCCCAGGCGGCGGCCACCAGCGCGGTGCTGCACGAGGGACGCTTCGTGCTCGGCGTGGGCAGCGGGGAGGCGCTGAACGAGCACATCTTCGGCGACGCCTGGCCGCAGGCCGACGTGCGGCTGGAGATGCTCGAGGAGGCCGTCGAGGTGATCCGCGAGCTGTGGCGCGGCGACTTCGTCAACCACCACGGCCGGCACTACACGGTGGAGCACGCCCGGATCTACACCCGACCCGAGACGCCCCCGTCGATCTACGTCTCCGGCTTCGGCCCGAAGGCGATCGAGCTGGCCGCCCGCATCGGCGACGGCTACGTCAGCATGATGCCGGACGCCGACATGGTGCGCCGGTTCCGCGACTCCGGCGGCGGCGACAAGCCGTGCCAGGGCGGGTTCAAGGCCGCGTACGCGGACACCGCCGACGAGGGCGCGCGGATCGCGTACGAGCGTTGGCCCAACGCGGGCGTGCCGGGCGAACTGTCCCAGGTGCTGCCCTCGCCGCGCCACTTCGAGCAGGCCGCGGAGCTGGTCCGGCCGGAGCAGGTGCGGGAGGCGTTCGTCTGCGGGCCGGACGCAGACGGCCACCTGGAGATGATCGACAGGTACGCCAAGGCCGGCTTCGACGAGGTCTACGTGGCCAACACCGGCCCGCACTGGCCGGGCCTGTTCGACCTCTACCGGCGCGAGGTGCTTCCCCGGCTGCGGTGAGCGCCGCTCAGCCGGACCCGGCCGGGGCCACCCCGCGCAGCAGCGTGTCGACAAGCGCGTCGACCAGCTCCGGGTCGGGTTGCGGCGGCGCGCCGGCCGGGTCCAGCAGCCGGCCGAGCACCAGGTCGTGGCAGACGCCGACGAGCATCGTCGCCGCCGCCCGGGGGTCGGCCGCCGGCGCGACCCGGCCGAGGCGCTGCTCGGCCCGCAGGTAGTCGGCGAACTCGGCCCGCACCCCGGGGTCGCCGCCGGGCAGGGCGGGCAGCTCGGCCAGCCGGGCGAGCAGTTTCGGCTGGCCGGCCAGGCCGGCGAGGGCGGGCAGGATGGCCGCGTGCAGGGCCAGCGACCGGTCCAGCCAGGCGCGCAGGTTGCCGGCCAGGTCACCCTCGCCCGGCTGCGGGACGGCGGCCTCCAGCGCCGCCTCCACCGCCCGCACGTGCGCGTGCAGCGCGTGGGCGAGCAACTCCTCCTTGTCGGCGAAGTGGTTGTAGAGCACGCCGTCGGCGACGCCGGCCTCGCGGGCCACGTCGCGCACGGTCAGCCCGGCCGCCCCGCGCCGGTCCAGCAGGCGCGCGGCGGCCGCGATCAGGTGCTCGCGCAGACTCTGCTCGCCGCCCCGCAGCGCGGCCGCTCTCCTCGGTGCCATCACCGCCGATCCTAGGCGTGTGCCGGGGCCGGCTCCCCCGTGCGAGCCGGCCCCGGCGGCGCGGGTCAGCCGGGGCCGGCGGGCGGTCACCAGCCAGGCCGCGGTGCGCAGCCGGACGCCGTCCGGGCCGGCGTACGGGCGCATGGCCGCCACCAGCTCGGCGCGGACCCGGTCGGCGACGGCCGGGCCGAGCGGCGCGAGCCGGTGCCGGACCGGGCCCCAGCCGGCCAGGAACGCGCCGGCGTCGGCGGCGTCGCGTCCCCAGGTGCCGGCCACCTCGTGCCGCGCGCAGTCGACGTCCACCAGGCCCGCCTCGGCGAGCACCCGGCGGGTCACCGCCGGGTCGGCCAGCGAGAGCGGCCCGCCGTCACCGACCGGGACACCGGCGCCGACCGGGACGTGGCCGCCGACCGGATCGTGGCCGCCGGCCACGGTGTCAGCCGCGCGTCGGGAGTCCGTCGCCGCCCTGGGTGTCGTCGTCGGACGTCGGAGTGTCGTCGTCGGACGGTTCCGGGAGCGCGGCCAGCGGCGCGAGCGCCGCGCCGAGGTCGCCGCGTCGCCAGTCGTCGAGGCAGACGAAGGCCAGCCGGCCGCCGGGACGCAGCACCGCGTCGTAGCGCTGCCGGTGCACGGCCCAGTGCCGCCCCTCGTATCCGTTCCAGGCGCGTTCCTGCTGGTCGTTGCGGATGTCGAGCATCATCGACCTTCCTTATGAACATGTGTTCATGAACCTGTGTTCATAGTGTCGTCCGGTCGTTACCGTACGTCAACCCGCCAGGCGGTTTCGGGCCGCGAACCCGGGGGTAGCTGTGGCCGTTGATGAAACTGACCACGCACGCCACCAACCTGCGCCGCGCGGCGAAGAACCTGTTCGGCTGGACCGCGCTGCGGCCCAACCAGCTGGCCGCCATGCGCGCCGTCATGAAGCGCCACGACGCCCTGGTGGTGCTGCCCACCGGCGCCGGCAAGTCGGCGATCTACCAGATCCCGGCCAGCCTCATCCCCGGCCCGACCGTGGTGATCTCGCCACTGCTCGCGCTCCAGCAGGACCAGATCGCCGCGCTCAACGAGCGGCAGCGGCCGGAGCTGCGCGCGGTGCGGATCAGCTCCGACGAGAGCGCCGCGCAGCAGGCCCAGGCGATCGAGGAGATCCGGGCCGGCCGGGCCGAGTTCCTCTTCATCACGCCCGAGGCGCTGAGCAACCCGGACCGGCTCGCCGAGGTCCGCTCGCTCTCCCCGGCGCTTGTCGCGATCGACGAGGCGCACTGCATCTCGTCCTGGGGTCACGACTTCCGGCCGGACTACCTCGCGCTCGGCCACCTCATCGACGGCCTCGGCCGGCCACCCGTGGTGGCGCTCACCGCCACCGCCTCCCCGCCGGTCCGCGACGACATCATCGCCCGGCTGCGCCTGCGCGAGCCCGAGGTGGTGGTGTCCGGGCTGGACCGGCCCAACCTCTTCCTCGAGGTGGCCTACTGCCCCACCGACGACTACCGGTGGCGGCGGCTGATCGCGCTGCTGCGCGACGACGAGCGCCCCGGCATCATCTACGTGCCGACACGGCGGGCGGCCGAGGAGCTGGCCCAGCGGCTGACCGACGCGGGCTTCCCGTCCGAGTTCTACCACGGCGGCATGCCCACGGCGGCGCGGCACGAGTTGCACGAGGCGTTCCTCGCCGACCGGGTGCCGATCATGGTGGCCACCTCGGCGTTCGGGATGGGCATCGACAAGCCGAACATCGCCTGGGTGGTGCACATGGCGCTGCCCGACTCGCCGGACAGCTACTTCCAGGAGATCGGCCGCGCCGGCCGGGACGGCTCGCCGTCGCGGGTGCTGCTGCTCTGGCGCGCCGAGGACGTCGGCCTGCAGCGCTACTTCAGCGGCGGCCTGCCGGACGAGAAGGAACTGGGCGATCTCGCCGCGGTGCTGCGGAGCAAGGCCCGCACCCGCAAGGAGCTGCGCGAGCTGACCGGCCTGGGCCCGCGCAAGCTCGGCCAGTACCTGTCCCTGCTGGAGCAGATCGGCGCCGCCGAGCCCCGCGCCAAGCAGCGCGTCGGCGCGCCCCGCTACGCCCCCGACGCGGTCGAGTCGGGGCGGGCCGCGCGCGCCGAGGCGGAACGGCGGCAGACGGTGACCCGGTCGCGGACCGACATGATGCGCGCGTTCGCCGAGACCACCGGCTGCCGGGGGCAGGTCCTGCTGGCCTACTTCGGCGAGCAGATGACCGAGGTGTGTGCCCACTGCGACAACTGCCACGCCGGCACGAGCGTGGCGAACGACGGCGCGGTCGGTCCGTTCCCGGTGCACAGCCAGGTCCGCCACGGCGAGTGGGGGCCCGGCCTGGTGCTCAACTACGAGGACGACCGGATGACGGTGCTCTTCGACGAGGTGGGCTACAAGACGCTCTCCGTGCGCGTGGTGTCCGAACAGGGCCTGCTGGAGCTGGACTAGCCTGACCCGGGCGCCCGTGGCGGCGCCCGACGACAACGACGACCACGGCGAAAGGAACCAGATCGTGATCGAGCAGCCGGCGTACACCCGGTTCGGCGTCTCCGACGAGGAGTGGGGGCTGCTGGTGGGTCTGCCGCAGGCGGTGATCACCGCCGCGGCCGCCGCCGAGTCCGACGGCACCCGGCGGACGATGGCCGAGAACGCCGCCGGGTTGGAGACCATCGCCGCCGGCCGTGAGTCGGCCAGCCCGCTGGTGGCGGCCGTGGCCGGGGAGGTCGTCTCCCGGGTCGGCGACCCGGAGGCCGGCGCGGAACTGCCGGTGCTCACGCCGGACGACCCGACGGCGATGATCGAGGACGTGCTGGTCCGCGCCGGCCAGGCGTCCGTCCTGCTCACCGGCAAGGTGGACGAGGGGCAGGCCGGTGCGTACCGGCACTGGCTGGTGGAGATCGCCGAGCAGGTGGTGGGCGCCGCCTCCACCGGCGGCATCCTCGGCATCGGCGGGGACGTGGTGAGCGACTCGGAGCGCCGGTTCCGGGACCGACTGTCCCAGGTGCTCAACGACTGAACGGACGCCTAACAGAAGGTTTCACGTCCGTCAATGACGGAGGTCACGCCCCACGGGTGGTCGCTTTTCGGCCCCGTGGGGCGTCCTGCTTGTGGAGGGATGTCGAGTGACCACGGGGGTCGTTGATGGACACACCGATGCAACCGCAGATTTTCGACACGGCGCCGTTACCCGCCGGCGACCGGTTCGGGTTGTGGCTGGAGATGCTCGCCCGGACGCCGACGCTCATGCGGATCCGCACCGAGCACGCCGACAACTTCCTGGCCCGGGCGGAGTTCCTCGACCTCGGGGCGATGCAGCTCATCCGGCACCGCTACCGCCCGCTGGACGGGGTCCGGACCCGAAAGCTGATCCAGCGCTCCGACGCGGACTGCTATCTGCTCGCCGTGACGCTCAACGGTGTCGGCGTCGCCGACCAGGACGGCCAGCGCGGCGTCTGCCCGCCCGGCGACATCACCTTCTACGACTGTGCCCGGCCGCAGGAACTCAGCCACTACGCCGACGAGGACGACCGGGCCGCCTCGATCGTGGCCCTCATCCCGTACGACGCGCTGCCGTTGCCGCACCGGCGGCTCACTCCGCTGTTCGCCAGCCGGATGTCCGGCCGCGAGGGCATCGGCGCGCTGCTCGCCGACTACCTCATCCGGATCACCAGTCATCCGGAGCAGTACCACGCGGTCGACGCCGAGCGGCTGGGCGGCGTCGGCCTGGACCTGGTCACCACGCTGCTCGGCCGGCACCTGGTCTCCGAGGAGGCGGTCCCGACCGAGGTCCGGCGCCGCGCCCTGCTGGCCCAGGTGCAGGCGTACGTGCGGCAGCACCTCGGCGACGCGATGCTCGATCCCCGCACGATCGCCGACGCCCACCACATCTCGGTCCGCTCCCTGCACCGGCTCTTCGAGGTCGAGGAGACCACGATCGCGGCCTACATCCGCGACGAGCGGCTGGCCCGGTGCCGCCGCGACCTGGCCGACCCGGCGTTGGGCGACCGCTCGATCCAGCTCATCGCCGGCCGCTGGGGGTTCCGGGACAAGGCCCACTTCTCCCGCGCCTTCCGGGCCGCGCAGGCGGAGACGCCGCAGGCGTACCGGACGCGGCACCTGGAACAGGCACGGATCGTCAACAGCGCGGCATCCGAAGTCAACCCGGCGCGTACAGACTGAACCCGGGTCGGCGTCGGCGCACCGACGGTGGCCCACCGGTAACGGGGGGCCGTGGCGTGGCGCCCGCGGCTGTCGGCCGCGGGTGGCCCGCCCCGGTGGTCCCCCGGAGCCGCACGACCCGGTCCCCGGCCCCGTCGCTTCCCCCCAGGACCGACGGGGCCGGTCGGGTCAGTCGGCCTCCTCCTCCAGCAGCGTCAACACGAACCGCTCCACCGCCTCGCGCGGCATCTCCGGGCGCACCGGCGCCAACACCCCGTCGTGGTAGAGGTCGACCACGCGCGGGTCCACGTAGGACGTCCGGGCCACCGTGGGGGTGTTGCCGAGCAGTTCGGCCACCGAGCGCATCACCGCCGCCACGGCGCGCCGGCGGGCGGTGGCGGACCGCTGCGGGCCGACCGAGGCCAGCTCCGCGGCGGCCAGCACGGTGGCGTGCCAGGTGCGGAAGTCCTTGGCGGTCATCTCCCCGCCACTGGCGTCGCGCAGATAGTCGTTCACCTCGTCGCTGCGCACGTCGCGCCAGGCACGGCCGTCCCAGTAACCGAACAGCCGTTCCTGGGCGCGTCGCCGCCGCCGGAGGTTCAGCAGCACCTGGCACAGCTCGGCGTCCTCGATTCGCCGGACCTGCTCGATGCCGCCCTTCGCCGGAAACTCGAAGACCACACACCCACCGCGCCTGCGGGCGTGCTCGGGGCGGAGCGTGGCCACCCCGAACGTGGGGTCGTCGCCGGTGGCGTACTGGTCGCTGCCGACCCGGAACGCGCCCATGTCGAGCAGCCGCGCCACGGTCGCCAGCACCCGTTCCCGGCTCAGCCCCCGCAACGCCAGGTCGTGCGCCACCCGGTCGCGCAGCGCCGGCAGCCGGTGCGCCACCTCCAGCACGTGGTCGAACTTGGCCTCGTCGCGCTTGCGCCGCCACTGCGGGTGGTAGACGTACTGCTTGCGCCCGGCCGCGTCGACACCTGTCGCCTGGATGTGCCCGTTCGGGTACGGCGAGATCCACACGTCCCGCCAGGCCGGCGGGACGACCAGCTCCCGCAGGCGGGCCAGCTCGCCCGGGTCGCGGACCGGCTCGCCCGTCGCGTCCAGGAAGAGCCAGCCCTTGCCGCGTCGCCGGCGGGCGTACCCCGGCCGGCCCGGGTCGCTACGCCGCAACCGCACCGGGCACCCGTTCCACCTCGGCCACCGCCGCCACCACCTCGTCGATCCCGATGGCATCCAGACTCGGGTGCGTTCCTACCCCGCTCGAACCGGTCGAATCACGGTCGGATCCGACAGGTTCCCCCGTGCCGAGCACCCGGTGCCGGGGCCGGTCGGCCGGCGGTCCCCAGTGCGCCGCCGGCACCGGGCCGAACAGCACCACCGAGGCGGTGCCGTAACCGGTGGCCAGGTGGGCCACGCCGGTGTCACCGCTGACCACCACGCGCGCGTCGGCGACCAGCGCCGCCAGCTCGGCCAGGCCGGTGCGGCCGGCCAGCACCGCCGACGGCGGCAGCCCGGCGTCGGCCGCCACCCGGGCGGCCAGCGCCCGCTCGTCCGCCGAGCCGGTGAGCACCACCCGGTGCCCGCGGGCGACCAGCGCCCGGGCCAGCCCGGCGAAGCGGTCCGCCGGCCAGCGCTTCGCCGGGACCTTGCTGCCCGCGTGCAGCACCGTCGCCCCCACCGGTACGCCGGCCGGCGCCGGCCGGCGCAGCGCCAGGTCGCCCGGGTCGGCCGGCAGGCCGTACGCGTGCAGCAGCCGGCACCAGCGGCGGACCTCGTGCTCGTCGCCGTCCCAGGCCGGTCCGTCGAGGTGCCCGGCCGACGGGTTGCGGAAGGCGAGCAGCCGCCCCGGCCCGGTGGCGGCCAGCGACCGGTGCGACTCGGGTCCCCGGCCGTGCAGGTTCACCGCCACCTCCGGCGGTGGTCCGGTCCACCCGATCCGGCCCGGTCCGGTGGTGGGCAGCACCCGGTCGACCGCGCCGGTCAGCTCCGCCAGCGGCGCCAGCCACGCCGGGGCGGCGAGCACCAGCTCCCGCCCGGGCAGCCCGGCGCGCAGGCCGCGCAGCGCCGGGACCGCGGCGGCCAGGTCACCGACCCCGAGCGCACGCAGCACCAGGATCACGGGTACGAGGACTCCCGCTCGGCGCAGACCACCATCTCGCGGACCGCGCAACCGGCCGGCTGGGAGAGCGCGAACATCACCGCGGCGGCGGTGTCGGTCGGTTCGTTGAGCACCGCGTCCGGCCCGGGGCGGTACTGCGCGTCCCGCTCGTCGAAGAAGGCGGTCCGCATGCCGCCGGGCACCAGCAGGGTCACCCCGACCGCGCCGGCCAGTTCGGCGGCCAGTGCCCGGGTGAAGCCGACCACCCCGAACTTGGCCGCGCAGTAGGCGGTCGCGTCGCTCACCGCCTTGACGCCGAGCGTGGAGGCGACGGTGACGATGGTGCCCCGGGACTCCTCCAGCCAGGGCAGCGCGGCCCGGATCACCGCCGCGGTGGCGAGCAGGTCCACCGTGACGATCCGCTCCCAGGTCTCGGCCGGCACGTCGGCCAGCTTGCCGGGCACGTCCATCCCGGCGGCGGTGACCACCGCGTCCAGCCCGCCGGAGCGTTCCGCGAGTTCCCGGGTGGCGGCCTCGGCGGCGCGGGTGTCGGCCAGGTCGCACTCGACCCAGGGCACCCCGCCGGCGGGTGCCTGCCGGTCCAGCACGAGGGGACGGCCGCCGGCGGCGGCGACCGCGGCGACCACCGCCGCGCCGAGACCGCTGGATCCGCCGGTGACCAGCACGGTCGGCCCGGCGCCGGGCGCGTCGTCGCTCATGGTCATCGTGTTCCCTTCGCCGTGGATCGGACGACCGTCTCGCCGGCGGCGCCGGCCGGGACCACCGTGCCGGCCGGCCAGCCGGCACGGGCCGCCGCGATCATGTCGGTGGTGGACCGCCCGTCGAGGTACGGCACGACGACCGTGTGCCCGCCCCAGCGGGCCAGGATCTCCGACTCGGGCAGCGTCTGGTCGCCGCCGCCGCTGGCGTAGTCGCCGCCCTTGACCCAGATGTCCGGGCGCAGCCAGGACAGCGCCGCGTGCGGCGTCGACTCGTCGAAGATCAGCACCGCGTCGACGCAGCCGAGCGCGGCGAGCAGCCGACTCCGGTCGCCCTGCGGCACGACCGGCCGCTCCGGCCCCTTGAGCCCGGCCACCGAGGCGTCGGAGTTGAGGCAGACGACCAGGCAGTCACCGAGTCGGCGGGCCGCCTGGAGGGTCGCCACGTGCCCGGCGTGCAGCAGGTCGAAGCAACCGCCGGTGGCCACCACGGTGCCGCCGGCCGCGCGTACCCGGGCCACCACCTCGCCGGCGGCGTGGGCGCCGATCCGGTCCCCGCCCGCGGTCACCACCGCCGGGGCGACGGTGACCGGCGGCGCCGGCAGCGCGGCGGCCACTCCCCCGCCGGCCACGTACGCGGACGCCTCGGTGACCGCCTCCTGGACCGCCTCGGACACCAGCGCGCCCCGGGCCAGCGCCAGCGTGGCGGCGGCGGCGAACCGGTCCCCGGCGCCGCAGGTGTCCCCCTCGGCGGCCGGCGCCGGCACCACCAGCGGGGTGGTGGAGCCGGCGTGGCAGAGCAACGCGCCGTCCCCGCCCAGCGTCACCGCCACCGCGCCGGCCTGCCAGCGGCGGCGCAACGCCTGGGCGCTGCGCGAGGCGTTCGCCAGCCGGGAGCCGCCCGGCGGCGTCTTCGCCAGCTCCCGGGCCTCCGGCTCGTTCGGGGTGGCCAGGTGCACACCGGGGACCGCCGCCGGGCCGCGCGGGTGCGGGTCCCAGACCACCGGCGCCCGGGTGGCGGCCAGCGCGGCGCGCAGCGCGCCGTGGCCGGCGACGCCCCGCCCGTAGTCGCTGACCAGGATCGCGGACGCGCCGGCGAGCAGCCGCAGCACGGCCTCGCTCGGCTCGCCGGGCACGCCTGTCGCGCCGCCCCGGTCGTGGCGCAGCAGCACCCGCCCGCGCACCCGCAGCCGGATCTTCTCCGGCGTGGCGCCGGCCAGCGGCAGCGCGTACAACTGCACCCCGGCGGCGGCGAGCAGGGTGCCGAGGCGCGCGCCGCCGGCGTCGTCGGCGACGGCGGTGACCAGCGCGACCTCGGCGCCCTGCGCGGCGGCGAAGACGGCGGCCAGTCCGGCGCCGCCGGGGCGGTCGACGGACGTGGTCTCGTCCAGCACCGGCACCGGGGAGTCCGGGCAGAGCCGGTTCACCAGCCCCTCCACGTCCCGGTCCAGCAACGTGTCACCGAGCACCACCACGGGTCCCGCCATGCTCGACCTCCTCATCGGGCCTGCACCTCCGGATCCGGGTCGCCGAGCACCACCTCGACGCCGGTGCGCACGCCGCCGGCCGGGGCGCGGGCGGCGAGCGCCGCCGGCAGCGCCACGTCGACGTACTCGCAGAGCACGTGCACCGCGACCAGGTGCAGTTCCTGGACGACCTGGTTGTCGGGTGAGTCGACGGTGAGGGCGTCGTGGCAGAGGTCGGCGAGGGGGTTGGGGGCGGGTCCGGTGAAGGCCCAGGTGCGCAGGCCGGCGGCGTGGGCGGCGTGCGCGGCGGTGAGGAGGTTGGGGCTGGTGCCGCTGGTGGAGATGAGCAGCAGGAGGTCGTCGGGTCGGCCGTGGGCGTGGACCTGGCGGGCGAAGACGTCGTCGTATCCGTAGTCGTTGCCGATGGCGGTGAGGGTGCTGGTGTCGGCGTGCAGGGCGATGGCGGAGAGGGGCCGGCGGTCGTCACGGAGTTTGCCGACGAGTTCTGCGGTGAGGTGTTGGGCTTCGGCGGCGCTGCCGCCGTTGCCCGCCACCAGCAGCCGCCCGCCCGTGGCGAGCCGGTCTGCCAGGTTCCCGCCCCAGCGGGCCAGCAGCGGCTCCGCCCGACGCAACGGCAGCAGGGCGGCGGCGAGCCGGGTCAGGTGGTCCGCCAGCACGGTCGGGCCGGCGTCCGGGGCGGCCGTCATCAGGCGACCACCCGGGTGGGCCGGCGCACGGTGGCCACCTCGCCGTAGAGCTGGCCGAGCCGCTCGGCCGCGGTGGCCCACGAGTAGTGGGTGCGGGCCCGCTCCAGCGCCGCGGTGGCGTAGGCGAAGCGGCGGATCCGGTCGCCCAGCAGGGCGCGGAGCGCCGCGCCGAGCGCCGCCGGCTCGCGGGCCGGCACCAGGTCGCCGGTGCGTCCGGGCACCACCGTGTCGATGAGCCCGCCGACCGCGGTCGCCACCACCGGCACGCCACACGCCATCGCCTCCAGCGGGGTGAGCCCGAACGGCTCGTACCACGGCGCGGCGACCAGCACGTCCGCCGAGCGGTACCAGCGGGCCATCTCCTCGCGCGGCACCGCGCCGACGAGGCGTACCCGGTCGGCGACGCCGAGCGAACGGGCGAGGGCGCGCAGCCGCAGCGCGTACGGATCGGTCTCCAGCAGTCCGGCCGGTGGCCCGCCGACCACCACGCACTCGGCGTCCGGCACCGCGGCGACGGCGCGGATGACGTCCTGGAAGCCCTTGCGCTCGACCAGCCGGCCGACGGTGAGGATGCGGGCCCGGCCGCCGTCGGCGTCGACGGCCGGGCCCAGCGGGCCGAACGTGGACAGGTTCACCCCCGACGGCACGACTGTCATCCGGGACCGCGGCACGCCCAGCCGGACCAGCTCGGCGACCTCGTCCTGGCACTGGGCGACCACCCGGTCGACCGAGCGGCCCAGCTCCCGCTCGTGGTCGATGCGGCCCGGTGGGCTGGTGTCCTGCGCGCCCTGGTGGCGGCGCTTGACCGCGCCGAGCGCGTGGTAGGTCTGCACCACCGGCACGCCGGTGCGCCGGGCCGCGGCGAGCCCGGCCAGGCCGCTCATCCAGAAGTGCGCGTGCACCACCTCGGGCTGCCAGTCACCGGCGCGCCACCGGTCGGCCAGCCAGTCGGAGAACGCCGGCATGTACGGCAGCAGGTCGTCCTTGGCCACCGGCTCGGCCGGACCGGCGGGCACGTGCACCACCTGGTAGCCGTGCGGGGTGTGCACGGTCACCGGCAGGTCCACCGCGTCGAGGCGGGTGTAGACCCGGACGTCGTGGCCGGCGGCCGCGAGCGCGGCGGAGAGCTCGGCGACATGCGTGTTCTGGCCACCGGCGTCCTCCCCGCCGAGGACGGCGAGCGGGCTGGCGTGTTCCGAGATCATCGCGATGCGCATACTTCCTCCTCCAGCAGCCGGTCCCAGTCGGTGAGGAAACGCTCCAGGCCGTAGCGGTCGCGGGCGGCGGCCCGGGCCACGGCGCCCGCCCGCCGGGCGGCCGCCGGGTCGTCCAGCAGGCCCCGTGCGGCCTCGACCAGCACGTCGACCCGGGTGGAGAGCGCGCCGGCGGCGGGTGGCACCGCCTCGACCGCCTCGGTGGTGGCGAGCGCGACGACGGGCATGCCGATGGTCATCGCCTCGACGAGGCTGAGCCCGAGCGACGTCCACCGGCACAGGTGCAGGTAGGCGCGCCGTTTCCCCAGCTCGGTGTGCATGGCGCGCTGGGGTACGTCGTCGTGGCTGGTCAGCCGTTCCTCCGGCAGGCCCAGGTGGGCGGCGAGCCCGGCCACCTTCATGCCGTAGACGTCCAGCGGCGCCACCTCGGCGAACCGGGCGAGCAGGTCGGTGCCGGTGACCCGCCATCGGCGTACCGGCTCGTTGACGACCACGGCGAGGCGGTCGAGCTCGCCGGTCCACTCGACCGCCGGGGCGAGGACGCCATGCTCCACCACCGTGGTGCGGGTGCCGCCGTTGTCCCAGAACAGCTCGTTGAAGTGCGTGACGTGGGTGAGGAGCAGGTCGTCGCGGTCGGCCATCGGGTGGCGGGTGTTCGGCACCTCGCCCTTGGGGGTGTTGTGCTCGACGTAGATCGCCGGCACGTCCCGGCCCACCCGGCGACCCAGCCACTCGCCGGCCAGGTCGACCTCCTCGGGCCGTTGCAGGATCACCAGGTCCACGTCGGCGTGGGCCAGGTCCTCCGGGGTCACCTCGACGGCGCTGTCCGGCCACGGGTAGGTGCGCGCCCGACCCAGCCCGTACGGACCCCGGTCCGGGGTGACCGGCACCAGGTAGCGGTGTTTGCCGTGCACGAAGGACGTGGTCCAGGAGCCGTGCACGTGCCAGAGCAGGATGTTCATGCGGCCACCCCGAGCAGTCGCAACGCCTCCAGCACCCGGCCCGGCTCCACCGCGGAGAGGCACGGGTGGCCGGGCACCGGGCAGGTGGTGGCGCGGGTGTCGCGGCAGGGCGCGGCGGCGTCGCCGAGGCGGACCGTGGGCACCCGGTAGGGGCCCCACTGGCCGAACGGGACGGTGGGGGCGAACAGGCTGACCACCGGCACGCCCAGCGCGGCGGCCAGGTGCGCCGGGCCGGTGTTGCCGACCACCAGCGCCCCGGCCCGGGCGATCACCGCCGCCAGTTCGTCCAGCCCGGTCCGTCCACCCAGGTCGGTCCCGCCCGCCGCGGCGACCCGGGCGGTCAGCTCGCGCTCGTCCGGCCCGCCGGTGACCACCACCCGGTGGCCGGCGGCGGAGAGCACCCGCACCACCCGGGTGGCCAGCTCGACCGGGCAGGCGCGGGTCTCCACCGAGGATCCCGGGTGCAGCACCACGTAGCCGGGCGGCCCGGCGGCGGCCGGGACCGGCGGCAGCCGGTCGGCGCGCAGCCGTAGCCCCGGCTCGTCGTCGGCGGGCAGCGGATAGCCGGCGGCGGCGGCGAGGGAGAGGGCACGCTCGGGTTCGGGTACGCCGACGGGGACGCGGTGACGGATGTCGAGCAGGGCCCCGGGGTAGTCGTCGCTGATGGCGCTGATCCGGGATACGCCGGCGAGCCGGAGCAGCAGGGCCAGGGGCAGCGGCGACTGGTGGAAGGAGGTGAAGACGACCGCCTCGTCGGCGCGTACGGCGGCGAGCCGCTCGGTGAGCGCGCGCATGTCGTCCGGGTCGACAGGTGGGGCGGGGGCGTCGATCCACGGCAGCCGGCATTCGATGATCTCGTCGACGCCGGGCAGCAGGTCGGCGGCGGCCCGGCCACGGGGGCCGCAGAGCAGCACGACGCGCTCGGCGCCGGCCGCGACGGCCCGGATCCCGGGGCCGGTGACCAGCACGTCCCCCGCCGCGTCGCTGCGCACCACGAGCACCGTGCCCCGGCCCGGCCGACGCGCGGTCTCCGGCGCGGCCACCAGCCGCATCCGGGCCAGCACCGTGTCCACCGCGTCCGGCAGGTCGGCGGCGACCGTCGGCGCGGCGGCCACCTCGGCGTCGCGGGTGGCCGGCGTGGGCACCATGACGGCGGCGGCGCCGGCGGCCGCGGCGGCGGCCATGTCGGCGCCGATGTCCCCGATCAGCACGCACCGGCCCGCCGTGGTGCCGAGCGCCCGGGCGGCGGCGTGCACCATGCCGGGCGCCGGCTTGCGGCAGGCGCACCGGTCCGCCTCGGAGTGCGGGCAGATCTGCCAGTTGTCGAACGGGCCGAGCAGCTCCTCCACCCGGGCGTTGACCCGGCGCAGGTCGTGCGCGGTGAAGTAGCCCCGGGCCAGCCCGGACTGGTTGGTCACCACGGCCAGCCGCAGCCCCGCCGCGCGCAACCGGTCCAGCGCCTCCCGGGCACCCGGCACCGGCCGGACCTTCTCCGGGTCGCCGTTGTAGGGCACGTCCTCCACCAGCGTGCCGTCCCGGTCGAGCAGCACCGCCTCGTACAGGCCGCGCGGGGGCCGGTCATCCGGGTCGACCCCGGCTGACCTGCACTGATCCCGCTCGTGGTCCCGTCGCACGGGCGGCGGGTTCCCGACCCCCCGAGGAGTAAACGTCAACTTCGGATACCCGCCGGCCCGGAGAAGCTAACCCGGCCGTCGTTAGCGGGAGCCCCGGCGGGGTACCGAACTTTCGTGGCGGTTGTGGCGAGAGTGATCGAGGCGTCCCCGGAGCGGGTCTTCGAGGTGCTGGCCGACGGGTGGACCTACAGCGACTGGGTGGTCGGCACCGCGCACGTGCGCGACGTCGACGACGCCTGGCCCCGGGTGGGCAGCCGGCTGCACCATCGGGCCGGGCCCTGGCCGCTCTCGCTCCAGGACGCGTCCACCGTGCTGGAGTGCCGGGCGCCGGAGCGGCTGGTGCTGCGCGCCGGGCTGTGGCCGGCCGGCGAGGCGATCGTGGCCTTCGTCCTGGAACCGCTGCCGGACGGCCGGACCAGGGTGACCATCGGTGAGGACTTCGCCGCCGGGCCGCTGCGCTGGGTCCGCACCAAGCTCAACGACCTGGTGCTGCATCTGCGCAACAAGGAGACGCTGGCCCGGCTGTCGGACATCGCGACCCGACAGCAGCCGGACAGCTGAGCGGGCCGCTCCCGGGGCGTCACTGCGAACCCTGCGAAGCGGACTGGCTACCCTCTCAGGTGAACCTGTCGGCCGACCGAGGAAGTCCGTGATGATCCAACCCGTGCAGTTGCCCTCCCCGTGGGCGGACGCGCGCCTGACCGTCGTCGTTCCGACCTACAACGAGGCGGGCAATCTCCCGGTGGTGGTCGAGCGCCTCCTCGCGCTGCCGCTGCCGGGGTTGAAGGTGCTCGTCGCGGACGACAACTCTCCCGACGGCACCGGCGAGGTCGCCGACAAGCTGGCCATCGAGCACCCGGACCGGGTGCTGGTGGTGCACCGCCCCGGCAAGGAGGGCCTCGGCCGGGCTTACGTGGACGGCATCGGCCGCGCGATCGACGACGGCGCGGAGTTCGTCGCCCAGATGGACGCCGACCTCTCGCACCCGCCGGAGGCGCTGCCCGGCATGCTGGGCGCCCTGCTCTCCACCCAGGCGTCCGTGGTCATCGGCTCCCGCTACGTGCCGGGCGGGGAGCTGGACGAGAACTGGCCGCTCTACCGCCGCGCGCTCAGCGGCTGGGCCAACCTCTACGTGCACACGCTGCTGCGGGTGCGGATCCGCGACCTGACCGCCGGCTTCAAGATCTGGCGCGCCGACGCCCTGCGCGACATCGGGCTGGACCGGGTGCAGTCCAACGGCTACAGCTTCCAGGTGGAGATGCACTACCTCGCCACCAAGCTCGGCCACACCATCCTGGAGGTGCCGATCCGCTTCGAGGAGCGCCGCGACGGCGACTCGAAGATGACCACCGCCACCAAGATCGAGAGTGCGCTGATGCCGTTCAAGCTGCGCACCCGGCACCGTAACCTCGACTCCTGACCCGGGGCGGCGACCATCCGCCGCCGCACTCATCACGCTGCGTCAGCATGACGCAGCGTGATTTTGCGTTCCGCTCCGGTATATCCTCGCTGCCGCCTTTGCTCTGCAGCCATCGACGCAGCACGGCCCTGAGCTGCGACGACAGGAAACGGCCGCCGCGCGGCCTGCCACCTCTTCGGTACGCTGGGTTACCGATGCGTCCGTGGGTGCAGAGCAAAGGCGGCGAGCGGATTCACCTCGGGCAGAGCGGCGGTCACTCCGTGTTACTGCCGCACATCGGCGCACGGCACCCTCCCCGCCAGACGAGCGGTGACCGGGCCGCCGCCGCCGGACCCGACCGCGGCGGGTCAGGGGTAGACGGCGCGGTGGGCGGCGGCGATCGCGCGGGCGTACACCGCTCCGGTGACCGCCCGGTCGCGGGCCAGCGCGGCCCGGGCGGCGTTCGCGCCCGGCGCGCCGTGCACGCCGCCACCCGGGTGGGCCGAGGCGCTGGCCAGGTAGAGCCGGTCCACCGGGGTGTCGGCCCGGCCCAGCCCCGGGATCGGCCGCAGGAACAACTGCTGGTAGGCCGCCGCGGTGCCGCCGCCCAGCGCGCCACCCACCAGGCTCGGCTCGGCGGCCTCGAGGTCGGCCGGGCCGGCCACGTGCCGCCCGACGACCGACGCGCGGAAGCCCGGCGCGGCGGCCTCCAGCACCTCCTCCATCCGCTCCACGTGCCCGGCGACGTCCTCGGCCCGCCAGGTGCGGCGGAACGGCAGGTGGGTGTAGGACCAGAGCGACTCGGTGTTCGGCGGCGAGTGGGTCGGGTCGGCCACCGTCATCTGCCCGACCAGCAGGAACGGGTCACGCGGCACCTCGCCCCGGGCCAGCGCCGCCGCGTACGTGGTGAGGCCGTCGAGGTCCGCGCCGAGGTGCACGGTGCCGGCGCCGGCCAGGTCGCGGTTGCGCCACGGCATCGGCGCCGACAACGCCCAGTCGACCTTGAGCGTGGAGCCGTCCCACCGGAAGTGCGCCAGGTCCTCCACCAGCCGGGGCGGCAACACGGCCGCACCGACCAGGTCGAGGTAGAGCGCCGGGGCGGGGACGTCGGCGAGCACCGCGCGGCGGGCCCGCCAGTCGGTGCCGTCGGCGGTCCGTACCCCCATGGCGCGTCCCCGGGCGGTGAGCACCCGCTCGACCCGGGCCTCGTACTCGATCCGGCCGCCGCGCTCGACCAGGCGGGCCACCAACGCGTCGGTGATCCGCTGCGCGCCGCCCACCGGCACCGGCCAGCCGACCTGCTGGCCGAGCATGGCGAGCAGCCAGCCGTACACCCCGGAGCCGGCCTCCTCCGGGGACAGGTCGGTGTGCAGGGCGCAGCCGGCGAGCAGCGCCGGCCCGCCGTCGCCGTCGAAGAGTTCGGCGCCGAGCTTGCGCACCGGCAGCACCAGCCGGCGGGCCAGCCGCAGCGCGCCGGCCACCCGGAGCCTCCACAGCAGGCCCAGGCCGCCACGGACCGGCGGGAACGGGCTGGTGATGGCGTCCAGCATCGGCTCGGCCACCTGGGTCCAGTCCGCGTACGCGTGCCGCCAGCGCTCCCCGTCGCCCGGGGCGAACGCGTCCAGCGACGCGGCGGTGACGTCCAGGTCGCGGTTGACCACCGCGGCGCGACCGTCCGGCAGCAGGTGTGCCAGCACGTCTGGCGCGTGCGTCCAGGACAGGCCGTGCCGTTCCAGGCGCAGGCCGTTCAGCACCGGGGAGGCGAAGCCGAGCGGATAGAAGGAGCTGTACAGGTCACTGAGGTAGCCCGGCGCGGTCACGTGCGCGGAGCGCACCGCGCCGCCAGGCGCCCCGGTGGCCTCCAGCACGAGGACGTCCCACCCCGCGTCGGCCAGCAGGTTCGCGGCCACCAAACCGTTGTGCCCGGCCCCGATGACGACCGCGTCGGCGGTGGAAATCATCCGATCCGCCTACCCGGCCGCTCACCGGGCGAAACGCGTTTGCCTCCCCCGAACCCGGGCAAGCACGGGCATGTACACGGTTGCGCAGCTCATAGGTGGGGTGTGGGGCGCCGGGGGCGAGGGCGGCGAACTTGTCGTGCACGACCCGGCCGACGGGACGCCGGTGACCCGGGCGCCGGTCGCCACCGCCGACGAGGTGGCCAAGGCGGTGGAGGCGGCCCGGGACGCGGCGGCGGAGTGGGCGGCGACCGCCCCGGCCGAGCGGGCCGCGGCGCTGCACCGGGCGGCGGACGCGGTCGAGGCCGCCGCCGAGGAGCTGGCGCGGGCGACCACCGCGGAGATGGGCAAGCCGCTCGACGACGCCCGGGGCGGCGTGGCGGCGGGCGTGGGCACGCTGCGGCAGTACGCCGAGCTGGCCCCGGTGCGCGGCGGCCGGACGTTGCACGGCGGGCACGCGGCGCTGGACTTCATGGCCCCCGAGCCGCGTGGGGTGGTCGCCGCGATCACCCCGTGGAACGACCCGGTGGCGGTCTCCTGCGGCCTGCTCGGCGCGGCGCTGGTGACCGGCAACGTGGTGCTGCACAAGCCGAGCGAACGCACGCCGGCCACCGGCTGGCTGCTGGCCCGAGCCCTGGACTCGGCACTGCCGGCCGGTGTGCTGTCGCTGCTGACCGGCGGTGGCGAGGTGGGCGCGGCGCTGGCCGGCCAGGACGGGCTGGACGTGGTGGCACACGTCGGTTCCACCGCCACCGGCCGGTCGATCGCCGCGGCCGGCGCCCGCACCGGCGCGAAGGTGCTGCTGGAGAACGGTGGCAGCGACCCGCTGCTGGTGGACGCCGACGTCGACCCGGGTTGGGCGGCCGAGCAGGCGGCGACCGGCTGCTTCGCCAACGCCGGGCAGATCTGCGTCGCGGTGGAACGCGTCTACGTGCACCGCGACGTCGCCGGGGACTTCGTCGACGCGCTGGTGGCCCGCGCCGAGGCGCTCGTCGTCGGCGCCGGCACCGACCCGGACACGCAGCTTGGCCCGCTCGTCGACCGGCGGCACCGGGACCACGTGCACGGGCAGGTCACCGCCGCGGTGGCGCAGGGCGCCCGGGTACGCGTCGGGGGCGCGCTGCCGGACGGGCCGGGCGCGTTCTATCCGGCCACGGTGGTCGAGGGCTGCCGGCACGAGATGGCGCTGGTGCGCGAGGAGACGTTCGGCCCGGTCGCCCCGGTGGTGGTGGTCGACTCGTTCGACGAGGGGCTACGGTGCGCCGCCGACTCCCCCTACGGCCTGGCGGCCACCGTGCTGACCGGCTCGATGAGCCACGCCCAGCGGGCCTGGCGGGAGCTTCCGGTCGGGACCGTGAAGGTGAACTCCGTGTTCGGCGGCGCGCCGGGCGGGGCCGCGCAGCCGCGCCGGGGCAGCGGCCAGGGCTTCGGGTACGGCCCGGAGCTGCTCGACGAGTTCAGCACCGTCAAGGCGGTGCACCTGGAGGCGCCGGGTGGCGGCCACTGGTGAGACGCACCCGAGCCCGGGACCGTGACGGTCCCGGGCTCGTCGTCGTACCGTCGCGGGTCAGCGACCGCCGCGGGCCTTGCGGGTCGCGTTGTCGTTGGCCTTCTCGATCGCCTTCACCAGCTCCGGCTTGGTCATCCGGGAACGGCCCCGCACGTCCAGCTTCTTCGCCACCTCCATGAGGTGGTCCTTGGTGGCGTTGGCGTCGACGCCGCCCGCGGTGGGCGCGCGTCGCGCCGGTCCGCCGCCGGCCGCCTGCTTGTCGCTCGGTCCCTTGCGACCCTTGGCCTCCCAGTGGTCGCCGACCTTCTCGTAGCCGTGCTTGACGGCGGCGAAGGCGGCGCGGTGCGCGCGCTCGCCCTCGCCGTACGTCTCGACCGCCGAGTCGTGCGTCTTCTCCCAGGTCCGCTGCGCCTTGGCCGGGGAACGCTTCAACGTGCTGGGGAGCACCTCGCGCCCGGGCATCTCGTCCACCTCCGTCTCGATCGGGTGTCAGTTGTCCTTCCCGCCCGCTCCCGGGGCAAACCGGTACGCGGTTTGTCGATTTCCGCCGTGGGGTACCGCCCCGGCCACGCCCGGTGGCGCGCCGGCGCGCGGAGGAGGCGGTCATGACGGCGACGACACCACCCGCGGTCGACGGTCGGACCCGGCCCCGGCTCCCCCGGCGGATGCGCCAGCTCAATTGGCGCACCTGGCGGGGGGTGCTGGTGCGCAGCGGTCAGGGTTTCGTCAAGGACAACTGCGCCGACTGGGCCGCCGCGCTGACCTACTACGGGGTGCTGGCGCTCTTCCCGTCCACAGTCGTGGTGGTCGCCCTGGTCGGCCTGGTCTCCGACGGCCCGCGCACGGTGGACACGGTGATCGACCTGGCTCGGGAGATCGGCGCCGGCTCGGTGGTCGGCAACGACGCCTTCGTGAGCGTGGTGCGCAACGTGGTCGAGCAGCAGGGTCCGGCGAAGGCGCTGCTGAGTTTCGGTCTGCTCGGCGCGCTCTGGTCGGCCTCCGGGTTCATCGGCGCGTTCACCCGGGCCTCCAACGCGATCTACGGGGTCGAGGAGGGACGCCCGTTCTACCGCCTGCGCCCGTTGCAGATCGGCATGGCCGCGGTGACCCTGCTGCTGCTCGCGGTGGTGGCGACCGCGCTGATCGTGAGCGGTCCGGTCACCGACGCGGTGGGCGACCTCCTGCACGCCGGCGCCCTGGCCCGGACCACCTGGTCGGTGGCGAAGTGGCCGGTGCTCGCGCTGGTCGCGATGACGTTGCTGTCCCTGCTGTTCTGGATCGCGCCGAACGTGCGGCAGCCGCGTTTCCGGTGGCTCACCCCGGGCGGCGCGCTGGCGCTGGTGGCCTGGGTGGTGGCGTCCTTCGGCTTCGGTCTCTACGTGGCCAACTTCGCCTCGTACGACGTGACCTACGGCAGCCTCGGCGCGGTCATCGCGTTCCTGGTCTGGCTCTACCTGTCCAACTGCGCGCTGATGCTCGGCGTGCAGATCAACGCGGAGTTGCAGCGGGGCCGGGCGATGCAGGCCGGCGTCGAGGATCCGGACGAGCCGGTGCTGCCGCCCCGCTCCCCGGCGGACTCCTGACCGGTTTACCGGCGATTCCCCGGGGCATCTCCCAAGGCATGGAACGTGGCAGCAGCAAGCACTCGCCCAGGGTCGACGACCAGATGAGCAGCGAGGTCAGCGGCCTGGTCCAGGGCCCGGGTGCCGGCGGCTCCCGGGTCGACGAGTTCCGCCAGCCGGAGCCGGCCGGTGAGGACCAGCCCGAGGCGACCACCGCTCCGGCCGGCGACCTGCGCACCGGTTCGCCGCAGGGGATGAGTTCGGAGGACGTGGAGGCGCGCAGCCGCCTCGGCCGGTTCATCACGATGACCGCCCTGCCCGGCGACCGGGACGCGCTGGTGTCCAACGCGCGGGAGAACGAGGCGCCGGCGGACATCGTCGCCGCCCTGGAGGGCCTGCCGGACGGCACCCGCTACCAGACGGTCTCCGAGGTGTGGGCCGCGCTGGGCCACCGGAACGAGACGACGCGCTGGTGAGCGGACCGGCCCACGGTTCGCGACTGGACACCGGCGGAACAGGAGGAACCCCGACATGAGCGGCGTCATGGAGCACGTGGACGTGGACGTCCCGATTCGGACCGCGTACGACCAGTGGACCCAGTTCGAGGAATTTCCGCACTTCATGGAGGGCGTGCAGGAGGTCCGGCAGCTCTCCGACCGGATGACCCACTGGACCGTGGAGATCGCGGGCGTGAAGCGCGAGTTCGACGCGGAGATCACCGAGCAGCTCCCGGACGAGCGGGTGGCCTGGAAGTCCACCGGCGGCACCCAGCAGGCCGGTGTGGTGACGTTCCACCGGCTCGACGAGGGGCACACCCGGGTCACCCTGCAGATGGAGTTCGAGCCGCACGGCGTGGTCGAGCAGGCCGGCGACAAGCTGGGCGTGGTGGACCGCCGGGCCAAGGGCGACCTGGAGCGGTTCAAGCAGTTCATCGAGCGGCGCGGTCAGGAGACCGGCGCCTGGCGCGGCTCGGTGGACCGGCCGGCCCCCTGAGTCTGCGCACCCCCGCACCGAGGCACGACGGCCGCCGGATCACCGGCGGCCGTCGCCGTGTACCGGCTGGCCGTTTGCGATCATCGGGCCCGGGTACCGCAGGGGAATGACCGACAACGACAGCCACGTGTGGCGCGACGAGGACCGCACTCCCCTGCACGAGCTGGACCAGGCGATCGCCCGGTCGACCCTGGACGGGCAGGCCGACGACGCCACCGGCAACGACGCCGGCGAGGAGGCCGCGTTCGGCCACGGCCCGGAGGCGGTGGACCGGGGCGCGAGCCCGGAGGCCGAGCGCCGGGAGATGACCGACGCGGACCGCGCGTACCGGCCGTCGACCACCGGTCGCACCGGCCCGGACAGCATCTGAGCCACCCGGTTCCGGGCACCGCAGGGTGCCCGGAACCGGGATGCGGCGCATCGGCCGAAACGACAAAAATTGCGGTACGGGCAGACGAGAAAGCGGACAGCCCATCCAGAATCGGCCGAACGGCTGACGGCACTGCCCCGGTCGCACGTAAGACTTTCGGGATGGATCAGGGTTCCTCTTTCCTCTCCACTCGTCAGCGCCGCCTCGCCTGGCTGGGCTTCCTGCTCGCCGCCGTGCAGGCTCCCGTGGCGGCGAAGTTCAGCGACGACAGCTCCTGGCTGTTCAGCGTGGTGGTGGCGCTGATGGTCGCCACCGTGATCATCGCCGACGACGGCGCCCGGCGACGCCCGGCCCAGGCCCGCTCCTCCGACTGATCACCGCTCGGCGGGGCGCGCCTCGTGCCCCGGGCGACCGCGGCTGCGGCGTCGCTCCTTCATCTCCGCCTCGTACAGGTGCCGGCGGCCCGCGGCCAACTCGTCGCGGGCCCGCCGGTCCGTCTCCCGGAAGAGCGCGTAGTAGCCGTCGTCGAACTCCTCGACGAGCTGGAAGGTCCAGCGCCCGGCCACGACGTTGCGACCCAGCAGGTCACGGTCGATCCGCTCGGCGGTCTCCGCATGTCCGGCGGCACGGAACAGCTCCACCGCCTCGTCAAGCGTCAGGTCGGCGTGGCCGATGAGCTGGTGCAGCTCGTAGAGGTGGCCGCGGGCCCGTTCCACGCACTCCAGGGCCTCGCCGAGCTTGCCCAACGCCTCGACCGTGGCGTCACTCACCCCGTCCGGCCGGCGGTGCGCCCGGTCCGGTCCGTCGGCCTGCTGTGCCATGGTGTGCCTCCGCGGGCTCGCCTGCGTCGTCTGCGCGGATTCCTTCTGCCCCGCCACGGGCGGCTCAATCCCGGCGACCGACGCCGCCGGCACAGCCGGACGATCCGGGCATCGTCCGGTCGGCCGAGGCCGCCCCGGCCGGCCCGGGGCTAGCCTCGGTCACCATGCGCGTACCCAACCGGATCGCGACCCGCTCCACGGCGGTGGCCGCGCGGTCGACCCTCACCACGCTCACCGCCGCCGTCGGCGCCGCCGGCCTCGCCGCCGCGGCGGCGAATCCGGGGCTGCTCGCCGCGGTCGACCAGCACGCCGCCGGGGTACGCGACAGCCTGCACGGCGACCGCCGGCCGCTGACCGTGGCGGCCCTCGCCGGATACGCCGAGGGCCTGCGCGACGCCGCGTCCGAGCACGGCTGGACGCCCCCCGCCGGCGCGGTCGACTGGTCGGAGCCGGACTGGCTGCTCACCCGGCTGCTCGCGGTCTGCCTGCTGGCCCGCGCGCTCGACCCGCGCCACCTGGCCTGAGACACGGCGCGGGGCGCCCGCGATCGCCCCGCGGACACCCCGTCACCCGTTCACCCGTCAGCCGTTGGGCCGGCGGAACTGCTGCGTCTCGTCGCCCGCCTGGCCCGAGCGGTAGGTGCCCGACCCGGACATCGACGACTGCGGCGTCGCGGGCGCGGGCTGTCCGCCCCGGTCGGCCATCCGCCGGTCGTAGTCGCTGCGACCGACCTGCTGGGCCTGCCGCTGCTGCCGGAACGCGCGGGACTCCTCCGCGACCCGGTCCAGCCAGCCGTCCCAGCGGTTCTGCATCGGCTTGATCAGACCACCGCCGACACCGACGACCAGGATTCCCGCCACCGTGGCGAGGAACGCGATGAGCACCGGCGTGGTCACCGTGGTGGCGATGCCCACCTGGTTCAGCGCCGCGATGACACCGAGCGCCAGGATGAAGAAGGCCGTCACGTCGGCCAGCACCCGGCCGTACGAGAGCCCGCCGAGCGCGCCGGACACCAACTGCCGGACGGCGTTGGCGATGGCGGCCGCGATCACCACGATGACGATCGCCACGAAGGCCCGTGGCAGCCAGGACACCACCCCGCGGATCAGGTCGCTGATCGCGTTGGGTCCCCACACCCCGAAGGCGAACTGCAGGGTGAACAACAGGACCGCGTAGTAGGCCAGTCTGGCCAGGATGTCGCTGGCGTCGTACTTGGTGCGTTCGAGGGCGCGTTTGATCCCGCCGCGTTCCACGGCGCGGTCGAACCCGACCCGTTCCAGTGCCGCGTCCACGATTTTGAGGACGGCTCGGGCGATGAGCCAACCCACCACGAGAATCGCGATGAACGCGATGGCCCTCGGTACGAAGAGCAGCACCGACCTCCAGAAGTCGGTCCAGGCCGCACTGATGTCGACCTGCCCGACGGCGAGGGTTTTCGGCATGATGTCCCTCCTGTCGCGTGAACTGCGCCGCCCGCATACCCGGTGCTCTCGGGAGCACGCGGACCGGACCGGGGCAATTTCCCGACATGACCCGTCGAACCGGCCCTGACCTGCCCTGACGTCCCGGCCGGCGGGGCTCGGCGCCGGCACCGGACGCATGACCGGAACCACCCGGCCACGCTCCGGTTAGGCTGCGGTCATGCCAGGCACCGTCGGTCGGATTCCCACGCCGTCCGCCCCCACTCCGGGAGCGACCACCCACCCGTGGGCCGGTACGCCGCTGGGCGCCCCGCAGAGCTGGGATCCCGCGGTCCGCGCCGTGGCGGACGTGGTGCTGTCCTCCCCCGTACCGATGGCCCTGCTCCTCGGCGACGACCTGGCCCTGCTCTACAACGACGGCTACGCCGAGCTGATCGGTGACCGGCACCCGGACGCGCTGGGCCGCCCGGCGGCGCAGGTGTTCGCCGAGGTGTGGCGGGAGGCCGGCGCGGGTGACGCGCTGGAGCGGGTGTACCGGCGGGGGGAGCCCTTCCTGGAACGGGAGGCGGTGCTGCCGGCCGACCGGCAGGCCGAGCCCGCGGTGTTCACCCGCGGCCACTCCCCGGTCCGCGACTCCGCCGGCCGCATCGTCGGCGTGCTGACCGTCTCCGCCCAGACCACCCAGTTGACCCAGCAGTTGCAGAGCCTGAGCGACTTCGCCGCGGCGCTCTCCGGCACCCTCACGCTCGACGACGTGGCCCGGGTGACGTTGCGCTACTGCCTGCACTCGTTCGACGCCGACCGGGTCTCCTTCGCCGTGGACGAGGGGTCCACCTGGCGGTTGGTCCGCCGGATCCGGGGCGAGCTGCTCGACGAGGCCGACGAGCGGCTGCCCCCGCTGTGGCGCCGGATGCCCGCCGACTCGCCGCTGCCGGCCGCGGTGGCCGCGCGCAGCGGCGTGCCCTCGTTCGTCGCCGACGGGCAGCCGCTGCGGGACGTCGCGGCGGACCGGCACGACGAGAAGGTCCGGGCCCTGGCCGCGCTGCCGCTGCGCTCGACGGTGGTCCGGGGCGCGCTGACGGTCGGCTACCACGCGCCCCGGCCGTGGTCCCCGGCGGAGCGGGCGCTGCTCGCCGCGTCCGCCGAGCTGATCGGTCAGGCCGCCGAGCGGGCCCGCCGGTTCGAGACCCAGCACGGCACCGCCCAGTTGCTGCAACGCAGCATGTTGCCGGAGCAGTTGCCCGACCTGCCCCGGCTGCGCATCGCCGCCCGCTACGACCCGGGCGTCGACGGCAACGCCGCCGGCGGCGACTTCTACGACGCGTTCCTGCTGCCCACCGGCGCGCTCGGGGTGGTGCTCGGCGACGTGGCCGGCCACGACGTGCAGGCCGCCGCGCGGATGGGCCAGGTCCGCGCGGCGCTGCGCGCGCTGGCGCTGTCCGACCCCCGGCCGGACGCGGTGCTCGCCGGCCTGGACCGGCTGGTGGCGAGCCTCGGCACCGAGGGCGGCACGCACGAGCTGTTCGTCACCGTGGTGTTCGGCGTGGTCGACGTCGACCGGGAGCGGATCACGCTGGCCAGCGCCGGTCATCCCGCGCCGCTGATCCGGCGCGGCCGGCCCGGCGACGGTCCGGCCGCGGAGTTCGTCGACGTGCCACCCGGCCCGCCGCTCGGCCTCGGCGGCCGGCAGCGCACGGTCACCGTGCCGTTCCGCCCCGGCGACACGCTGCTGCTCTACAGCGACGGCGTGGTGGAGCGGCGCTGGCAGGACCTGACCGCCGGGCTGGCCGGGCTGGGCGCGGCGGTGAGCGCCGCGAGCGGCGGAGACCCCCGGGCGCTGTGCGCGGTCGCGACCGCCGCCGTGCCGGGCGCCACCGAGGACGACGTGGCAGTGCTGGCGGTGGAGCACGCGGTGCGGCCCAGCCGCTCGGCGGGGATGGAGGTGCCGGCCGAACCGACCGCACCGAGCCGGGTCCGGCACTGGATGACCGCCCAGCTCACCGAGTGGCAGGTGCCGGAGGCCGTGGTCGGCGCGGCGGTGCTCTGCACCAGCGAGCTGACCACCAACGCCCTGCTGCACGCCGGCACCGCCGCCCGGGTGGAGGTGGACCTGAGCGCCGAGCGGTTGCTCGTCTCGGTCGCCGACTCCGGCACCCGCGGTCAGGTGACCCGGGCGCAGACCGACACGCTGAGCAGCCGGGGGCGCGGGCTCGGCCTGATCGAGGAGCTGAGCGACGCCTGGGGCACCGATCCGACGGTACGCGGCTCGACGGTCTGGTTCGAGATCCTCATTCCCGCCGGGTGAGCCGGGAGTCGGCGGCGTCCCGCCCGGGTAGGAGGCCAACCATGGCAGACGACATGCGACACGGCGTCCTCTTCGACGTGGACGGCACCCTGGTCGACTCCACCTACCTGCACACGGTGAGCTGGTGGGAGGCGCTGCGCCAGGCCGACCACCGGGTACCGATGGCGCGGATCCACCGGTCCATCGGCATGGGCTCGGACAAGCTCCTCGACCACCTGCTGGGCGCCGAGCGGGACACCGACGCCGACGGGCGCCTGCGCGACGCGCACGACACGCTCTACGCCGAGTACTGGGAGCGGCTCACGCCGCTGCCCAAGGCGCGGGAGCTGCTGTACGCCTGCGCGGACCGGGGCCTGCGGGTGGTGCTGGCGACCTCGGCGGCCGAGCACGAGGTCGCCGCGCTACGGGCGGTGCTCGACGCGGACGACGTGATCGACACCGTCACCTCGTCCGCCGACGCGAAGGAGAGCAAGCCCGCGCCGGACATCCTGGCCGCCGCGCTGGACCAGTCGGGGCTCACCGCCGGGCGGGTGGTCTTCGTCGGCGACTCCGTGTGGGACGTGGCCGCCGCCGGCAAGCTGGACATCCCCTGCATCGGGCTGACCTGCGGCGGCACCGGGCGGGCGGAGCTGGCCGGCGCGGGCGCGGTGGCGGTGTACGAGGACCCGGCCGAGCTGCTGGACGCGCTGCCCGCGAGCGCCATCGGTTCGCTGGGCTGAGCCGCCGGTCGACCGCGTTGCGTCGAAAGGCTTAGCCGGTACCGGTTCGGGGCACTGCTGAGCACCACTGCCCGGCCGCCGGGCGGCGAAAGGGTGGGGTCGTGGAACCGGTCGATGTCGCGTTCGCTCTGCTGGGCGTCGGTGCGCTGCTGGCGGGGATCCTGCCCCGGGTGCTGGAGAAGCGGCCGTTGTCCATGCCGATCGCGTTCCTCGGGCTCGGCATGCTGGTCTTCGCGTTGCCGACCGGCCTGCCCACGCCGGACCCGCTGCGCTCGCCGGAGCTGACCACCCACCTGACCGAGCTGGGCGTGATCGTCGCCCTGATGGGCGCCGGCCTGAAGATCGACAGGCCGTTGAGCTGGGCCCGCTGGTCCTCGACCTGGCGGCTGCTGGCCATCGCCATGCCGCTGTGCATCGCCGCGGTGGCGCTGCTCGGCTGGTGGTGGGCCGGTCTGGTGCCGGCGGCGGCGCTGCTGCTCGGCGCCGCGCTCGCCCCGACCGACCCGGTGCTCGCCTCCGACGTCCAGGTCGGCGAACCGACCGACGCGGAGGACTCGGAGGACGAGGTCCGCTTCGCGCTCACCTCGGAGGCCGGCCTGAACGACGGACTGGCCTTCCCGTTCGTCTACGCCGCCATCGCGATCGCCAGCACCAGTCTCGCCCCGGCCGACTGGCTCGGCGAGTGGCTGGCCGTGGACGTGGTCTACAAGCTCGCCGTCGGCGTCGGCGGCGGGCTGCTCGTCGGCTGGCTGCTGGGCAAGCTCTTCTTCCGGGCCCCGAGCGCGCTGCGGCTGGCCAAGCACTCCGAGGGCTTCCTCGCGCTGGCCGCGACGTTCCTCGCGTACGGGCTGGTCGAGGTGGTCGGCGGCTACGGCTTCCTGGCCGTCTTCGTGGCCGCCCGGGCGATCCGGGCCGCCGAGCGCACCAGCGAGTTCCACTCCGTGCTGCACGACTTCGCCGAGCAGGTGGAGCGCCTGCTCACGGTGCTGTTGCTGCTGCTGTTCGGCGGCGCGGTGATCGGCGGCCTGCTCGCGCCGCTCACCTGGCCGGCGGCGCTGGTCGGCCTGGCCCTGGTGCTGGTGATCCGCCCGCTGCTCGGCTGGCTGTCGCTGCGCGGCGCGCCGGGCCGGGCGTCCGAGCACTGGGTGATCTCGGTGTTCGGCATCCGTGGCGTCGGCTCGTTCTACTACCTGGCCTACGCGACGAGCAAGACCGACTTCCCGCAGGCGGAGCTGCTGTGGGCCACCGTCGGCCTGGTGGTGGTGGTCTCGGTGGTGGCGCACGGGATCGCCGCGACCCCGGTCATGCAGGTGCTGGACCGCGCCGGCGAGCGCACCCGGGACCGGTCCGAGGTGGGCCGGACCGAGCAGCCCGTCCCGGCCGGCTGATCTCAGCCGAGACGGTCGGCCAGGGCGCGGCCCAGGTCCCGGCCGGAGCGCCAGGCGCTCTGCACCCGGGGGCGGCCGAACGCGTCGCCGGCCAGGCCGATCCCGTCGCGGTCCAGGTGGTACGTGCCGCCCTCGCCGACCACCGTCGGTCGGGCGTACGTCCAGCGGTGCACGTGGGTCGACGTGGGCGGCTCGCTCAGGCCGAGCAGGTCCCGGACGGCCTGCTCGATCTCCGGGCGGGCGCCGGTGGGTTGGAGCAGGTGCCCGGCGGCGAACTCCGCGGTGGTGTGCGCGACAAGCACCGGGGCGCCGTCGCCCCGACGGTCGCCGTCATCGCAGACCAGGCTCAGCACCGGGTGGTCGTTGACGAACGCGCCCCGGAAGTCGGGCCAGCGGCGCGACGGGAAGTGCAGGACCCCGGTGAGCGCGGACGCCCAGCGTTGGGCCGCGACCGCGCGGGTGGCCTCGGCCAGCGCCGGGTCCAGCAGCAGGGCGGCCTGCGGGCCGGGCATGGCGAGCACCACCGCCTCGGCGGCCCGCCCGTCCACGGTGGGGCCCGGCTCGACGGTCATCACCAGCCGGTCGTGGGTCACCGCGAGGCCGGTGGCCAGGTGCTCGACAAGCGAGCGCAGCCCGCGCGGGGCGGCCCAGCGCACCGGCCCGCCCACCTCCTCGCGCCCCCGCGGCCCGTACGCGACGAGCGTGTCGGTCCACTCCCGGGCCAACCCGGCGGCCTGCCAGTCCGCCACCACGGCGGCGAAGTCCGGGTCGTCCACGGTGAAGTAGGCGGCGCCCAGGTCGGCGGGGCGGCCGTCGAAGCGCTTGCTGGCCATCCGCCCACCGGTCACCCGGGCACGCTCGCGCACCTCGACCGGGATGCCGGCCCGGACCAGCTCGGTCGCGCACGCCACCCCGGCGATGCCCGCGCCGACCACCACCACACCCGCTCGGTCCGCTGTCATCGGTCGATCGTAGGCGCGGACCGGTATGAACTCGCGGGCACGGGGGTAATGGCACACCTGTACGAGGAGAGGTGATCAGCATGGCCGACCGCGCCAACGACAACCGCACCGTGAACCCGGACGCCGCCGTCAAGGACCCGGACGACTGGGTGACCGGCGACGAGCCGCCGACCGCGGCCCAGGAGTCCTACCTGCACACGCTGGCCCAGGAGGCCGGCGAGACGGTGCCGGACGGGTTGACCAAGGCCGAGGCGTCCCGGCGCATCGACGAACTCCAGGCGGAGACCGGCCGGGGGCGCTGAGACACCTCGGTCAGCGCGGGGGCAGGCGGTGCAGCTCGACCCGGTCGAGCCGCCCCGCCGCCACCCGCGCGGTCAGGTAGGTCGCGTGCGGCTGGGCCCGCCGGTCGGTGGGCGAACCGGGGTTCAGCAGCCGCAGCCCGCCGGGCGCGACGCTGTCCCAGGGGATGTGCGAGTGCCCGAAGACCAGCAGGTCGCGGTCGCCGTACGCGGCGGCGCAGCGTTCCTCGCGGCGGGTCTTCGGGCCGGTCTCGTGCACCACCGCGACCCGCAGCCCGGCCAGTTCGACCCGGGCCACCTCGGGCAGCCGGGCGCGCAGGGCCGGCCCGTCGTTGTTGCCGTAGACCCCGACAAGTCGGCGGGCGCGCGCCTCCAGCGCGTCGAGCAGCGCCACGTCCACCCAGTCGCCGGCGTGCAGCACCACGTCGGCGGCCTCCACCGCCGCCCACAGCGGGGCCGGCAGGTCCCGCGCCCGCTTCGGGACGTGGGTGTCCGCGATGATGACCAGCTCCACCGCGCCATCCTCCCGCATCCGGCGCGGTCGTGCCGTCAGGCGCCCTGGCCCTGGTTCTGCATCAGTCCGCCGTCCATGAAGTAGGTCGAGCCGGTGACGTAGTCGGCGTCGTCGCTGGCCAGGAAGACGGCCAACTTCGCGATCTCGGCCGGTTCCGCGGCCCGCTTCCACGGGATGCTCTGCACCTGCTCGTGCAGGTAGTCCGGGTTGTCGATCGCCTCCTGGTTGAACGGGGTGAGCACCATGCCGGGTCCGATGTTGTTCACGTTCATCCGCATCGGGGCGACCTCCAGGGCCAGGCTCTTGGCCAGCTCCAGCATGCCGCCCTTGCTGGAGTCGTAGTCGGCGCCGCCGGCCCGGGCCACCTCCTGGTGGATCGACGTGATGTTGACGATCTTGCCGCCGCCGCCCACGTCACGGCGGTGCCTGACGAACCGCCGGCAGCAGAAGAACATGCCGTAGAGGTTGGTCCGGATGCACCGGTCCCAGGTCTCGGTGTCCAGGTCGGCCACCGGGATGCCGGAGGCGTCCACGCCGGCGTCGTTCATCAGCACGTCCAGCCGGTCGAACTCGGCCAGCGCCTCGTCGAACATCGCCTCCACCTGGTGCTCGACGCTGATGTCGCCCTGCACCACCACGGCCCGCGAGCCGGCCGCCTCGATCTCGGCCCGGGTGTGGTTCGCCCCGGCGTGGTCGTGCAGGTAGTGCACCACCACGTCGGCGCCCTCCCGGCCGAACTCGATGGCGGTGGCCTGGCCGATACCCGAGTCCGAGCCGGTGATCAGGGCGGTCTTGCCCGCCAGTCGTCCGGTCATCCGGTCACTCCCTCCGTGCGGGCCGCGCCGGTCGGCACGGCCGGTCGGTCGTGCGCGAACCGCGCGGCGGCGTCGGTGATCCGGCCGGCGGTGTTGATCAGCCCGATGTGCGAGAACGCCTGCGGGAAGTTGCCCAGTTGCTCGCCGGTGACCTGGTCGATCTGCTCGGCGTAGAGGCCCAGGTCGTTGGTGCGGGCGGCGAGCTGCTCGAACAGCCGCCGGGCCCGGTCCAGCTCACCCGCCTCGGCCAGGCAGCCGGCCAGCCAGAACGAGCAGATCACGAAGCCGGCCGGGTCGCCGTCCCAGCGGCGCAGCAGCCCGTTGTGCGACAGCCGCCGCTCGACCACGTCCATGGTGGCGCGCATCCGCGGGTCGTCCGCCGGCAGGAAGCCGACCAGCGGCATGGCCAGCACCGAGGCGTCCAGGTCGTCGGAGTCGAACGCCCCGGTGTACGCGCCGACGCGCTCGTTCCAGCCCCGGCTGAGCACCGCCGCGCGGATCTCGTCCCGGGCGGCCGCCCAGCGGGCCACGTCGGCCGGCTCGCCGATCCGCGGCCCGAAGCGCACCGCCCGGTCCAGCGCGGTCCAGCACTGCACCTTCGACGACACGTAGTGCCGCTCGGCGTCGCGCGCCTCCCACATCCCGGAGTCCGGCTTGCGCCAGTCGCGCATCGCCTGGTCGGCGAGCGTGCTCAGCAGGTGGCGCACGTCGGGCGACATCGGGTCCAGGTAGTGCCGCATCAGCCAGGCCGCGTCGAGCACCTCGCCCAGCACGTCGTTCTGCCGCTGCCGCCAGGCGTCGTTGCCGACCAGCACCGGCCGGCTGCCGGCGTAGCCGGCGAGGTGGTCGAGGTCGTGCTCGGTCAGGTCCCGCTCCCCCTCGACCCCGTACATGATCGGCGCGGGGGCGTCGCCGATCCGCCCCATCGCCCGCGCCACCCAGGTGAACTGCCGGTCGGCCTCGTCCGGGCAGGCGGCCCGCCAGAGCGCCTGCAGGGTCAGGCTGAAGTCGCGCAGCCAGACGAAGCGGTAGTCGTAGTTGCGGTCCCCGCCGAGCTGTTCCGGCAGCGCGGTGGTGGCCGCCGCGACGACCGCGCCGCTCGGCCCGTAGGTCATCCCCTGCACCACGAGCGCGCTGCGCCGGACCAGGTCGCGGTACTCGCCCCGGTAGTCGTGCAGGTCGACCCAGGAGCGCCAGCCGGCGACCGTGGTGGCCACCGCCTCGGCGGCGTCGGGCAGCACCGGCGCGTCGCCGGCGTACGTCGGGGCGTACCCGAGGGTGAAGTGGTGGGCGCTGCCGGCGCGGGCGGTGAACCGCCCCGCGGCGGCGCCCTCGGCGAACGTCAGCGGAACGTCGCTGCGCAGTTCCAGCCGGCAGGCGCCGGCGGTGGCGGTGATCACCCCGCCGTGTTCGGTGAGGTAGGCGCCGACCCGCCCGTACTCGAACCGGGGCGCGTAGTCCACCCGCATCGGCACCTCGCCGTCGAGGCCCTCGACCACCCGGGCCAGCACCCGGGGTGAGCGCCTGCCGATGTCGTGGCCGCGCGCGCCGGGCTCCAGCGCCAGGGCGTCGGTGACGGCCACCGTCCCGGTCGCGGTGGTGAAGACGGTACGCAGCACGAGCGTGTCGTCCAGGTAGGACCGGGTGCTGGTGAACCCGCCGTCGGGTCGGATCGCCCAGTGCCCGGCGTCGTCGTCGAGCAGCCGCCCGAAGACCGACGGCCCGTCGAACCGGGCAGGGCACCACCAGTTCACCGCGCCGGCGGTGTCCACCAGGGCGGCGCTGCGCCCGTCGGCGAGGAAGCCGTGCTCGCTGATCCGTCCGCTCCGCACGGTGGTGGCTACCCGGCCACGGCGTCGCCATGCCTGCCCGGATCGCCGGCGGTCGCCGCGTTACCGCTCGCCGGCGACGGGAACGCGGCGGGTTGACGAAGGAGGATGCTCATGACCAGACCCTCGACTCCGACCGCGGCCTGGCGTCCCGGGATGCCGGGCAGCGACAACCTCCCGTCCGGCCCGGGCGGTCGCCCGATGCCGCCGAGCGGGGACGGGCACGGGCCGCAGGCCGGCCCGCCGACCGTCACGATCGGCTCGTATCCGGACTATCCGTCCGCCCAGCGCGTGGTGGACTATCTGGCCGACAACCGGTTCCCGGTGGAACGGACCTCGATCGTCGGCACCGACCTGACGCTGGTGGAGACGGTGATGGGCCGGTTGACGACCGGCCGGGCGGCCCTGCTGGGCGCCGGCACCGGCGCGTGGTTCGGCCTGTTCATCGGGTTGCTCTTCGGGATCTTCACCGCGGGCAACTGGCTGGCGGTGATCCTGGTCGGCCTGGTGATCGGCGCGATCTGGGGCGCCGTGTTCGGCGCGGTCGCGCACGCCATGAGCGGCGGGCAGCGCGACTTCACGTCGGCCAGCTCGCTGCGGGCCAGCCAGTACGCGGTCACCGTGGACGCGGAACTGGCCGAGCAGGCCCGGCAGATGCTGGGTCGGATGCACCTGACGCCCACCGGCGCCACCGCCCGCTGAGGCGGCCGGCACCGGCACGAGGGAGGGTCCCGCCGGGGCCCTCCCTCACGCGTCGGTCACGCTCGGATCAGTCGTGCCAGGCCCGCTCGCCGGCGCGCAGCGGCACGTCGACGCGGTTCTCCGGCGGGGCGAGCGGGCAGGCCCACCTGTCGTCGTAGGCGCAACTGGGGTTGTAGAGGTAGTTGGCGTCCAGCCGGACCCGGTTACCGGGCAGCACCGTCAGGCCCCGACCGAACGTGCCCTTCACCGTGTCGGTGAGGTAGCGCCCCCCGCCGTACGACCCGTCGCCGCAGCTCGCGTCGCGCAGCGGCACGAACAGCCCACCCCCGTACGCGTCGATCCACCAGAGCGTGAGCGGCCCCCACGGCGTCTCGGCGACCGCCACCCGGCGGTAGTCGACCACCCCGTCCGGTCCCCCGGTGTCGATGCTCAGCTCGCCCGAGGCGGGCCGCAGCGGCGCCTCGACCACGGCGGCCGGGTCGGGCGGATACCAGCGCAGCCCGGTGAAGCCGGCCCGCTGGTCGGCCGGGACCGGACTGCTCGGGTGGCTGCCGAACAGCAGATCCCGGGCCTGGCGGAACCCGCCCAGGTCGAGGTCGGACAGGTAGAGCCCGGCCACCCGCTCCCGCCAGTCCAGCACGTCGAGATCGTCCACCCCCCGACCCTACCCACTCGCTCTTCCCCACCGCCCCACCTCGTCGATCTTGCGGTTTCGGCCCCACCGACGTCGGCTTCGTCCTGTTGCGCCCAGGCCGAAACCGCAAGATCGATGCCGGGGGTGGGGGGGTGTCCCTATGGGTTTCGTCGAGCGGCGATCGGCGTGGCTGGGCGGGGCTGGTAGGGGATCTTGTCGCGGAGCATGGCGAACAGGACAT